>NZ_LZHW01000014.1 GCF_001667265.1 Mycobacterium sp. ACS4331 | reverse complement strand
CACAGCCCCAGGGCCCGCCCCCGGGGGGGCCACCGCCGCCGAAACACGAACCCTTCGACCCCTTTAGGGAAGGAAGCTGATGCGTCGATTCTTGGTAGTGGGATGCGGCGGCTCCGGCGGCGCCACGCTGGCGTTCATGATGGACCAACTGCGCTCGGAACTGCACGCCGCCGGTATCGACAGACTCCTGCCCGGCTGGCAGTTCGTCCACATCGATGTGCCCAGCGCGGCCGAGTCCGGACCCGAGGGTCTGGCCAACGTTCCGGCCCAGGGGGGCAGCTACATCGGTTGCGGTCCGCAGGGCAGCAGCTATGCGATCCTCGACGGCGCGCTCTCACAACGCCTCGTCGCCGAGAACAGCCTCGACACGATCGCGACCTGGGCGCCCCGCAATCCCCAGGAGGTCACCAACCCGATCTCGGCGGGTGCCGGACAGTACCGCGCGATCGGCCGCATGATCACGCTGTCGAAGGCCAGCGAGATCCACGCGCGCCTGCAGTCCGCGTGGGACGCGCTGTTCCGGGTGGAGACGATCTCGGCGATGGCGTCGGCGGATGTGCCGGGGATGGGACGGTTCGACCCCAACGAACCGCCACTGGTGCTGGTGGTGTCCTCGATGGCCGGCGGCGCGGGCGCGTCGATGGCGCTTGACGTCTGCCGGCTGCTGACCCTGGTCACGGGCCTGGACCCCAAGCTCATGGGCGTGTTCATGGTGACTCCCGACATCTTCGAGTCACTGCCCGAGAGTGCCCGAATCGGCGTGCGCGCCAACGCATTGGCGATGCTCGGTGAGATCGTCGCCAGTCAGTCCGGCGCCGCACGCGAGCATGATGTGCGCATCCTGCGCGCGCTGGGCCAGCAGCACGGCGAAGGGGAGCCGATCCCCTTCGCGCGGGTCTTCCCGGTCGGTCGCTACATCGGTGCCGACCGCACGCAGTTCGGCGACGGTTCGCAGTACGCGGTCTACCGCGGTCTGGCCCGCGGTCTGGCGGCCCTGATGATGAGCGGCCGGGCCAGTGACCAGTTCGTGTCCTACGACCTGGGTAACACCGCATCGCCCGAAGGTGACCGAGACCTGCTCGGGTGGGGCATCGCGACGTGGGATGTGCTGCCCTGGGGCACCTATGGGTTCTCCAGCCTGTCGATGGGGCGCGACCGCTACGCCGAGTACGCCGCGCAACGCCTGGCCCGCAGCGCGGTGGACAAACTGCTCTTCGGCCACATGCAGACCGGGAACCCGGCGTCGAGCACCGAACAGCTCGATTCACTGCTGTCGAGCCAGTGGCAGGCGCACTGCACCGAGTTGAGGTTGCCCGCGTCGGTCAGCGACGAGCAGACCCGGGTCGGCATCCTGGGCAATTGGATTGGTGCAGGCGCATTCCCACCCGAGGCCGTCAACGCCACCGTGAACGGCCTGATCGACCGGCAACTGCGTGGCTACCTGCCCAATCCGCAGGGCATGAACGCCGAGCAGTGGACGCCGATCTTCCGGCAGGCACTGCACAACCGGCGCGCCGAGCTGGCCCGGGCCTGCGCCGAGGCCGCGTACGTGATGGCCTTTGCCTGGCACAACGAGTTCGCCGATCGCCTCGAGCGGATGGTCGGCGTGGCGGTCGCCAACCTCGGCCTGCCGTATGCCCGGGAACTCGTGGACAGACTGCGCCGCTACATCGACGACGCTCTGGCGCCCGGCGTCGCTCAGCTGGGCAGCATGGGGCCGCCCGACATCGTCGCCGTCCCGCCCCAGGTGGACGCCGCGCTGCGCTCACTGCACGGGGTGATGACCAACGCAGACCAGGTGCTGGGCACCGCGCTCGACGGCTTCCGGGCCAGCGTGCGGCGCCAACTGTTCGCCGACGCCGCCGCCCGGATCGCCGACACCATGCGGGTGATGGGACCGGAACTGCTTGCGCCGCTGCGGGAGTCGCTCGGTGAGGCGATGATCCTTCTGGAGAAGGCCCGTGCTGATCCGCCGTCGGATGTCGGCCTGGCGCGCCTGTCGACCGATCAGTACTCGGCATGGCCCGCCGACGCGGACGAACTGGTCCCGCCGCGTTTCGCCGAGGCCAACAACGAAGTGCTGCTGATCAGTTCGGCGGCGTTCAAGGCGCGGTACGAGACTGACCTGCCGAAGGCCGTCGCGGGCACCGGCGCGATGATCCCGTTGCGCGGAGCGATCGACGAGGCCGCCGCCAGTGTGATCCTGGGCCAATGGCGGACCAGCGGAGGCTATTCGGCTCCCGGCGGCCTGATCTCCCGGACCGCGACGTGGGTGACCCGCGCCCTGGGTACCGACCCCGAGACGGGACGAGCCCGGGTGCCGTCGATGGCTCAATTCGACGTGCACACCCGTACTCACGAACTGCTCGGCCGCGCACGGCTTTACGTTGAGCGGCCGGGTGAGGCCTTCGAGGAGTTCTGCAGGGTGTCGCTGCGGGACTTCGTGGCGGGGGTGGGTGCCTCGGAGTCCGAGCTGGCCAACCGGCGGCGCGACATCGCCACAAAGTTCGCTGAGGCGCTGTCGTTGGCCAGGCCGCTGGCCAGCGTCAACGACCAGGCGCTGCAGCGGGTGCACCCGGGCAGACAGGTCGAGTACCGCTACAAGTTCTCCGATGTGCCCTTCCTGGGTCAGCCCGTCGCCGAGGCGTTGGCCGAGGTGTTGCGCGCCAACCCGCGCATCGACCAGGCCAGCCGGGACAACTACGACCGGTCGCTGTCGGATGAGGACAACGTCACCCGGGTGGACATCTTCGGCTCCTACCCGAACTATTCGCCGCTGGCGTTCGACTCGGTGCTCAAGCCGGCCGCCCAACAGTGGTCGCAGATCGCAGGGCCGGGCCGCAAGGGATTCTGGCGCTGGCGCCGGTCCCGGCCGCTGTCGGCGTCGCTGCCGATGACCGATGACGAACGCCGGGTCATGACCGCGGGCTGGTTCCTCGGACAGCTGCTGGGCAGGATCCAGATCCCGGCCTCGCCCTACGCCGAACCCGTGCGCATCTTCGACGGTGAAACCTCGACGTGGGTGGACTTCCCGAATCCGCTGTTGACCCCGCCGTCGGAGTTCCTGGCGCCCTACGACTGGCTGCCCGCGGTGTTGGAGAGCATCCTGCTGGCCATCGCGCAGTCGCATGAGCCGCCGGTCATGCGCTCGCTGCGGCCCTACGGCGTGCTGCGCGCCCTCTACGACTCGCACACGCAGGACCCGGCCAGCGGCATCGTCGAACTGTCGGCCGCGGGCCTGCTGCGGGACTTCCTGCAGTCGGGCAGCACCGCGCCCGGTGTGACATCCCGGGTCGGACCGGTGGCCGCCGCACAGACGGCCCAGGAGCGACACGAGGCCGCGCAGACGTGGCTGGCCACGATCCGCGACGTCGCGGCGCAGTACCTGCCCGCGGGCGCACCCGGCGCAGCTCCCGACGGGGCCTTCACGACCGTGGGGACCCGGTCCAAGGCCGCCAAGACACCGATCTTCCGTGACCTCGCGCCCGACGTGTACTGGGCCACCGACACGCTGATCAAGCTGCTGGACCGGGAGGCGGCCGCGCTGGCGGCCGGAGTCAGCGGGGCGGGCGCGGCCGCATTGGTGGACGACGGAAGCCCGGTGGTGATTCCGGAGGGCGGGACGTTTTGACCATGAGCACCGCATCGCCGCGCGCGCTGACAGTCCTTGTCGTCGCGCGCGCACACACCGAGCACATCGTCGCGCTGCTGGGCGACTACTCGGCGGCCGGGCTGCTCGCCGATTTCGTGTGGGTCGACGCGCGCGACGTCGGCGGGGTGTCCACCGCGGCGACACTGGTCCGGGACGGGTGCAGCGAGCCCGTGCAGCTTCAGCAGCTGCTGACCGCGCAGCGGTACGACCGCATCCGGGTCGTGGTGCTGGTGCCGATGGACGCTCCGGCGGATGAACGCGTCGGACTGGCCGTCGAGCAGGCCGTCGAGCAGACCGTGCGCAGCAGTTCGATGGGCGCGCGGATCACGCTGTTGCGCATGTTGATCACGCGAGGCGGCAGCGAGCCGGTGACCCCCGATCTGGCCCTGGTCCTCGAGGGCTGGCACAACCTGCTGGTCGCTCCCGAGGACTCGGCCGGCCCCGGGTTGGGGGCCGTGCCGTGGGGTCGCCTCACCGATCCACTGGACCTGGCACAGCATGTCGCCCCCGTCGTCGCAGGCGCCACCGGTCTGTGGGCCGGCGTCGAGCAGACACCCTTCGACCAGTTGGAGATCCTGCCGGGGCAGACCGTGCGTGCGGTTCGTGGGTTCTACCGGCGCCTCGACACCACGCGCGTCGAGGCCAGGCTGCGCGCGCAACTGTTCGACCCCAGCGGGCGCCTTCCCCTTCCGCGGGGCGGGCAGGTCCCGGTGGTCTACATCGAGGACGTCCCAACGGCCACCCGGGCCATGGCTCAGGCATTGTGGACCAAACACCGCGACGTGTTGCGCGGACCCCGAATCAGCGGCACCGACGAAGCGGCGCAGTCCATTTCGATCGGCACGGCGCTGAAGATGTTCTTCCGGTTCATCGGCGCGGCGCTGCGAAGGGCTCCATCGGCATGGTTGTCGGCGGTGCTGGGTTCGGCGCGTTCGGTGGTCGCCAGCACCGTGCAGGGCACGGTGTTCGGCCGGACGAACTCAGCCTTTTCGGTGGTGGCCAACACCGAACTGGCCGACTGGCAGGATCTGGGCCGCAGCGCGGAAACCCTCTCGAGCGCGCTGGGCGGACCGCCGCCCGGTGAGCACCTCGCGCGGCAGGACCTCAGCGCATTGTGGACCGACTTCGTCAACGGCGCCCTGACCCTGGCCGACGGCGGACGTCGCGCCGGTGGACTGGAGCCCATCCAGATCGGTTCCGGAGTCGGTGTGGTGGCCAACTCCGCCGACGTGGTGCCCAGCACCGCCGAACAGTTCGCCGGGATTCCGACCTCGTTGGCCGCGGTGATCGGCGTCGACGCGGTGGAGGCCGCCGACGTGCTCGGGGCGACCACCCTGCGAGACCGCCTGCGGCGCGCATACCAGGACCCCGCGGCGGGTGTCGAAGCCCGGACCACCAGCACCGAACTGGACAACTGGCAGGCGGCATGCGCGAAAAGCTATGCCGTGCAGGTCTCGTCCATCCTGGTCGACTTCCTGCAGCGGGCCCGCACCGAAGTGGGCCAATTGGTCGCCGGCATTCAGGCCGCCGCCCAGCAGGGCGGTGTCGACGAGCAGCTGCGGGCCCGCCAGCGGGCGATCGGTCTGATCCTCAAGACGTTCTCCTGGGCGCTGTTCGCGGTGCTGGTGATCCTGCTCGCGATCGCGGCGTTCGGCTGGGTGAGTTGGTCGTTCGCGTTGTCCACCGGCGGCGTGCTGATCGGGCTCTACATCGTGGTGTCGCTGGTGTTGTTCCTCCTCGCGCAGCGGGACCTGTTCGCCGAGATGAATCTGCGAAGATCCCAGGAGAGCCAGCTGGAGGTGATGCAGGCCAATCTGCGCACCGCGTGCAACGACGTCGCACGGCTGTCCTCGGCGTACGGCCAGCTGCTGGCCTGGAGCCGGGTGGTGGGCACCGTGCTGCGGGCACCGTTCGGTCCCGCACCCGCGGCCCGACCCGAGCCGGGCCAGCTGTTCGACGGGTTGCCCCGCTCAACGCAGGTCGGCGTGGCGGACCCCAGCCCCGAGCACGCCGCCAACGCGGCCCACGCGGTGCAGCGCAGACTCTATGCGCTGGGTTGGCTGAGTCGGCCCTGGGACGATCTGGTCGCCGCGGCGGCACAGCAGCTGCGGGAGGACCCGGTGACGCTGTTCCGAATGCCGGGCGTGGGAACCGGTTCCGGTTTGGACCAGTGGTCGGTGGCGGTGGCCTCGGGCCGGGTTCAGCCGACCGGGGCGGATGCGCTGTGGGCCCGGGTCGAGCAGATGTTCCTGGAGGACACCGCACACCAGTCGGGTGGGATCAGCGAGTCGCTCGCGGGCCTGGTGGCGATCCCCGCCCTGGGCCGTCAGGTGCCGGCAGAGCAGTTTTCGGCGGGCATCACCGACCACCGTCCCGGCCGCGCCGCGCCGTTCGACGCGTCGCTGTTCACCAACGCCGCCGTCACCGCGGGCCGCGGCACCGTGGCCATCGACGACCTCGCGCTCACCAGGGTCGGCCTGGGCTACCGGGCCGCCGTGATCCAGGCGAGCGACGGTCTGCCGCCGTACGAGTTCGCGATCTTCGAGGTCCCGATCTCGACAGTGCCGGGCAGTGCGGACGACGCCACGGTGATGATCACACGCACCGAGCGTGCCGAGCCCCCGGGTGAGGACATGGTGTTCTGATGTCTGACACCACCCCGGCCCCCGAAACCGCCAACGATGCCAGGCTGCCCGCTCTGCTGGCGTGGCGGCAGGCGCTGATCGACTCCAATGCGATCTCGGCCCGCACGCTCAAGGAGGCGCACCTGCGGCTGGTGCTGCGTTCGGGGCGCAGTGACGTCGAGCAGATCCGCGCCATGCTGCCCGGCGCGGTGTCCGATCACGCCGAGTCGCTGGCCGCGCTGCTCGCCGAACTCGATGCCGACCCGCCACCGCCCACCGGCCGGCATCGGTCGGTGCCCGACGGCCCGCTGGCCGCCGAGGGCGTCGAACAGACCGCGATGATCTCGGTGGCCCACCTGTCGGCGCCGCCACCGCCACGTAAGAACATTGAAACCGATTTCTCCCCAGCCGATTTCGCGCCCTTTGCGTTCGGTCCGGCGCGCGGTCATCCGCATGCGGTGACCATCGTGCCCCGACACGACGCCGCGGGCGCGACGACGGGCAGACAGCTGTCCTGGCCGGTGTTCCTGCCGTCGTCGCACGGCGGCGAGTCCGTGGTGGTCTACCGCGTGATCTCGGCCGAGGAGAGCAGGCCGTATTCGCCGGACCGTGCCGATGTGGTCGCGATCACCACCGGCACCGACACATTCGACGCGCGGCCGCCGGCGCGGGCGATTCGGCACTTCCAGGTGTGGGTCAACACCGGTCCGACCCGAAGCGCGGCCCTGGCCGCGCAGCCCGAGTTGCACGCCGAGGGCGTGCTGGTCAGTCCCGTGGTCGGGGTGAGCGTCCGCGAGGATCACGGCCGCGTCATCGGGCAGTGGACGGTTCCCCCGGGGGTCGAGACGGTGCACGTGCACCGCATCCCCGCCGACGCCGACGGACGCGACGGACCACAGTTCCGGATCCTGGCGACCAGCGACAACCTCTCGGGGTTCGTCGACACCGAAGCCGTCGGCGGACAGCGCTACACCTATCGCATGCGGTGTGCGGCCACGGTCGACGGCGTCATGCGCCTTTCCGAGGCCGCGCAGATCGACATCGAGATGGCCGCGGTGCTGACGCCCGTCACCGATCTGGTCGTGAGCCCTTCCGGCCCCGGCGTCTTCGATCTGACCTGGACGCCACCCCGTAACGGCGTGGTGGTGATCTACCGCAGTCAGGACGGCCCCCGTGCGGGTGCGGATGCGGCCGAGCTTCCGGAGGCTGCGCTCGACCAGATCGGGTTGTCCCTCGACATGCGTCTGACACAACCGATTTCAGAGCGCACCGACGGGTCCGGGCGGGCCACCGCGACGATGACGGGGGTGTCGTGGCCGTCGGCCTGGAGTCGCTCCTATTTCACCCCCGTGACGGTGCTGGCGGGCAACGCGGCCCTGGGCACCACCCAGTCGGCCGTGCGGACGGGTGAGATCCGCGACGTGGAGTTGGCGGAGTACTGCAACAAGCAGGTGATCACCTTCGACTGGCCCTCGGGGGCGGCCGCGGTCGTGGTGCATCTCGCGCCCCGCGGGCATGATCCTCGAAAAGGCCTGACTGGCAAGAAGTTCGAGATCTCCCTCGAGGAGTACGAGAAGTACGGCGGGATGCACCTGTCGGGGCAGCTGCCGGTCACAGGGTGCTCGCTGCACCTGGCGCCGGTGGCCTTCACCCGTGGGCAGCGCGTGCTCGGTGCGGTCCGCAGCATCGAGTACGAGGGCCTGCTGCGGCTTCAGTACGCGATCAGGATCGGACGCGATGACCACGGCGTCCCCACCCACGCGACGGTGGCGATGCGCTCCGAACACGACCTGCCCGGGTCGCCGGCATTCGTGCTGGTCCACAACGCCTCCCGGATTCCGTTGTCGGTCAGCGACGGCGCCGCGGTCGACGTCGCACCCGTCGACGAGCAGGGCCGGCTCACCGACGCGCCGTCGAAGGAACTGCGCTGGTCGGCCTTGACCACGCACGGCAACGGCGAACTCTGGGCCGCCAACCTCCGCGACCTCAGCACGGGGTGGCTGCGCCTGTTCGTCAACACACCGTCGCCGGCGCGACTGCGCACAATCGCCCTGCTCGACCCGCCCGTCGAGTCGCTGCGACTGTTCCCGATGCCGCCCGGACCGCCACAGTGACGGCACCGAGGTACGGCCAGCTGACCTACACCTCGTTCGACGCCGCGGGCAGCGCGGGCGGGTGGCAGGTCAAAGAGCGCGTCGGCGACATCTCCGCCGACGAGGAGCGCGCACTGCTGGCCGGCGTGCGCACGGTGTTCCAGCCGGACCCGCCGCTGCCCGCGTATCCGACGCCCGACGACCTCGAGAAGGGGTCCCGCCGACTGGCATTCGGGCGGCTGGACGCGGGCGGGGCCGCCCACTGGCACAGCGTGCCCGCGGGTTCGGATGCCACCGGCCGCCCCGGCAACGTGTTCGCCCATGTCGTGTTGGACCGCCGTCCCGACGAACCGTCGGGGCGGCGACCGATCCAGTGGTGGCGTTCGCCGGGTTGGCTGCGCCCCTACGGTCCTGGCCAGGTGGCCGCCGCGCAGTTGGCGCCCACCCCGCCGGAACCGGGTGTCGCGGTGACCCCCGACACCGTGATCGACTTCCTGCTCGACCCCCGGCATTGGCGCCTGGGAACTCTGTTGGGACTCCTCGATGCGGTCTCAGCGGCAATGGCGGGCCAGGCACCCGTGGTTCTCGGTGTCGACTCGCCCGACGATGCCGCGCAGTGGACGGGTTTGGTGAGCTTTCTGATGTCGGCCGGCACGGCATCCCGCTTCAGCTTCTCGACGTTCGATCGCGCTGACGGTCTTGCGGCCGCCGTGCGTGCGGGTCAGCATCTGATCGCCATGCCCCGGGCTGACCTGGCTGCGCTTCCACCACGCGTCGTCGTGATCGACGACGCGGCCACCATGTCGCTGGGCGAACTCGGTGTGGAACCGCACCGGACGGCAGGCGGCCAACACATCGAGGTCACCGCGTGGTCGGCGATGGCTCAAGTGGCGCTTCTGGATTCGTCCTCGGCCCGACGACTGTTCCACGACATCGACCACTACGCCGCGGCGGCGGGCGACGAGGGCCTGCATCCGGCGTGGCCGATGGCGATGGCCGTGGTCGCACGCGCGGAGTTCGCCGACGCCGCGGAGGAGGCCGCAGTGGTCATCGCGGCGCATTCGCCGCGCGGGGCGGCACTGGATTCGCCGGTGGGTCGCACGCTGTCGGCGGTGGTGGCCGACCGCGTCGGGGTCAGCACCGCTGATGCGTGGCGTGCGGTGCAGCAGGAGGTGGGCGGTGCCGCCGGCGAGATGATCGCTCGGATCTACCTGGCCCGAGCCGTCACCGATCCGGTCTGGCTCGATCAGATGATCCGAATACCGCATGCGCCGTACACCTTCCATGGTCGTGCGGTGCCCCCGGAGCTGTCGAGCGCACTCGAGCAGGGCCTCGCTCAGGCGCGCGACGCCGGTCCCGTGAGGGTGCTGCGACTGGCGGACCTGACCATCCGCGCGGGCATCGCCGACGACGCGATCCGGCGCAGCCTGGCCCACGAGGTGGTCCCAGCACTCATCGACGGGGACGTCGGCGCGGGGGTGGCGCGTCGTCTCGGCGATCGGATCGACGTGCAGACCAGGCTCCTGCTGGCCGAACAGCTGTTGCGGAGCAGGACCGCGCCCGACGGAGAGGTCGCGGTGCCCTCGGACGTCGTGGACTGGTTGGCGTTCGGCATCGAGGCGCCCACAGCGTCGCAACTGTGGACCGCCCAGGCGTGGGACGGTGTGTGGCTGCGCGCCGCCGTCAGAGGCGTGTGGTCCCTGCAACAGGGCGTGGAGTCATCGCGCCAGACAGCCGGTGATCGCCGGGCTGCGTTGTGGTGGCTGCGGATCCATGATTCACCGAAGTTCGATGCGCTGGCCGGGGCCCGGGTGTGGGACCCCAGAGACCTCCTCATGGTCGCAGGGGACCATCGGCTGACGCGACGCGTGGTGCTTCCGACCCTGATGGGCACCGCGGACTCGGCGGGGCTGTCCGAACTGTCCGCCGCGGTGATCGAGGCGCACCGTGACGACACGGCGGTGGCCTGGGCAGCGCTGCGGGGCACCGACCTCACGACCTGGGTGCAGCAGGGGTATGTCGAGACTCACCAGCGTGCGTACTGCCCGCTGTGGGAGGCCGAACTCACGGCGCAACGTCCGGGCGCGCTGCATGAGGATGCCGCGGTGCGACTGTTGGCGCTGTCGATGGTGGCGCTGGTGGGGCATCAACCCCACCCGGCAGGCTGCGATCGCCTGGCGGCGCTGCCCGCGTGTGCGGTCGCCGCGGTCTCCCGGGTCTGCGCGTTGGTGGACTCCGGGGTGGTCAGTGCCCCGGTGCTGGTGGCGGTGAGCCTCATGCAGGACGATCCAGCGCCGACCGACGGAGTCGGCACCGCGTCGGTGGCAGCGCTGCTTCGGCAGGCTGCCGCGCATATCGTGACCACTGACGAATTCACCGACACCGAAGTCGATTCCGCGGCTGCGCTGATGGCGCAGTGGACGGGTCAGGACTCCGGCGGCGCGCTGCGCCGCCACCGCAAGATGATCGGCAGGCTGGTGCACGACGTCGAGCGCACCGCGCCGCTTGCCGTCGACACCGCCGTGACACCCCGGAGCCGTTGATGCCCATCTACGTTGTCGGCGCGCGCAATCAGCGCGTGCACATACCCCACCAGCCGATCTCGGTGTCGATCACCGGTGCGGTCTCCGGTGTTGAGCTCGAGATACGCTGTGCCGCAGAACAGCCCGTGATCCGTAACTCCGCCCACCACGCGGTCCTGCCGCGCCTGATCTCCGGGTTGTCGGTCGCGGTGCGACCCGTCGGTGCGCCCAGGTTCGCGCCCGGCACCGCGATCCACCTCACGATCGCCCCCGACAACCCAGCCGAGGTCGATCCCGTGCAGGTGGTGTTCGACCCCGTCGACGTCAGCGGCGACGCGAGCGTGGTCTTCGCGACGTTGACTCCGCGTGGTCAGCAGATCGAAGTCGGGGTCAGCGCGGTCGCCGATCGTCCGCTGGGCCCGCTGGCCGCCGCGGCACGCAGTGCCGCCCGCAACGCGATCGGCCGCGGTCAGGCCGCGTCATCCGGGAAAGGACTGGTGCTGGCGATGGACGCGTCGGCGTCGATGCGGACCTGGTTCACCGACGGCACGGTGGCCGCGGTCGCCGACATCGTCGTGGGAGTGGCCGACGCCGTCGGAGCCGGCGAGGTCTCGGCGGTCTACGTCGGCGCTGACGTCGCGGGCGTGCCACCGGTTCCCGGCGCCGAACTGTCGGCGGCGGTGCGCGCCGCGCAGCCTCGATGGTGTGCCGGTGCGCGGTGGTCCCGGTTGTCTCCTGGCCCCGCCCGCACCGTGGTGTGCACGGACTTCGCCACCGAGGCTGTGCGACAGTCGTTTCCCACGATCACCCTGTCCAATGACCACCGACAGGACGCCGCGGGTGGCCCCCGGTTGCCGTCGCCGCCGCCCGGTCATGACGCCGCGGCCGCGATGCTGGCGAATCCGGGCGTGATCGAACGCGTGGTGGTGCCGTTGGCGTTGGCGCTGCAGGCGAGGCCGATGTGACGAAGTGTCCCCGCTGCTTCAGCGTCCTCAGCCCGGTCGAGCATCTGTGGACGTTGCCCGCGCAGGCCGGCGGACAGCGCTACCACGACGATGTCGGTTCGGCCTACGCCGGCGCACCCGTCGACTGCGGCCCGTTCTACACCTGGACCCGACCGCCGGGCTACAACGGTCCTCCGCCACCGGCCTTCGAGGCGAGTCGGGCCCTGCAGGGCCCTGCCGTCGAGGTGTGCCCGGTGTGTCATTTCGAACTGCCCGAGGGATGGCGGGAGGGGCACGCGATCTGCATCGCGATGGCGGGTGCCCGCGCCACTGGGAAGAGCCTCTACATCGCCGTGCTGGTGAAACAGCTTGAACTGCTGTGCGAGCGGCTCGGGGTCGCGATGAGCCCGGTGACCCGAGCCACTGCGGCGGCCTACGCGGTCAACTACGAGAATCCCCTGTACGTCCAGCGCGGCCTGATCGCGCCGACGCCCACTGTGGCGACCCAGTCGAGCCATCAGCGCGAGCCGCTGATGTTCTCCCTCGGGATGTGGGGTGGGGTTCGCCGGTACCTCGTGCTGCGTGACGTCGCGGGGGAGGACATGGAGTCCGGTGACCTGCGGACGCCTGCGTTCCGGTTCTTCGCCAACGCCGACGGCGTCTTCTTCATGTTCGATCCGCTGCGGGTCAAGGCGATTCGTGATCAGTTGCAGGACCTGCTGCCCGCGCAGATGTTCGGCGGCGGCGATCCGCGGGCGGTGCTGAACAACGTCCTGATGGCCATCGGGCCCGGGCAGCCCAGGCTTGCGGTGATCCTGTCGAAGTTCGACGCCCTGCGGGTGTTGCGCGGCGTGGAGGGCTCCGACTGGAGTCTGATCATGTCCAATTCCGGTGCGGCATATCTGCGGGACACCTCCGACCAGCCTCGCTACGACATGGCTGACGGCGCGCTGCTGCATGAAGAGGTGCGCAGTCTGCTGACCCGGCTGCACGGGGGATCGATCGTCGCCGCCGTCGAGAACCCGTCGACCGGACGACCTCTGGCACATCGGTATTTCGTGGTGTCGGCGCTTGGGCAGCCGCCGAGCGGCAACCGGCTGCACTCGCGCGGAATCGCGCCGTTCCGCTGCGCCGATCCGGTGCGGTGGATCACGTCGAGCTTCGGAGTGCTGTGACCGGCCGGACCGGGAGTCGTCAGGGAGGACGGGCATGACGGGTGTGGGGGGCGGCGCGGACACGCCACGTGATCCGTTCGGGGGCGCACCGTTTGCCGGTGATCCGTTCGCGCCGCCGCCGAATCCTCCGCAGGGTCAGCGCCCGCCCGGGCCGACACAGGAACCGCCGCGGCGTGGTCGGCCCCGGAAGCTGTTCGGGGTGCTGATCGCGGTCGTGGTGGCCGCCGTCCTGGCGTTGGTCGCCTGGCTGGTGTTCGGCCGCGGCGGTGGTCCGGCCACCGGCACAGCCGAACCCGATACGACGTCCGCCCCGTCGACTGAGATCACGGCCACCACAACCACCGCCACGCGGCCTCCGGCACACACGACCGTCCGCACCGCGGCCCTTCCGCCGCTGCTGCTCGGTCTTGAGGAGATCAAGGAGATCACCGGAAACACCGGACTGGTGGATGCCGGTGTCACGACCCGCGTCGAGGCGCCGCCGGCCACTGTGGCCACGTTCGACCCGCCGGAGTGCATGAGCTCGTTCGGGGCGCACCTGCCCCCCGCCTACGAGAACAGCGGGTATGTGTCGGTCTACGCCAAGAACCACATGCAGCAGCCCACCCCGTCGATGCAGGTCGCCGAGGGAGTCACGGACTTCGCCGACCCGGCGGCCGCGCAGCGGGCGCTCACCGGCTATGTCGATCTGTGGCGGGGGTGTGCCGGCAAGAGGTTCCAGTGGACGCATGTGGCCCAGGGCGAGTTCTCGATGTGGACCCTGGGCGCACCGGAGGACGCGGGAGACGGGGTGACCACCCTGCGGTCGAACAACGACGCCTCGCCGGTGTCGGTGACCAGGGCGGTCGCGGCGAAGAACAATGTGCTGGTGGATGTCTGGATCATCGGCAGCGCGGTCTCCGGGGAAGCGGCCACGATCGCGAAGAGAATCGTGGCGCGCATCCCCGCGTGACGGTCAGGCGGGTTCGGCGGCGCGCAGCGTTCCGACCATCTGGTCCAGCAGGCCGGCGTCCGGTGAGCCGGGCGCATCCTGGCTGAGCGCCACGATGAACAGCACGCTGCCCTCCTGGCCCGGCACGGTCGTGGCGAGCATCGAATGCAGGACCTTGGGTGCATGGCAGCTGTCGGCCTCAATTCCGGTCACCGTGGCGACGATCTGCACGGCGGGCGCCCCGGCGACCGTCAGGTTGCGGGGCGGGCTCAGCGAGACCTGCGGAACCACACCGTTCTTCGAGGTGTAGATGTCGGAGACGAGCGTGGCCTCCGAGCGCACGGCCTCGTTGATGTCGGTGATGTTCTTGGACCCCGGCACGCCCGCGTCCGCCCAGGTGACGTCGCAGTTGAGGTCCGCGGTCGGCAGTGTCGCCGCTCCACTCATCATGCGGATCGGGCAGTATCCGAAAGGCCCGTCCGGGCAGGGCTTCTCCCAGCCGATCAGCGCGCCGCACTCGTGCACGGTCCAACCCGGGGGCACGTCGTAGAGCAGACCCCGTGGGCTCACCACCGTGGACCAACCCGCCGGTGTGCTGGGCCCCGGCCTGCCCTTGAATCCTTCGCAGGCGCCTGCGGGTGCGACCGTCTTCGTCGGGGTGGGAGACGGTGTGGTGGTCGTCGTCGTGGTGGTGGTGGGCGCTGTGGTGGTCGGCGCCGTCGTCGTGGTGGCCGCGGTCGTGACGGCGTCGTTGTCGCCCGAGTTCAACTGCCACAGCAGGGTCGACACCAGCACCGTGATCACCGCGACGACCGCGATGGTGCCCACGATCCACGGGGTGTTGCTGCGCCGCGGAGGAGGTCCGCCCAGGGGCGGGGCCTCGCCGTACTGCCCCCAGCCCGGTTGCGGATACCCCTGCGGCGGATACCCCTGCGGTGGTGGTCCCTGCGGTGGTTGGCCGGGTGTACCGAACGGGTTGTGGCCGTAGGGCGGCGGCGGACCTCCATGCTGGAATGGATCCCCGCCCTGAGGCGGGCCGCCCGGCGGATTCCACTGCGGGGGATAGGTCATGGAAGTCCTCTCTTGCTGCTGCCGAACCTAGCCGTAGTCCTCGGGTCCCACGCGGTTCCGCAGAAACTGTAGCATCTGCTACGGTTTAATGGAGCGGATGCGGGTGAATCGCTACAGTTTTTGACGCTGCCGAAGATCGGGGAGGCGTGCACGAGCCGGAAAGCGGGCGAGGAGACCGTGCGCCGAGTGTGTTCCACCCACGCTGCCTGCCGGTGCGCTCGAGATGGCCCGGATACTCTCATCCCGACGGCGTGGCCCCCGTCGGGGACATGCCGGGCAGCGAACGCTGAGGGGGATGATGCTGACCGAAGGCTCCGAGGTCGCCGGGTACCGGATCGAACGCATCCTGGGGACCGGAGGCATGGGCGCGGTGTACCTGGCCGCCCATCCGACCCTGCCGCGGCGCGACGCGCTGAAAGTGCTGTCCGCGGAACTGTCCCGGGATCCCGATTTCCGCACGAGGTTCACGCGTGAGGCGGACGTCGCGGCCTCGCTGGACCTGCCGCAGATCGTGGCGGTCTACGACCGGGGGCAGACCGACGATGCCCAACTGTGGATCGCCATGCAGTACGTCGACGGCACCGACGCCGACGCCGCGCTGCGGGCCGGGCAGATGACTCCCGAGCGTGCGGTCCACATCATCGGCGAAGTGGCCAAGGCGCTCGATTACGCGCACGCGCGCGGCATCGTGCACCGCGACATCAAGCCCGCCAATTTCCTGCTGTCCGGTCAGGCCGGCCCGGATGAGCGGGTTCTGTTGGGAGACTTCGGGATCGCGCGAGCCTTCGACGATGTCGGTCTCACCGCGACTGGGCTGGTGATGGCCACCATCGCCTACGCCGCGCCCGAGGTCATCTCCGGGGAGGCCTTCGACGGCCGTGCCGACATCTACTCCCTGGGCTGCACACTGTTCCGGCTTCTGACCGGCCAGGCGCCGTTCGCGGCCACCAACGGACCCGCCGCGGTGATGAAGGCGCACCTGATGAACGAGCCTCCCAGGGTCACCGACGTGGTGCCGACTCTGCCCGGGGCCTTCGACGACGTCATCGCCGTCGCGATGGCCAAGGACCCGTCGGCCCGGTTTCCGACGGCGGCGGCCCTGGCCGCCGCCGCGACCGAGGCGCTGCGGAATCCGGCCACGGCCCGCCGGCTCCCGTCCCCGCCCGCAGCACCCGCGCCGGGTCCCGAAATCATCTCCTACCCGCACACCACCGGCGGTGCACCACCGGTGTTCACCGCGCCGCCGGTCTACACCGCCCCCGGCGTGCCCTTGCCGCCGCGGCGGACTCGCCGGGGAGTCGTCATCGGCGCGCTGGCGGGTGTGGTGGTGCTGGTCGCGGGCATCGGCACCGCGGTGGCGGTGTGGCCCGACTCCGGTGGTGCCGACGCGGATGCGCCGCTTGGCTCAGAAGAGACTGCCGCCGTGGCGAATTCAGCTCCACTGGCCGAGGTGGCACCCGATCAGCTGCGCCCGCTGCTGTTGACCGCCAGCGAGATTCCGGGCAACACCGGTGAGCAGGCCGTCGTGCTCGAGACCGACGGCGACCAGCTGCTCGACGATTCCGCGATGATCGACAATCAGGCCTGCCTCGGAGCGTGGGCCCCGGCCCAGCAGTCCGTCTACGGCGGCAGCGGGTACTCCGGTGTCGCGGTCCAGAGCCTGCGGGCACTCTACGAGAAGCCGTGGCGCAACGGTGTGGTGCAGGCCGTGATCGCCTTCCCGACGGCCGACGCGGCCGGGGTTTCGCTGCAGCTGCAGCGCCAGAAATGGGAGCGACAGTGTGCTGGCACCACGGTGACCGTCACCCCGGCGGGCGAACCGGGGCAACCCTGGCAGTTCGGTCAGCCCGTCAACCGGACCGGGTCCTACACCATCGACGCCACCCCGCCCGGATCCGACGTCACCTGCCAGCACGCCCTGTCGACGCGCGCCAACGTGCTCATCGACGTCAAGCGATGTGGGCCGATGGGCAGCACCGACGTCAGCGCGCTGGTCGCCGCGATCGCGGCGAAGATGCCTCGGCAGCAGTGAGATCGGTGGACACAGGAGGTTCTGCACATGCTTGGCGCTCGTGACTTCGCGGTGGCGCTCATGGTGGGCGCAGCCGCGCTCGCCGGATGCAGCAGGGAGGTCGCCCCAGACCCGGTGCCGGCCGAGGCGACCACGACGACGGCGCCCGACGAATCGTCGACCACCGCCGCACCCACGACGGTCGCCGCTGCATCGGACTCCGACCTGATCACCAAGGCCGTGATGGATTTTCAGGACGCCTACAACACGAAGAAGTGGGACACCTATCTGAGCCTGATGTGCACGGCGATGCGCGATCAGTTCGTGGGCCCGGTGATCGACACCCTCAAGACCACTCGCGATGCGCAGGGCTTGACCAACGTCACCGTCACCGACGTGCAGATCGACGGCGACACCGGCACGGCCACCCTGGACGCTCAGAACGAGATGCTGGGCCGCAGGACCATCGAACTGCGCGTCGCACGGGAGAACGGCTGGAAGGTCTGCATGCCGTACTGAGCCGGGGGTCAGCCCCGTTCGGCGTATGCCTTGAGCCGCTCCAGGGTGGCCTTGATGTGATCGGCATTCGCCGAGACCCGGTCGCGCACGCCGGTCGCGAGCTCCCCGATGCCCTTGAACCAGCCCGGGCGACGGTCCCATGTGCTTTCGGTGACGGTGCAGCCCTGTTCCGTCGGGGTGATCTCGTAGCGCCAGTGCGCGATCGGAATGACCAGACTTTTCACGTCGAAGGCGAAGACCCGGCCCGGCTCGGCGTCGGTGACCGTGCACGTCGTGGTCCAGGACCGGTTGCCGCTGCGGTTGGTGCCCTTGAACACGGCACCGGGCTGGGCGGAGTCACCCTTGTGCCACTTCATCGCGACGGTCTCCTCGGCCAGTTCGGCCATGGTGGACAGGTCGGTGATGACGCTGTAGACGGCGGCCGGGGGAGCGTCGATGGTGACATCGGCCGACGCTGCCGGCAATCCCTGTGATGCCATGACCTGAAGTCTAGGGAATCACGGAGGTGACGAGGTGTTGTCTGTGAACATGACCGAACGAACCATGCGCGAGCCCAGCGCGCAGCACCCCATCACCATCACCCCGACCGCCGGCCACGTGGTCGTGCGGGTGGGGGCAGCGGTCGTCGCCGACTCCCATGCGGCCCTGACCCTGCAGGAGTCCACCTATCCGCCGGTGCAGTACATCCCGCTGGCCGACGTCGACCGGACCCACCTGACGAGCTCGGAGACCACAACCTACTGCCCGTACAAGGGCGAGGCGGGATACCTGAGCTTCACCGGGCCCGATGGCGTGCAGCCAGACCTCGTCTGGTTCTACGAGCGCCCGTATCCCGCGGTGGCCGCGATCGCCGGGCATGTGGCCTTCTACCCGGATCGGGCCGACATCACCGTCACTGGGGAATGACGCCGAAGGCCTCCGCGATCTGACGGGTGTCGCTGTACTCGCGCAGCGACGTGATGAGGCCGTCGCGCGTTTCGAAGATGAACACGCACGGGCTGTCGTAACGCACCCCGGTGGCCGAGACGGCGTCGGGTTGAGCTTCGATGACCACGTTCTCGCCCTCGTTGAGGCAACTGATCAGGTCGAACGAGATGGGACCGACCGTCCTGGCCCATTCGGCGATGCGGCGCAGTCGAGCCTTGTCACACGTCTCCCGGGTGCTGTTGCTCCAGTAGGTGAACTCATCGCTGAGCAGTGCGAAACCCTCATCGAGGTCGCCGTCGCCGGAGAGGATCTGGACGAACGTCCACGCGAGTTCGGCCTGCGGATCATCGAACGGCGTGGTCACGGGAGACCATCCTGTCGCCTGTGCGCGGGTGCCGTCAACGCCGGACTACCGTGTGCCGGGTAGACATCGATGCGACTGGACCCAGCGGGGACGCCGAGACCACCGTCGAATTCGCCGGTCCGGTGAGCCCGGGGTCGACGTTGTCGCCATGGCGGCGAGGCCCGCTGGACCCCACGTTCCAGATCACCCCCGATCGGGCGATCTGGCGCACCAGCCTGTTGGCCTCGGGTCCCGTCACGGCACGCGTCGCCCGCAGAGGGGTGACGGCCGTCAGGGTTCAGGCGTGGGGCCCGGGCGCGGTTCAGTTCGTCGCGGAGGCGGCCGCCCTGCTCGGGGCCGACGACGACTGGTCGGATTTCGTCCCCACCCACCCGGTCGTCGCCGAGGCGGCGCACCGGGCCGCGCATCTGCGGCTGGGCCGCACCGGACGGGTGCTCGAGGCGCTGATTCCCGCGATCATCGAACAGCGCGTGCCGGGGGCCGACGCGTTTCGGGCGTGGCGGGTGCTGCTGAACCGGTACGGCACCCCCGCACCCGGTCCCGCGCCCCACCGGATGCGGGTCTTCCCGCCACCGCAGGTGTGGCGGCGGGTGCCGTCGTGGGAGTTCCATCGGGCCAACGTCGATCCCGGGCGTGCGCGCACGATTGTGGCGGCGGCGCAGCGCGCCGACTCCCTGGAACGGCTGGCAACCCGCTCCGCCGAGGACGCGCGGGCGGCTCTGACGTCGCTGCCCGGCATAGGCGTGTGGACCGCCGCTGAGGTGGCTCAGCGCGCGTTCGGCGACGCCGATGCCGTGTCGATCGGCGACTACCACGTTCCCAAGATGATCGGCTGGACGTTGGCCGGCCATCCCGTCGACGACGACGGCATGGTCCGACTGCTGGAGCCCATGCGTCCGCACCGTCATCGTGTCGTGCGCCTGCTCTACGAAAGCGGGCTGGCGTCAGAACCCAGGCGCGGTCCGCGGCTCCCGGTGCAGGACATCCGGTCCCTGTAGCCCACGTCATGGTTGGCCCCTCGGTGAGGTGGGTATGCGGCTGACGACCACCGCGACGTACCGCGGCGTACCGCGACGTCTGAGAAGGAGTGACAATGACGAGCCAGTTCACCGTCCCCGGCATGACCGACAAGCAGGGTGCTCAGGTGGCAGAGTTGCTGCAGCACCAGCTCTCCACCTACAACGATCTGCACCTGACGCTCAAACATGTGCACTGGAATGTGGTGGGGCCCAACTTCATCGGTGTTCACGAGATGATCGATCCACAGGTCGAACTGGTGCGCGGATACGCCGACGAAGTCGCCGAGCGCATCGCCACCCTGGGCTTCGCGCCGGAGGGCACGCCCGGCGCCATCATCCGCGACCGCTCGTGGGATGACTACTCCGTGGGCCGCGACACCGTGCAGGCGCACCTGGCCGCGCTGGACCTGGTGTACAACGGCGTCATCGAGGACCTGCGCAAGGCCATCGCGGAGACCGAGGACCCCGACCCGGTCACCCAGGACATGCTGATCGGGCACGCCGCCGAACTCGAGAAATTCCAGTGGTTCGTTCGCGCGCACCTCGAGAACGCCGGCGGCAAACTGACCCATGAGGGTAAGTCGACGGAGAAGGGTGCCGCCAGCAAGGCGCGGTCGGCCAAGTAGCTCACCGGCTGTTCAGCGCCCGGTCAGCGCGGCCCCTCTTCGAGGAGGTCGTCGCGGACTGGGCGCTGAGCCAGTTGGTCGGTGCGCCCGAACAGCAGTGGATAGGCGACGCCGGCGATGGCGGCCCCCACCAGCGGCGCCAGCCAGAACACCCACAGCTGCGCGGGGGCGCCGTCGCCGTTGAAGAACGCGACGCCCGTGCTCCGGGCGGGGTTCACCGAGGTGTTGGAGATCGGGATCGAGATCAGGTGGATCAGGGTCAGCGTCAGGCCGATCGACAGACCCGCGAATCCCTTGGGCGCCCGGTCGTCGGTGGACCCGAGGATCACCAGCAGGAAGATCGCCGTCAACACGATCTCGGCGATCAGCACCGCGCCCAGCGAGTAGCCACCAGGGGAGTGGGCGCCGTACCCGTTGGCGGCCATGTTGCCGGTGGCCTCAAAGCCGTCCCGGCCGCTGGCGATCACCCAGATGATCAGGCCGCCCACCAGGCCGCCGAGCACCTGCACCACCCAGTACCCGGGTACCGCACGCCATTCCACGCGTCCGGCCAGCGCCGCACCCAGGGTCACCGCAGGGTTGAAATGCCCACCGGAAATGGTCCCGAACGCGTATACGCCGGTCAGCACGGTCAGACCGAAGGCCAGGGCGACCCCCAGGAAACCGATTCCGACGGAGATGTCGTCGGAGAGGAATTTAGCCGCGAACACCGCGCTGCCGCAGCCGCCGAGCACCAGCCAGAGCGTGCCGATGAACTCCGCGCTGAGTCGATGGAACATATTGGGTGTGGTCATGAAAGCTCCTTTGTTTTCGGAGGTGCCCTCATGCCCACGGTGGTAAACCCCGGGCCCCGAACCCGTCATCGTTGGTTCGTGTCCGGATCGGGACGCTCAGCCGGTGGAGTCGGACGGAACCGGACGCAGGCCGGCGCGTTCGGCCGCGGCGGCCTCGCGATCGGCGCGCTGCGCCCGATAGATCGACACGTCGGTCCGGGAGATCAGCAGATAGGCGACCCCCACCGCGATCATCGCGCCCGGCAGCACTGAGAACGAGGCTGTCATCTCGGCGACCATGATCATCACCGCCAGTGGGGCGTGCGCCACGCTGCCGAAGCACGCCATCATCGCCACCACGATGAACACCGCGGGCCCGGCCGGCAGGGCGGGAGCGCCCGCCAGATCGGCCACTCGCCAGATCGCCGCCCCGACAAAGCATCCGATGACGATGCCGGGGCCGAAGATGCCGCCGGAACCGCCGGTGCCGATCGACAGCGAGGTGGCCACGATCTTCGCGACGGGCAGCACGAGCACGATCCACAGCGGAATGGACCGCAGGGTGTCCTCGGCGGCGGCCATCTGCACCCAGCCGTACCCGCTCGACAGAATCTGCGGGATGGCCAGCGCCAGGAGGCCGACCAGCAGCCCGCCGATCGCCGGACGCAGCACCGCTGCGCCGCGGAACCGGAAGCGCGACGAGAGCGCCGCCGTGCCGTAGAAGACCCGCGCATACAGGTACCCGATTGCGGCGGAGGCGATTCCGATCAACAGGAACCACGGGATCTGCGCGGGATCGAAGACGTGGTCGTCGACCAGGCTGCCGAACAGGGGATCGAAGCCCAGGATCGCCCCGCTGACCGCGTAGGCCACGCCGGAGGCGATGAAACCGGGTACCAGCGCGCGGTAGTCGAAGTCGCGCCGGTAGATGATCGAGGCGGCCAGCACGGCGCCGCCCAGCGGGGCGCCGAAGATGGCGCCGATACCGGCCCCGATGCCCAGCGACACCGCGACACGGCCGTCCTCGTCGCTCAGGTTCAACCAACGGGTCAGCAGCGACCCGAACCCCGCGGAGATGTGGGCCGTCGGCCCCTCGCGGCCGCCGGAACCGCCCGAACCGATGGTCAACGCGCTGGCCACCATCTTCACCAGGACGACCCGGCCGCGGATCGCCCGCGGATCGGTGTGCACGGCCTCGATCGCGTCATCGGTGCCGTGGCCCTGGGCCTCGGGGGCGAAACGCGCGACGATCGAGGCCGAGGCCACCGCGCCGAGCGTCGTCACCAGCGGAATCGCCCACGGTCGGGTGAACCCTCCCGACCCGGCGCTGCCGCCGTCGCCGAGGGCGGTGGGCGGGTCATAGTCGGCGAGCCCGCCGAGCAGAAGGTCGGTCGTGTACTTCAGCGCGAGGTAGAACACCACCGCGCCGAGTCCCGCGATCACACCGATGATGACCCCGAGGATCAGCCACTTGCGCAGGGGCCCCGAGTTGCGGACGAAGGCGCCGAACTCGGCTTTGGGCATGGTGCGGAATGTTACTGCGTGCAGGCCGTCAGCGAATCACGTGCCGGACGTCACCGATGCCGTCGAGCACCAGATGGAGCTCGTCGCCGGGTTTGACCCAGTGACCGGTCTCCATGCCGGATCCGCCCGGCAGCGTGCCCAGTGCGAACAGTTCGCCGGGCAGAAGCTGTTCGTCGCGGCTGGCATGCGCGAGCACATCCCCGACGCTCCACTGCAGTCCTGCGCTGCTGACGGTGCTCACCGGGGCGCCGTTGATGTGCACCGAGCCGGTGAGCTCGGTCAGGCGGGGCAGCACGTCCTGCGCCGTCACCGCGGTCTGCGACATCGACGACAGGAAGTGCTTGGACTTCTGCGGACCCATTCCGCTGTCCATCTCGGCGCGCTGCACGTCACGCGCACTGAAATCATTGACCAGCACGAAGGCCCCGATCGCCGAGACCGCATCGGCAGGGGTGGCGTTGTACAGCGGCGCCTTGAGCACGAAGCCGACCTCAAGCTCGAAATCCAGCCCCCGGGTGTAGCTCGGGATGGTCACCGGGGTGCCGGTCGGCACGATCGTCATGGCATTCGACATGTAGTAGATCGGCTGGCGGTAGAACAGCCGGCGTGGCCGGAACGCGGGAAATGTTGCCCTGGTGATCTTTTCGTAGGTGTTGGTGATTCGGGCGGTTCCGGGGTAGAACCGGTTGACCATGCCGCGCGCGGCGTCGATGTTGTGACGTTCGGAGAGCAGGAAGTCGCGGAAGGACAGTGGGGAGAACGGCAACACTGCGTCGGTGTCGAGCAGGTGCCGGTCAGCGGTGGCCATCTCCCACTCGGCACTGAACGGTGAGGGGCCAAGGGGTGAGGGTCCGGCCAGGGCGCGCCAGGTGCCCGCGTCCTCGTACTGGAGCTCCAGACCAGTGGTGGTGCGAACCCTGCGCAGCCTCATTTACGCATTCTCGCAAGCGCGCTAGCGTCGTGTGATGCCGAATTCTGATCGCGTCGCCGAGACCGGCGCCTGGGTGCTGGAGCATGGCCACCGTCTGCTGCTCAAACTCACCGGGGGCAGGTTCCCCCGGACTGTCATGGGGATGCTCACCCTCGAACTTCACACCGTGGGCCGGAAGTCGGGAAAGCCCTACGCGAACCTTCTGACCAGCCCGATCCACGATGCCGACCGCATCGTGGTGGTGGCGTCGAAGGGCGGGCACAGCGACCATCCGGACTGGTACAAGAACGCGCTGGCCCATCCGGACGTCCGCGTCACGGTCAACGGCGCCGACGAGGCCATGCACGCCCGAGCGGCGACCCCGCAGGAACGCGCCGAGATCTGGCCGCAGGTGGTCAAGACCTATAAGGGCTACGAGGCCTACCAGCGCAACACCGAACGCGAGATCCCGCTGCTGATCCTCGAACGGTCGCGCTGACTACTCGGCGTCGAGGTCCTTCTCGACCAGAGCCGCGATGGCGTCGACCGCCGCGGCGTCCTCCGACTCGACCGTGACCTGGGCGCCCTTGGCCGCGCCCAGCGTCATGATCATCAGGGCCGAACCGGCGTCCACCGGTTCGCCGCCGTCGGACGCGAGCGTCACGGGCACACCGGCGTTGACGACGGCTTCGGCGATGATCGCGGCGGGGCGGGCGTGCAGGCCGACGGCGGATCCGACGGTGACGGTCTTGCTGGGCATCAGTAGCTCCTCCTGTGCTGGGTGAACGTCAGACGGTGGCCACGGCGGCCGAGTCGGACCTGGTTGCGGTGAACTGTTTTGCCGCGATGACGGCGACTGCGGCGACCACCGTGCCCGCGGCAAGGGCCAGCAGGAACCACAGTAGGTGTCCGATCGCGAAGAACACGAAGATTCCGCCATGTGGGGCCCGCAGCGTGACACCGAAGGCCATGATCAGCGCCCCGGTCACCGCGCCACCGGCCATCATCGACGGGATCACCCGCAGTGGATCGGCCGCGGCGAACGGAATCGCCCCTTCGGAGATGAAGGACGCGCCGAGAAGCCAAGCGGCCCGGCCGTTCTCGCGTTCGGGTTCGGTGAAAAGCGCCGGCCGCAGAGTGGATGCCAGGGCCATTGCCAGCGGCGGCACCATGCCGGCGGCCATCACGGCCGCCATCACCTGATATGACCCCGTGGTCGCGGCCGCCAGGCCGGCGGTGGCGAATGCGTAGGCCGCCTTGTTGACCGGACCGCCGAGGTCGAAGCACATCATCAGGCCCAGGATGACACCGAGCAGCACCGCCGACGTGCCCGTCAGGCCGTTGAGCCAGTTGGTCAGGCTGGTGTTGACCCAGGCCAGCGGACGGCCCAGCAGCAGGAACATCGCCAGACCGACGATCAGCGAGGCGAACAGCGGGATGATCACCACGGGCATCAGGCCGCGGAACCACTGCGGCACACTGAACCGGCTGATCCACAGCGCCGCGAAGCCCGCGATCACACCGCCCACGATGCCGCCGATGAAGCCGCCGCCCACGAATCCCGCCACCGCGCCCGCGGTGAAACCGGGCGCCAGGCCAGGGCGGTCGGCGATTGCGAACGCGATGTAGCCCGCGAGCGCGGGCACCAGGAACCCGAAGGCCAGGCCGCCCAGGCTGTACAGCACCGCGCCCAGATACGTCATGAGCGGGTTCAGCGGGTCAAGCCAGGAGGGCAGTTCACGCAACGGATCCGGAAGGTTGGTCAGTGAGTTGGTGGTGGCGATCAGGTTTCCGAATGACGTGCTCCCGCCGTCGGGCGTGTTGGCCACCTCGTAGCCGGCCAACAGGAAACCCAACGCGATCAGCAGGCCGCCTGCGGCGACGAACGGAATCATGTAGCTGACGCCGGTGAGCAGGATCTGCCGCGTGCGGGTGCCCCAACCGACGTCGGATGAGCCCTCGGTGGCGGCGGCCCCCACGCCCGTGCCCTCGACCCGCGCGGCGTTCGGGTTGCCTGCGGCCGCAACGGCTTCGGCGATCATCGCATCCGGTTCGTTGATCGCGCGTTTGACACCGGACGCGACGACGGGCTTGCCCGCGAACCGTCCCCGGTCCTTGACCCCGACGTCGGTGGCGAAGATGACGGCGTCCGCGCCGGCGATGGTTGCGGCGGGCAGCGGTGTGCTGCCCGACGAACCCTGCGTCTCGACCACGAGGTCGACGTCGGCCCGTTCTGCGGCGAGTTTCAGCGCGTCGGCGGCCATGTAGGTGTGGGCGATGCCGGTCGGGCAGGCGGTGATGGCGACGATGGTCCTTTTGGCCAGCTTCGCCGGCGTGGTCCTCTCGTCCGGCTTCGCCGGCGTGGTCCTCTCGTCCGGCGTCGCCGGCGTGGTCTGCTCGGCCGGCTTCGCCGTGGGCTCTGGGGCGGTCACCGGTGCGGCGGGGGCCGGGTTGATCACACCGTCGACCAGGTCCACCACGTCATCGGCCGAACCGGCTTCGCGCAGTGACGCGACGAACTCGGGTCGCACCAGCGCACGCGCCAGGCTGGAGAGCAGCTTCATGTGCTCGGCCCCACCGGATTCGGGGGCGGCGATCAGGAAGACCAGGTCAGCGGGACCATCCGGCGCGCCGAAGTCGACCGCCGGCGAGAGCCGGGCGAACGCGATGGTCGGAGTGTCGACGTAGGGGGAGCGACAGTGCGGAATGGCGATGCCGCCCGGCAGGCCCGTGGCCGACTTGGCCTCCCGCGCCATGGCGGCGTCCCGCAGGCCGGTCGGGTCCTGGGTGCGTCCGGCGGCGGCGAGAAGACCGGTCAGACGGCCGATCACGGCCTCCTTGTCCGGGCCTGCGTCGACATCGAGCAGCACCAGATCGGTCGTCGTGATCGGCTGGCTGGAAGTGGTCATGGGTGCACCTCGGTCTGGTCGGTGGATCGGTGGGTGTGGTGCTACAGCAGATTCGGCGCGATGGACACCACGCGCACGGCGTCGAGGTCGATCTGTGCCGGCGCAGGCAGCGCGGACCCCGGGAGTGCCGCGGCGGCGCTGCCGTAGGCCACGGCCATCTGCAGCCGCCTGGGGGCCTCGGAGCCGGCGATGTCCGCGCGGACATAGCCCGCCAACGACGAATCCCCCGCCCCGACCGTGCTCTTCGGTGTGATCGGCGGGGGCGTGGCCAACCACGCTCCGGTGCGGTCCACGAGCACTGCGCCGGCGGCGCCGAGCGTCGCCAGCACGGTTCCCACCCCGCGGTTCACCAGGTCGGTCGCCGCGTTGACCACAGGTGTCGGATCACCGTGGCGGACAGCATCTTCGAGCATCTCGGCGCTGGCGCCCGCCAGTCCGGCGAGTTCCTCGGAGTTGGGTTTGATCAGGTCGGGTGCGGCTCGGTCGAAACCTGCGGCCAGCGCGTCCAGTGGTCCCTCCGAGGTGTCCACCGCAACCCGGCACCCCAGCCCTGCCAGGCGCGCCACGACGTCGGCGTACCACGTGTCGGGCATACCCGGGGGCAGTGACCCCGACATCACGACCCATGCGGCGCGTTCGGCGCTCGCGACGACGGCGTCGGTCAGCGCCGTCAGCGCGGCGGCGTTCAGGGCCGCCCCGGGTTCGTTGAGTTTGGTTGTGGTCCCATCATTCTCGGTGATCGTGAGGTTGGTTCGGACGGAGCCTTCGACCGGGACCGCGGTGTACCGGACGCCGGTGGACCGCAGTGCGGACAGGAACGGATCGTCATCCGCGGCGGGCAGCACCGCAAGTGCGTCGACGCCGGCAAGGGTCAGGGCGCGGGCGACGTTGACGCCTTTGCCGCCGGCCTCGTTGGACACCGACGTGACACGCAGCACCGCGCCCCGTGTCAGCGCGGTCGGCAGGGTCACGGTGCGGTCGACACTGGGATTGGGCGTCACCGTGACCACCGTCGCCTCGGATGAACTGCTCATGCCACGACCACCTCTATTCCGTTGTCGGTGAGTGCTTTCCGGTCGGAGTCACTGATCTGGGAGTCGGTGATCACGGTGTCCACGCGCTCGATCGCGGCGAAGCTGATGAACTCCTCGTGCCCGATCTTCGAGGAGTCCGCCGCGACGACGACGTAATTCGCGCACTTGACCATGGCCCGCTTCACGGCGGCCTCGTCGCTGTCGGGGGTGGAGGGGCCGTGTCCGACGCTGATGCCGTTGGCGCCGATGAAGGCGACGTCCACGCGCAGCGTGTCCAGGCCGCGCAGCACAGGTTCACCGACGGTGGCCTGGGTGAGGCCTCGGACGCGGCCGCCCAGGAGGTGCAGGGTCACCGACGGCATCACGGCCAACCGTGCGGCGATGGGCACCGAGTTGGTGACGACCACCAGGTCGCGATCCGGGGGGAGCAGTGCTGCGATCCGAGCAGTGGTGGTGCCCGCGTCGAACAGGATGCTGGCCCCCGACGACGGCAGGAAGTCGACCGCCGCGGCAGCGATCGCATCCTTGAAGGTCGCGCGCGTGCCCTCGCGTTCGGACACTCCCGGTTCGACGACGTGCAGCGCCCGAGCGGGAACCGCTCCACCGTGGACACGGCGCACCAGGCCGGCCCGGTCGAGAACCGCCAGGTCGCGGCGCACGGTCTCGGTGGTCACGGCGTAGGTCTCCGCGAGCTCGGCCACCGAGGCGCGCCCCTGCGCCAGCACGAGCGACGCGATGGCCTGTTGGCGTTCTTCGGGATACAACGTCGCGACTCCGTTTGTGTGGTTATTCGCCGGTGATGTGCCGTTCGATCTGTTGATATGTGTTGTTTTACGCTTGATTGTGTTGACTTGTCAATGATTCGCTGTAATCTAGTTCACATGACCTCGACTGAGCGAGCCACCTCACTCTCAGTGTTGACCGGCGTTCCCGTGGTTCCCGGTGTCGCCTATGCGCCGGTCATCCGGCCGGGAAGGCTGCCTGACGTCGAGCAGCTGGTCACGGCGGATGAAGTCGCCGAATCCGCTCGAGACGAGGAGGCGGCACGGTTCCTCGCGGCCGTGGGGGCCGTCGCGGAACGCCTGCGTGAGCGCGCCGCGCACGCCACCGGCGCGGCGTCGGAGGTGCTGGGCGCCACGGCCCAGCTGGCCACCGACCGGGCCTGGCTCGGCGCGGCGGAGAAGCGGATACGGCAGGGCGTTCCGCCGGTGAAGGCCACCGCGGAGGCCGTGCAGCAGTTCGTCGAGATGTTCACCAAGATGGGCGGCCTGATGGCCGAGCGGGTGACCGATCTGCGCGACATCCGCGACCGCGTGATCGCCGAGTTGAGCGGCCTGCCCGAACCGGGGGTGCCTCTGCCGGACGTGCCGTCGGTGCTGGTGGCGCAGGATCTCGCCCCAGCCGACACTGCGGGCCTGGACCCCGCCCTGATCGTCGGTCTCGCGACGACCCTTGGCGGGCCCACCAGTCACACCGCGATCATCGCGCGCCAGTTGGCGATTCCCTGCGTCGTCGCGATCACCGGACTCGACGACGTGCCCGCGGGAGCCCGCGTGCTGCTCGACGGAACGCGCGGGACCGTCGCTGTCGACCCGGATTCCAAGACCGCCGAAGCCGCGGTCGCGGCCGCGCGGGATGCCGCCGAGGCGGCGGCGAGTTGGCATGGGCCGGGCGCCACCGCCGATGGTCATCCCGTCGGGGTGCTGGCCAACGTGCAGGACGGCGCCGCGGCCCGTGCCGCGCGTGACACCCCGGCCGAAGGGGTGGGCCTGTTCCGCACCGAACTGTGCTTCCTCAACGCCGAGTCCGAACCGTCTGTCGATGAGCAGGCCCGCATCTACGGTGAGGTGCTCGAGGCGTTCTCGGGGCACAAGGTGGTCATCCGAACGCTGGATGCCGGGTCCGACAAACCCCTGAAATTCGCCGGTCACCCCGATGAGGCCAACCCCGCACTCGGCGTGCGCGGCATCCGGGTGTCCTTCAACAATCCCGCGCTCCTCGACAACCAGTTGGCGGGTATCGCCGCTGCCGCCGAGCGCACCGGCAACGCGCCGTGGGTCATGGCACCCATGATCGCGACCCCCGACGAGGCCAAGGACTTCGCGGCGAAGGTGCGCGCGCATGGACTCGTGCCGGGGGTGATGATCGAGGTGCCGGCCGCGGCTCTGCTGGCCGACCGCATCCTCGAGCACGTCGACTTCCTGTCGATCGGCACCAATGACCTGGCGCAGTACACCATGGCCGCCGACCGGATGTCGGCTGACCTCGCGACCCTGACCGATCCGTGGCAGCCCGGGGTCCTTCTGCTGGTCGCCATGACCGCCAAGGCCGGGGCCGCGGTGAACAAGCCCGTCGGCGTGTGCGGGGAAGCCGCGGCGGACCCGCTGCTGGCCTGCGTGCTGACCGGCCTGGGCATCACCTCGCTGTCCGCGGCGTCGGCCGCGGTTTCGGCTGTTGGGGCGAAGCTGGCCACGGTCACGCTCGAGCAGTGTCAGCGGGCGGCCGAGGCCGTGCTCGCGACGTCGAGTGCCGCGCAGGCCCGCGCCGCGGCGCTGACAGTGCTCGGCTGAGCACGTGCCGGCGCCGACCGTGCGGGATGTCGGCGCTCGGCGGGCCGTTTCTCACTCGATATCCTGCACAGTCGGTGGTGGGGGGTCCGAGGGCTCGACGCCCGGGCCTTGAGGAATAACCGGACTGCGGTCCGGTTATATGGGGTGACTCTGAACAAGGAGGTGCCCAATGCCCGCCATCACAGCCGACACATTGACCCTGCCCCGCCTGCAGGCCCCCGCCGTCGGAGACACCGAACGCCCCGTGCGGTCCGTGACCACGGGTCCCCGAGGCTTTGAGGGGGAGGGGTTCCCCGTCGTGCGTGCGTTCGCCGGCGTCAGTGCCGCCGAGCTCGACCCGTTCATCCACATGGACCAGATGGGTGAGGTGGAATACCAACCGGGCGAGCCCCGCGGCACCGACTGGCACCCGCACCGCGGCTTCGAGACGGTGACCTACATGATCGACGGCCGATTCGCCCATCAGGACTCGCACGGAGGCGGTGGTCTGATCTCCGACGGCGCCACGCAGTGGATGACCGCGGGGTCGGGTGTCCTTCACATCGAAACCCCTCCCGCCGAACTCGTCGAGAGCGGCGGGCTGTTCCACGGCATCCAGTTGTGGGTCAACCTGCCCAAGGCGGACAAGTTCGCCGCGCCGCGCTACCAGGCGATCGAGGGTCAGCAGGTCGGACTGCTCGCGTCCTCCGATGGGGGTGCCCTGATCCGCGTCATCGCCGGTGAGCTCGACGGCTTGGTGGGCCCCGGGATGACACATACACCGATCACCCTGGCGCACGCGACCATTGAGCCGGGCGCTTCGGTGAATCTGCCGTGGAACCGTGACTTCAACGCACTGGTCTATGTGCTGTCGGGCCGTGGATCGGTGGGACCCGTGGGGCGCCCGATCCAGCAGGGGCAGCTGGCCGTGCTGGGCCCGGGCGACCGCATCACCGTGGCCGCGGACCCGGGTCAGGATTCGAATCGGCCGGCCATGGAGGTGTTGGTGTTGGGCGGCAGGCCCATTCGCGAGCCGGTGTTCGCCTACGGGCCGTTCGTGATGAACTCCAAGTCCGAAATCATCGAGGCGCTGGAGGATTTCAACGCCGGCAGGTTCGGCGCCATCCCGCCCGACGCCCTGAAGCCCCACCGGATGCCCTGATCATTTCGGCGCGGGGTAGAGCAGCTCGAGTTCGCCGATGTTCGCTGCCACCGTCACCAGTGGCAGCGCATCGGCGACGGGATGGGCCGCCTGCGACGACTCTGCGCGCAGTGCGCAGACGAAATCGTGGACGAGGGCCGTGGCGGGCAGCGGCTGGTCGGATGCCCCCGACATCCGGTCGGCCACCAGCGCGGCGTGGGTGTCCAGCACCTCCCGGGTGCGTGGATAGGAACCGGGCGACGGGGGTGCCGGGATGTCGGTGATCAGGTCCGCCGCGGCCCGCAGCCGGATCGCGCGGTTGGCCCGCCGGATGACCGGAGCGTGGTTGTCAGCCGGCCCACCGCTGTCCGAAAGGTATTGCCTCACAGCGCTGTCCACGGTCCGCGAGGCCGTCAGCGCCTGATGGCTCAAGGCCTGCACCGCGGCCTCCGAGGTGTCATGGGTGATGCGGCTGACCGCGGTGCGCAGGTACCGAGTGCCCACGGTGTACGCCGCGTCGATGGCGGCCGAGACGGCGCGGCCGGTGCCCCGCGGCCACAGCAGCAGCGAGACCACCAGACCCACGATTCCGCCGACGACGATGTCCTCGATGCGCACCAGGCCCACCTGCCATCCCGTCGGGTGGATCAGGTTGAAGACGATGAGAACCAACATCGTGAACGCGGCCTGACCGGCGGCGAACGACGCGACTTCGGGCACGTAGGCCGCGATGAAGGCCGCCATCGGGAGCACCACCCACAACACCAGCGGATCGACGCCCAGCAGTTCGATGAGCACTGCGCCGATCACGAACCCGAGCACCGTGCCCAGCACCGCGCGCATGACTTTGGTGCCCGTGGTCAGCGCGCTGCTTCGCAACACCGACAGGGCCGCGAGCACGACCCAGAAGCCATGCTGCACAGGGAAGATGTGTGTGGTCGCGACGGCCGCGGCCAGGCCCAGACCAGTGCGCAGGCTGTTGCGGGCCACCACGGCCCGCGTCGCCACATATCCCGACGGGATCGTCGTCACGGCCTGGGTCTCCGACAGCACGCGATCCGCGGCACCCGTCTCGGGAAGCTGGCGGCCGAGCACCCGCATGACGACGGGACGGGCGTCCGCCGCGGCCGCGGCGGCGATCACCCGCCCGGTGGCCCCGACCGTCGCGCCGAACGTGCGCCGGCCCAACAGTCGCGCCCCCGCGGCCGCGGCCGCGGCATCGTCGGGCTCGCGCAGGATTTCGCGCAGGTCCTCGCGGTACCGGCCCCGGGCGACGGCGCGCAGATCGGCCAGCGCGTCGTCGAGTTCCGCCCGGCTCGCGGTCCGATCTGCCACGCGCGTGATCCGCAGCAGTCGAGCGCAGGCGTGCAGCACTCGCACCGAGGGGGCCGCCATCGCCCCGAGTGCCGCGGCGGTCTCGGAGTGGACCCGGTCGCTCAACCAGCCGAGGTCGTCGACCACGCGGACGAGTGCGCGACTGCCCGCGGTCAGGCCCACCGGGCGGTAGTCGCTGCCGAGATAGTGCGCGTAGAGGGCGTTCATCGCGGTGTTGACGTCGCGGTCGGTGGCCCGGCCCTCCAGCCGCGCCGCCAGGGTGGCGCAGACCTCGGCCGCCCCGCGGCGCAGCTCGTCGAAATGCCTTGGCGGCAGCAGAAACAGCGAGGCGGGCACGCAGACCGCCACGGCGATGCACCAGCCCAGCAGCCGCTCCTCGATGGGTCCGGGCGGCGTGCAGACCGGCAGCACGAACGTCATCAGGGTGGCGCGCTGGCCCGCGGCGATCGCGCTGCTGAGCACGCCGGCGAAGGTCACCAGCACGCCCAGGACGAGCATCGTCAGCACCGCGAGCCAGGCGTGCGGTGAGATCAGTGTGCCGAGGGTGATCAGGACCGCGCCGAGCACTGCCAGCCCCGCGTAGGCGGTGGCCCGTCCGTACCGGTTCCCCGGGAAGTCGGCGGCAATCAGCAGTGCGATGGACCCGAAGATCGCGAACAGCGGAGTCTGGTCGCCGCCGGCCGCGAAGCCGACCGCCGCCGCAACCGGGATGACCAGCCCGGCCCGCGCGGCGCGACGCAGCGCGTCGAGTTCCGGGTCACGATCGCGGACATGCTCGAGCAGGCGCCGCGGTGTCGGAACCTGCATCGAGGACGACCGTCACTCCGGCAGCGCGGAGAATCGACCCTCGTCGAGGGCGTCGAGCAGCTGGGCACTGATCCACGCCAGGCCGTCGGTGTCCGGCGGCAGGGTGGACTGTTCGTAGCCGACCAGGACGTAGACCATCGATTTCGCGAACAGTTCCGCCTGCCGTGGGTGGCCCAGTATCTCGGTGGCCGCCTCTCGGATGAACTCGAAGCGCTCGCGGTCCACGTGCTCCTGGATGGTGCGGACCTTCGGGTCGATCGAACTCCACGTTCGGATCGCGGCTTCGGCGCTGTGAGGCAGGGCCAGGCCGGTCGCGACGACTCCGTCGATGCGCCGACGCGGGTCCGATTCCTCCTGCAGCGTGGTGATGCGCTGACCGGTGAGGTCGTGCTGCCAGTGTTCAACCAGCTCGGTCGTGAAGGCCGACCAATTCGCGAAATAGTGGTAGAAGGACCCCGTAGTCACCCCCAGCCGGCCACACACTTCGGCCAGCTTCAAACCCCCATAGCCAAGGTCGGCCAACACGTCGAGTCCCGTTTGGAAGTACGCCTCCCGTGAAACGACGGTAGCCATGCTCGAACGATAGTTCGCAAACGCTCACCAGTACACGCACGCTGCCGTGTCGAGCCGACGAGCGAAAGAATCCGGTCTCCGGGCATCACCGTGCCAGCGAACTCTGCCGCTGCGCGGTTCGCGTCAAATACCGAATTCGTTGGCAAATCTTACTCACGTTGCCGAAATTGTCGGGCCTTCCGGGCAACGACAGACGGATTCGTCGGCTTGTGGGCCCGGCAATAATCCGGAAATTCACAGGCGGCGAGGTGTGGCACAATTTGACTGTGCCGCATACCGCCAGTCGAGGCCCAGGTCGACCCCCCGCAGCGAAGGCGGCGGAGACGCGTGAGCGCATCTTGCGCGCCGCTCGCGAGGTTTTCAGCGAACTCGGATACGACGCTGCAACCTTTCAGGCAATCGCGATCCGCGCCGATCTGACGCGCCCGGCGATCAATCATTATTTTGCCAGCAAACGAATTCTGTTCAGCGAAGTCCTTGAACTCACCAATAGGAGCGTTGTCGCCGCCGGCAGTGAGCGGGCGCAGGCGGCCACGTCGCTGGTCGGCAGGCTGCAGGCGTTCATCGCCGCCGCCGTGGCGGCCGACTCCCATGACCGCTCGGCGGCGGCCTTCCTGGTCACCGCGGTGCTCGAGTCGCAGCGGCATCCGGAGTTGAAGCAGAGTCAGAACGACGCCTTGGACAGCTCGCGTCAGTTTGTGAAATGGGCTGTCAAAGAGGCGATCTCGTCCGGTGAACTGACCGTGGAGACCGACGTCGACGCGGTGGTCGAGATGCTGGTGGCGGTCCTGTGGGGGATGGGCTTCTATGCCGGCTTCGTCGGCGGTCATGAGGAACTCGAGAGCATCACCGAGCAGCTGTCGCTGCTTCTCGAGCAGCGGTTGTGGCAACTGCGGCCGGACCCGACGGTCGCCGACTGACGCCTCGCGAAAGCGGCGGGCACGGACAGCGACGGATAGTTTGCCTAAGTTTATTGGGTAGACTGGCTCATGAACACCTTGGGAGGAATTCATGAGCACTCTTCGCACCCACGACGACAGCTGGGACATCGCCTCGAGCGTCGGCAGCACCGCAGTGATGGTGGCTGCCGCCCGGGCCGCCGAGTCCGAACTGCCTGACCCGCTGATCTCGGATCCCTACGCTCGCCTCCTGGTCGACGGAGTCTCGGGGCTGTCCTGGCAGAACCTGCTCGAGGAGGAGGTCATCGCCAAGGTCGCCGAGGTCGACCTCGAGGCCGCCGGGCTCTTCCGACACATGCGCAACTACCAGGCGGTGCGCACGCACTTCTTCGATGCGTTCTTCGTCGAGGCCGCCGAGGCGGGCATCCGCCAGATCGTGATCCTGGCCTCTGGACTGGACTCGCGCGCGTATCGCCTGCCGTGGCCCGCGGGGACGCGGGTTTTCGAGATCGACCAGCCCAAGGTGCTCGAGTACAAGGCCGCCCGGCTGGCCGAGCACGGCGTCGCCCCCGCCGCCGAGTGCATTCAGGTCGCGATGGATCTGCGCTTCGACTGGCCCACGGCCCTCAAGGACGCGGGCTTCGATCCGCAGCAGCCGACGGCGTGGCTGGCCGAGGGCCTGCTGATGTACCTGCCGGGTGAGGCTCAGGACCGGTTGTTCGAGAACGTCGGTGAGCTCAGCGCTCCCGGCAGCCGGATCGCCGCCGAAACCGCCGGAAAGCAGTCGATGGAGCGCCGCGAGCAGATGAAGGAGCGGTTCGAGAAGCTGGCCGAGACCGTCGGCATCGAGCGGCCCGAGATCGACATCGCCGAGCTGGTCTACGACGACCCCGACCGTGCCGATGTCGCCGAATGGCTCAACGCCCACGGCTGGAGCGCGACCGCATTGAAGTCGACTGACGAGATGCGCAGGCTCGGCCGCTGGCAGGAGACCATGTCCTCGGCGGAGAACGACGACGCATTCTCGACCTTCGTGGTCGCCCGGCGCTGATTCGTCACCCCTCTTCCGCGGCGTCGACCGAGCGCGCTGCCCGGCACGATTTCCCACACTCGACGTCCGCGCCTGACTGCGCGCTCGTCCGGTGCCGGGCGGTTCGCGGACCGGGTGCTATACCGCCCAACCGGATGGTTGGCTACCATGGCGCCCAGGACTGCAGGCTCCGCAACGCCAGGAAGGGCACGCCGTGACCACAGACTTCTCCGAAGCGCCATCGAAGGCCTCGGACACCCCGGACATCCCGGCCGTCGTCGCCGGCCTTCGCAAGACCTTCGCCTCCGGGCGCACGCGCGACATCGAATGGCGTAAGCGGCAGCTTCTCGCGCTGGAGAAGCTCATGGTGGACAACGAACCCGCCATCGCCGAGGCCCTGGCCAAGGACCTCGGCCGCTCGCCGTTCGAGGCCTGGCTGGCCGACGTCGCGAGCACCGCCACCGAGGCCAAGGACGCGGCCAAGAACGTCGCCAAGTGGACGAAGCGCAAGTACAGGCTGCTCGAGTCCTCCCAGCTGCCCGGACGGGGTTGGGTCGAGTACGAGCCCTACGGCACCGTGCTGATCATCGGGGCCTGGAACTTCCCGTTCGCCCTCACGCTCGGCCCGGCCGTCGGTGCGCTGGCCGCGGGCAACACCATCGTCCTGAAGCCGTCCGAGGTGGCCCCGGCGTCGTCGGCGCTGATGGCCGAACTGGTGCCGCGCTACCTCGACCGTGACGCCGTCGTCGTGATCGAGGGTGACGGCGCGGTCAGCCAGGAGCTCATCGAGCAGGGCTTCGACCGTGTGTTCTTCACCGGCGGGACCGAGATCGGCCGCAAGGTCTACCAGGCCGCCGCCGCGCACCTGAGTCCGGTCACCCTCGAACTGGGCGGCAAGAGTCCGGTCATCGTGGCCGAGGATGCCGACGTCGAGGTCGCCGCCAAGCGCATCGCCTGGACCAAGCTCATCAACTCGGGCCAGATCTGCATCGCGCCGGACTACGTGCTGGCCCACGCCAGCATTCGTGATCAGCTGGTCGACGAGCTCAAGAAGGCCGTAGCCAAGTTCGAGGCCGAGAACCGGGGCGGCAAGCGGATCGTCAACGAGCGGCACTTCGCGCGCTTGACCAACGCACTGTCGGCGACCAAGGGGCAGGTGGTGGTCGGCGGCCAGTCCAACGCTGACGCCATCGAGATCCACCCGACCGTCGTGGTGGATCCCGCGCTCGACGAGCCGCTGATGACTGACGAGATCTTCGGGCCCATCCTTCCGGTGGTGACCGTCCAATCTCTGGATGAGGCAATCAGTTTCGTCAATTCGCGGCCCAAGCCGCTGGCCGCCTACCTTTTCACCAAGTCCAAGGCTGTCCGCGAGCGCGTGGTCAAGCAGGTGCCTGCGGGCGGCATGCTGGTCAACAGCCTGCTGTTCCATTTCGCGACGGCGAAGCTTCCGTTCGGCGGAGTCGGCCCGTCGGGCATGGGCGCCTACCACGGCAAGTGGGGCTTCGAGGAGTTCAGCCACCGCAAGACCGTGATGACCAAGCCGACCCGACCCGACGTCACGGCCATGATCTATCCCCCGTATACAGAGAAGGCGTGGAAGTTGGCCCGTCGAATCTTCTAGGGCCGATGCCCGCCCCAGCTGTGTGTAGAGGATTCGAGAAAGGAAGCTCATGCCCGGAGTTCAGGATCGTGTCGTCGTCGTCACCGGCGCGGGTGGCGGTTTGGGGCGTGAATACGCCCTGACGCTGGCCAAAGAGGGCGCTGCGGTCGTGGTCAACGACCTCGGTGGCGCGCGCGACGGCACCGGTGCCGGGTCGGCGATGGCCGATCAGGTGGTCGAGGAGATCAAGGCCGCCGGTGGCCGCGCCGTCGCCAACTACGACAGCGTCGCGGAGTCCGAGGGTGCCGAGAACATCATCAAGACGGCGCTCGACGAGTTCGGCAAGGTCGACGGCGTGGTGAGCAACGCGGGCATTCTGCGGGACGGCACGTTCCACAAGATGACCTACGACAACTGGGACTCAGTGCTCAAGGTGCACCTGTACGGCGGATACAACGTCGTGCGTGCCGCGTGGCCGCATTTCCGTGAGCAGGGCTTCGGTCGAGTCGTGGTGGCCACGTCCACGAGCGGCCTGTTCGGCAACTTCGGTCAGGCCAACTACGGTGCCGCCAAGCTCGGGCTCGTCGGTCTGATCAACACCCTGGCCCAGGAGGGCGCGAAGTACGACATCAAGGCCAACGCGGTCGCCCCGATCGCCGCGACCCGGATGACCGAGGACATCCTCCCGCCCGAGGTGCTCAAGAACCTCACGCCGGAATACGTCGCACCCGTGGTCGCCTACCTGTGCACCGAAGAGGTGCCGGACACCGCGTCGGTGTTCATCGTCGGCGGTGGCAAGGTGCAGCGCACCGCGCTGTTCCAGAACGAGGGTGTCACGTTCACCGCGCCGCCCTCGGTCGATGACATCGCGTCGCGCTGGTCGGAGATCGACGACCTGTCCGCCGCCAAGCAGGCATCGTTCAACCTGCGTTGATGATTCGATGAAAGCCTGTGTGGTACAGGAGCTTTCGGGGCCGTCGGGCATGTCCTTCACGGACGTGCCCGACGTCGTTCCCGGGCCCGGCCAAGTCCTGGTGGACGTGCGCGCCGCAGGCGTGTGCTATCCCGACCTGCTGTTGACCAAGGGTGCCTACCAGCTTCGCCTGGAACCGCCGTTCACCCCGGGCATGGAGATCGCCGGCGTGGTGGCCGCTGCACCCGCGGACTCGGGACTGACTGTCGGCGACCGGGTCTCGGCCTCATGCGGCATCGGTGGTTACGCCGAGCAGGTGGCCGTCCCGGTGGCCGCGGTGACGCCGAGTCCGGCCGAGCTCGACGACGCCGAATCCGTGTCGCTGCTGGTCAACTACAACACCATGTACTTCGCCTACCAGAGGCGCGCGGCGCTGCGGGCGGGGGAGACGGTGCTGGTTCTCGGGTCGGCGGGGGGCGTCGGTACGGCCGCGATCCAGATCGCCAAGGCGATGGGCGCGAAGGTCATCGCGGTTGTACACCGCGCGGGCGCGGTCGAATTCGTCGAGTCCCTGGGGCCCGACGCTGTCATTCCCCTGACCGACGGATGGGCCAAGGCCGTCATGGACGCCACCGACGGCCGCGGCGTGGACGTCGTGGTCGACCCGGTCGGCGGCGAACCGTTCGACGACGCCATCCGGACCATGGCCACCGATGGGCGCCTGCTGGTCATCGGATTCGCCGCGGGCGGCATTCCGACGGTCAAGGTCAATCGCCTGCTGCTGCGCAACGTCGGCGTGCTCGGCGTGGGTTACGGCGAGTACATCCGCCGCCATCCCGAAGCCGCCGTCGAGGTGGCCAAGGGGCTGGCGGATCTGGTGTCCGCGGGCCTCAAACCCCCTCCGCCCGTGCGATACCCACTGTCGGAGGCCGCTGCCGCGTTGCAGGCCCTCGACGACGGCGGGGTCTACGGCAAGCTCGTCCTCGAGCCGTAGATGAGCACCCTCGGGCTGGTCCTGGTCGCGCTGGCGATCGCGGTGGGACTGGCCGGCATCATCGTGCCGATTCTGCCGGGCGGCCTGCTGGTGATCGGCGCGATCACGGTGTGGGCGATCGTCGAGGGCGGCGTCGCGGCCTGGGTGACGCTCGGGATCGCGTGGACGCTGTACCTGGCCGGAGAGGTGATCAAGTACGCCTGGCCGGTCAAACGGATGCGGCAGGCGCAGGTGCGCACGTCGATTCTGGTGATCGGCGTGGTGTGCGGAGTGATCGGGTTCTTCGTGATCCCCGTGATCGGCCTTCTGATCGGTTTCGTGCTGGGGGTCTTCGTCGCAGAGTTGGCCTCTCGCCAGGACGCGCGTCGGGCGTGGGTCTCCACAGTGCACGCGCTCAAGGGAGTCGCGCTGTCGGTCGGCGTGGAGCTGACCGCCGCGTTGCTGTCGACGGTGACGTGGGTCGTCGGTGTGCTCGTCACAATGTGACGGCGGTGCCGGTCTTCCGTTGAGTTTCCTTACGGTTCGCCGATAAGCGCATGAAGCGCGGGCAGAAGGAGTAGGCCAGAGGAGTAACGAGGGATTCGGTCGACGAAAGGGAGGCCGAGATGAACATCGTCTCTGGAGCCGCACAGATGGCCAGTCGTACGGCGGACGCCACCACGGCCGTCGCCGGCGCTGTCGGGGGTGCCGCGGTCAACGGTGTGATCGGGGGAGTCAAGGGTGTGGGCGCCGGAATCCGCAACGGGATGAGCGAAGGCAGTCACTCCTCTGCGGCCGCCGCGCTCACGTTGGCTGCGGTGGGTGCTGCGGGTCTGATTGAGTGGCCGCTGCTGTTGACTGTCGGCGGGACGGCGCTCGTCGTGCACGAGCTCAACAAGCGCGCGCAGGACGGGCAGGGCGACAGGACGCCGAGCCGTCCGGCTTCGACGTCCTCATCGGGGGCCGCGTCATCGGCGGCCGCACCGCGGGCCGCATCTCCGCGGTCGACGCCGCGGCGGGCAGCGTCATCGAATTCGTCGACGCCGTCGAAGCCGGCCAAGCGTTCGGCCTCCACGGCCGCCGCCAAGAAGACCGCCACGTCCGCCGCCAAGAAGACAGCCCGGCGACCGGCAACCCGACGGACCGGAGCGGCGACCCGCTCCCGGTGATCACCGCTCTCGGCCGGATGATCCATGCCGCAGCCGCATTGGCCGCGGCTCCCGTGGTGCAACCCGTTCAGACGGTGGTCGCCGCGGCCGTGGAGATGGTCGGTGGGCCACCGGCTCGTCGGAGCTGGCAGGGTGCCGATCGGTGCTGGATCGAGGTGCGGGGGCTCAACACCGACGACGGCCCTCGGATCGGGTCGGCAGTACTGCGGCGGCTGCGAGCGTGTCCCGGTCTGCGCTGGGCTCGGCTGAACGTTCCGCTGTCGCGCGTCATCATCGAACTCGACGACACCCACCTCGACGCGCCGGATCTGTCCCGGTTGTGTGAGCTGGTGGCCGAGGGCGAATCCGAGGCGGTACCCGCAGCATCTCGGCGGGTGGCCGGCGATCGGCCCACCGATCTGCCGGGTGACGGAATCCTGCTGGCGCTCAAGGGCATTGCTGTGCTCGCCAGTGGCGTCGGGCTGGGCACGGCGGTGGCCGGCCGAATGCTCGCCCTGCCAAGGGCGCCGGCCGGTGTGATCGCGGTGTTCAACGCCCTCGACTACCAGCCGACGGTGCGGGCAGTCGTGGAGGCGCGGCTGGGTCAGCAGGCCGCCGACGCTGTCATCAGCCTCGGCGCAGCCACCGTCTATGCGCTCACCCAGGCGCCCGCAGCGGTCGCGGTGGAGCTCGTCCGCCATCTGTCGCAGCTTGCCGAGGCGGCGGCGGCCGCGGCGGCCTGGCGGGAGATTGAACCCGGGTTGGCGGCCGATGCTGAATGCGCAACGGTCACCCCCGTCGCCCCCCGCCCCTGTCCGCTGCCCGACGGCGTCGTCGAGCGCCACATCGAACGTTGTGCGCGGGCCCAGGAGGCGGTCGCCGCGACCGTCGGCCTGCTGACCCGGGATGTCGGCGCGGCGGCGACCGGTGCGGTCGTGACCGCACCCAAGGCCGCGCGCTGTTCCCGGGAGGCGTTCGCCAGCACGCTGGTACGCGGCATGGCCGACCGTTTGGACGGAGTAGCGTTGCGGCCCAATTCATTTCGACTTCTCGACCGGGTCGACGCGGTGGTCGTCGATCCTCGGGTGCTGGCGGTCGATGAGCTGAAGGTGGGCGAGTTTCGGGACGTGGACGACGCTGATCGCGCCGCGGTGTGGCAGTGGGCCCAGGGGGAGCTGGGCGCGGGCCGGCTGGGTGCGGGCTGGCAGTCGGTGCCGCCGTCGTGCGGCACAGCGAAACGCAACGGTGCGCCCCGGCCACGGGTGCTGGTGCGCAACCGGCATGACCCGCTCGCCTACAGCGTGCTGACCGAGATCCGTCGAGCCGGAGCTCACGCGGTGTCGCTGGACCTCGACGTGCTCGGCGACCTGCGCTCATCGCTCGACGATCTCCACCCCGGTGGCGCCGACATCGACGCGGAGTTGGCCGAGGCGGTGGCAACGCTGCAGCGCGGCGGGCGCACCGTGGCGGTGCTGTCGGCCGACGCGCCGCGCGCGCTCGCCGCGGCTGACTTCGCGGTCGGGGTGCTCGGCCGCGACTCCGTGACGCCCTGGAATGCCGATGTCCTGGCCGCCGACCTGATGGCGGTGTGGCGGATTCTGCATGTCCTGCCCGCTGCGCGCCGGGCCAGTGAGCGCGGCGTGGAACTGGCCACCGGCAGCACGATGCTGGGTGCGCTGCTGATGGTCCCGGGAGTCCGCGGGCGGGGCCCCGGCCCGGTGACCGTGGGCGGCGCGGCGGGCCTGCTGAACGGATTCTGGCTGGCCCGCGGCGCCCTACGGGACCCACAGCCCAAGCCGCACTCGGTCGAAGACTGGCATGCGATGACGCCGGAGCAGGTCTTCGAGTGCCTGGCTGACCTGTCCGTTCGCTCGACGGTGCCGCGCCAGGCAGAACGTCGAGACTCCGCTGCACACCGGATGCCGCAGATCCTCATCGAGCTCGGCGCCGCGCTGCGCTCGGAACTCTCCGATCCGCTGACCCCGGTGCTGGCGGTCGGCTCGGCGGCCAGCGCCCTGCTCGGGTCGCCGGTCGACGCGATTCTGGTCGGCTCGGTGCTGACGGGCAACGCGATTCTGGCCGCCACCCAGCAGGTCCGCGCCGAACGACTGCTGCGCCGGCTGCTGTCCGTCCAGGATCCGCCTGCCCGCAGGGTGGTCGGTGGCAGCGCCGACGGGAGCGTCCCCGACGCCCATGACAGTCACGACTACGAGAGCGTGCCCGCTGGGGCACTGCGGCCGGGGGACGTCATCGAGGTCCGGCCGGGGGAGGTGGTTCCGGCCGATGCCCGCGTCCTGACGGCCGTCGACGCCGAGGCCGACGAGGCCGCGCTGACCGGCGAATCCCTGCCCGTGCCAAAACAGGTCGCGGCCACGCCTGGGGCGGTGCTCGCGCAGCGACACTGCATGATCTATGCGACCACGACGCTGGTCGCCGGCTCCGTCGTCGCGGTGGTGACCGAGGTGGGCGGGGGAACGCAGGCACGCCGCGCCGCCGACATGGGACAGGGCAGCGGCCAGTCGGTCGGCCTGCAGACCCAACTCCGCGACCTCACCCAACGTGCGCTGCCCTACACCATGGCCGGGGGTGCCCTGGTGAGCGGGTTGGGTCTGCTGCGGCGGCTGCCGGTGCGCGATGCGGTCGCCAGTGGCGTCGCGGTCGCGGTGGCCGCGGTCCCCGAGGGACTCCCGCTGGTGGCGACCCTGGCGCAGCAGGCCTCGGCGCGGCGGTTGACCGGAGCGGGAGCGTTGGTGCGCACCCCGCGTTCGGTTGAGGCGCTGGGCCGGGTGGACGTGGTGTGCTTCGACAAGACCGGCACCCTCAGCGAGAACCGGCTGAGGGTCGCGAGGGTCTGTCCGGTGGGTGGTGTGGCTTCCGAGGAGGCGGTCCTCGACTGTGCCGCGCGAGCCACCCCGCCCAAGAACGGAGCGCATCACGAGCACGCCACCGACACCGCGGTGGTGCAGGCGGCGGCCGCCCACCCGATTCCGGCCGGGACCGGCAGCCATCTGCCGTTCCGGTCCGGCCGGAAGTTCTCGGCTGCGCTCTACGGTGACGAGCTCGCCATCAAGGGGGCGCCGGAGGTGGTGCTGTCCGCCTGTGTGGACCTGGATCCCGCGGTCGGTGCGGTGGTCGACGAGATGGCCCGTGACGGACTTCGCGTGCTGGCGGTCGCCCGGCGCACCCTGACCCGGGCGCAGGCCCAGCGGGGTCGCGCCGATGCCGACGACCTGGCCGCGCTGTGCCGACGACAGCTGCGTTTCGTCGGACTGTTGGGGTTGTCGGACACCCCGCGGCCCGAGGCTGCCCAGGTGTTGAAGTCGTTGCGGCAGAGATCGATCGGCGTCCGGCTCATCACCGGAGACCACCCCGTGACCGCCAAGGCGATCGCTGCCGAGCTGGGTCTGCGGGTCGGCTCCGATCAGGTGATCAGCGGCGAGGAATGGGTCGCGATGCCGCGCCGCAGCCAGGAACGCGCCGTGCGTGAGCGGCAGGTGTTCGCCCGGATGGCGCCCGAGCACAAGGTGCAGATCGTGCAGACGCTGGAACGCATCGGCAACGTCGCCGCGATGGTCGGCGACGGGGCCAACGATGCCGCCGCGATCCGGGCGGCCACGGTCGGGATCGGGGTGGCCGCGCGCGGCAGCGACCCGGCCAGAAGCTCGGCCGATGTGCTGCTGCTCGACGCCCAGATCGGCGCTCTGATCGACGCGCTGGATGAGGGCCGGCAGTTGTGGCGCCGGGTCCAGTCCGCGGTCGCGGTGCTCATCGGCGGCAATGCCGGCGAAGTGGCATTCGCCATCGCGGGCAGCGCCCTCACTGGTCGATCACCGCTCAACACCCGGCAACTGCTTCTGGTCAACATGATGACCGATGCGCTGCCGGCCGCCGCACTGGCCGTCAGCCCCACCACCGGCGGGCTGACCGGCGCCGGCCGCGGTCTCGACGAGACGGAGTTGTGGCGGACCGTGGCGATCCGCGGCGCCGCGACGGCGGGTGCGGCCACCGGTGCCTGGCTGGTGTCGGGGTATCCGGTGGCGCCACGGCGCGCAGCGACCGTCGCGTTGGTGGCGCTGGTGTCGACTCAGCTGGCCCAGACATTGATCGACTCGCACAGCGCGCTGGTGATCGGGACCGCCGCCGGGTCTCTGGCGACGCTGGGTGTGCTGATCAGCATTCCCGGCGTGAGTCAGATGCTCGGCTGCACCCCGTTGGATCCGGTGGGATGGCTGCAGGCGCTCACCGCGGCGGGGGTGGCCACCGGCATCGCCGCGGCCGCACCGAGGCTGGTGACGCGGTTCATCCCGGCGCCGCCGGAACCGGCTCAGTCGTCGACGTCGAGCACACCCCAGCGCCACAGCACGGCGTACAGCTCCCGCAACGGGACGACCAGGGCACCGGCGACGGCGTCGGTCAACGGATCAGAACTCACGCCCCTCACGGTGCGGGCGCCACGCGTCGAAACGTCGACGACGACGTGACGGGAAGGTGACCAATGGTCGAAGACTCGAAACGGGGGCAGGGACACCGCGACGCGGTGCAGGTCGTGCGCACTGCGCAGGGGTTCACCATGACGTTGCCGGTGATCGGTCGGGTGCGGGTGCCACCGCCCGAACAGCTGGCCTTCTACTGTGCGCTGGGGGTCCTCGCGGCGGTGGAGATCATCGACTGGCCGGTCGCGCTGCTCATCGGCGCCGGACACCTGATGGCGCAGGACGACCACAACCGGATTGTGCAGGAGGTCGGTGAGGCGCTCGAGGACGCCTGATCGACCATGATTTCGGCGCGCATTCCGGCGCTGGGCGCCTGCTACCGCGCCGAAATCACCCGCGAAGTGCGGTGCGCAGGCGCGCGAGGTCCTCGTCGCTGACCGACGTCGAGCGCACGTAACCCTCGACCGAGCCGAAGTCCGCCTCGATGGTCCGCAGCGCCGCCTCCAGGTACTCCGCGCGGACACCGAGCACGTCATCGGAGAGCCGGGCCTCGGTGAATTCGCGTGCCTCATCCGGGATCTCGCCATTGAAACGTTTGGCGATGCGCTCCATGATCAATTCCCGCAGGCGCGGCGCCGCGGCATTGCTGGCCAGGTAGTCGGCCATCACCGTGTCCCGGTCGAGGCCGGCGGCCTCAAGGATCACCGCGACGGAGAATCCCGTGCGGTCCTTGCCGGCAAAGCAGTGCGTCAGCACCGACGATCCGCCCGCCAGCAGCGTGACCATGCGATTCACTGCCCGCGCGGCGCCAGGTGCCTTCGCGAAACGCGTGTACTCCTCGGTCATGTAGCGCTGTGCGGCGTCGAACACCGACTCCTCGTCGGGCTTCTCGGTCATCAGGCGCGAAAAGGCATTCTCGTGCGGGGCGTCACCGTCGATCGACACGACGACCTCGACGAACGGCAGCAGATGTACGACGACCCCATGGGGGACCAGGTCGGCACCGTGCTTCTCGACCTCGATCGCGGTGCGCAGATCCGCGACGTCGGTCACACCGAGCGCGCGCAACTGCTGCACGCCCGTGTCGTCGAGTTGGCTGAGCTCACCGGCGCGGAAGAGCCGTCCGGGAGCGATGGCCTGCGACGTCGACGTGGAGACGTCGCGGAAGTTCCAGCCCCCGGACAGTTCCTTCGTCACTTGGGCGTGACCGCCGCGGCCAGTGGGCTCTTCTCGGCACCCAGTTCGTGGCGCGCGATGGTGCGCAGGTGCACCTCGTCTGGGCCGTCGAAGATCCGCATGGCGCGCTGCCAGCCGTACATCCGGGCCAGCACCGTGTCGTCGGAGACGCCTGCGGCGCCATGGGTCTGGATGGCGCGGTCGATCACGTTGCAGGCCATCTGGGGAGCAACGGCCTTGATCTGCGACACCAGTCCGTGCGCGGCCTTGTTGCCGTGCTGGTCGATGGTCCAGGCGGCCTTGTGGCACAGCATGCGGGCTTGATCGATCTCATTGCGGGACACCGCGATCGCGTGCTGCACCATGCCCTGCTCGGCCAACGGCTTGCCGAACGCGATGCGGTTCTGCACCCGGTCGACCATCAGTGCCAGCGCGCGCTCGGCGACACCGATGGCGCGCATGCAGTGGTGAATGCGGCCGGGGCCGAGACGGGCCTGGGCGATCGCGAAGCCCATGCCCTCCTCCGCCAGCAGGTTGGTGGCCGGGACGCGGACGTTGTCGTAGACGATCTCGGCGTGACCGTGCTGGTCCTGCCAGCCGAACACCGACGTGGAGCGCAGGATGTTGACGCCGGGGGTGTCGGCGGGCACCAGGATCATCGACTGCTGCTGATGGCTGGCGGCGTCGGGGTTGGTCCGGCCCATGACGATCAGCAGCCTGCAGCGCGGATCGTTGGCACCCGAGGTCCACCATTTGCGTCCGTTGATGACGTAGTGGTCGCCGTCGCGGACGATCTCGGTCTGGATGTTGCGGGCGTCGCTGGAGGCCACCGCGGGCTCGGTCATCGAGAACGCCGAACGGATCTCACCAGCCAGCAGCGGTTCGAGCCACTGCTTGCGCTGCTCCTCGGTGGCGAACAGGTGCAGGGTCTCCATGTTGCCGGTGTCGGGGGCGGCGCAGTTGATCGCCTCCGGGGCGATCTCGGTGCTCCACCCGGAGATCTCTGCCAGCGGCGCGTACTCGAGGTTGGTCAGGCCGGACACCGAGGGCAGGAACAGGTTCCACAGGCCCTGGGACTTGGCGATCTTCTTGAGTTCCTCGACGACCGGCGGGACCGTGAAATCCTTGTGGCCCTTCTCCTCGCGGTACTCGTCGTAGGACTTCTCGGCGGGGAAGACGTGCTCGACCATGAACTCAGTGAGCCGCTTGTGGTAGTCCTGCCCCTTCGCCGACATCGCGAAATCCATCCGACTGGCCTCTCGTTCCGACCTGCTCCCAACCGATTGGTTGGGAGCTGTGCGCTCCACGATATTGCAGTGCCGAAATGGCTTGACGGGGGGCCGACCCTCGGCGGCTGTTCTACAGCGCGGCCAGGATTGCGTCGACGCGGTCTTTGGCGTCGCCGAAGAGCATCTGGGTGTTGTCGCGGAAGAACAGCGGGTTCTGCACGCCGGCGTATCCGGAGGCCATGGAGCGTTTGAACACGATGACGTTGTCGGCGTCCCAGACGGTGAGCACCGGCATGCCGGCGATGGGGCTGCTGGGGTCCTCGGAGGCGGCCGGGTTGACGGTGTCGTTGGCGCCGATGACCAGGACGACGGAGGTGCCGTCGAAGTCGTCGTTGATCTCGTCCATCTCCAGCACGATGTCGTAGGGGACCTTGGCTTCGGCGAGCAGCACGTTCATGTGTCCGGGCAGGCGGCCGGCGACGGGGTGGATGCCGAAGCGGACGTCGATGCCGCGGTCGCGCAGCTTGCGGGTCAGGTCGGCGACACCGTACTGGGCTTGGGCGACGGCCATGCCGTAGCCGGGGGTGATGATCACCGATTTGGCCGAGGTGAGCAGCTCGGCGGCGGCTTCGGCGTTGATTTCGCGGTGTTCGCCGTAGTCCTTGTCCTCGCTCGGGCCCGCTTCGATGCCGAAGCCGCCGGCGATCACCGAGATGAACGAGCGGTTCATGGCCTTGCACATGATGTAGGACAGGTAGGCACCGGAGGAGCCGACGAGTGCGCCGGTGATGATCAGCAGGTCGTTGCCGAGAAGGAAGCCGGAGGCGGCTGCGGCCCAGCCGGAGTAGCTGTTGAGCATCGAGACCACGACGGGCATGTCGCCGCCGCCGATGGAGGCCACCAGGTGCCAGCCCAGCAGCAGGGCGAGCACGGTCACCGCGACCAGCAGCCACAGCGAGGGGTCGATGACGAACCACACCGTCAGCGCCAGGAAGGCCACCAGCGCGCCCACGTTGAGGAGGTTCTTGCCCGGCAGCATCATCGGTGCGGACTTGATGCGCGCCGACAGCTTGAGGTTGGCCACGATCGAACCCGTGAAGGTGACCGCGCCGATGAACACACCGATGACGACTTCGGCGGAGTGGATGCCCAGCATGCCCTCACCGGCCAGCTTGGCGGCCTCGGCCCCGCCTGCGTCACCTTCGACGTGCAGGTAGCCGTTCCAGCCGACCAGGACCGCGGCCAGACCGACGAAGCTGTGCAGCAGCGCGATGAGTTCGGGCATGCCGGTCATCTCGACGACCTTGGCCCGCCACAGCCCGATCGCGGCGCCGACGGCCGTCGCGCCGATCAGCAGCGCCAGTCCGAGGGGTTCGATGTGCCGGGCCAGGGCGAGGGCGATGGTGGCGATCAGCGCGACCGCCATGCCGGTGATGCCGAAGGTGTTTCCCGCCCGTGACGTCTCGTGCTTGGACAGTCCGGCCAGCGCGAGGATGAACAGCAGGGCCGCGACGACGTAGGCCGCGGTGGCGGCGGTTTCCAGAGTGAACATGAATCCGTTCCGAAAAGTGGGAGTGGAGGCAGACGGCTGGCTGCGGGTGAATCAGCTGCGGGAGAACATGGCCAGCATGCGGCGCGTGACCGCGAAACCGCCGAAGATGTTGATGCTGGCGAGCAGGATCGCCACGAACGCCAGTGCGGTGATCGTGGTGCCGCCCGATCCGATGCCGTGCCCGATCTGCAGCAGCGCACCGACCACGATGATCCCGGAGATCGCATTCGTCACCGACATCAGCGGGGTGTGCAGCGCGTGGTGCACATTGCCGATCACGTAGTAGCCGATCACGATCGCCAGCGCGAACACCGTCAGGTGCACCTGCAGCGCGGTCGGTGACAGCGCGATGAGTGCGAACAGCACGGCCGCGGCCGCGAAGGTCAGCCCGAGCCGGCGTCCGGTCGACATGGGCTCCTTGACCGGCTTGGCCACCACGGGAGCGGCGGCGGCAGCGGCGGCGGGTGCGGCAGAGACCTGCACCGGCGGCGGCGGCCAGGTGATCTCCCCGTCGCGGACCACGGTCACCGACCGCTGCACGACGTCGTCGAAATCGAGGGTCAGCTGGCCGTCCTTGTTGGGGGTCAGCAGCTTGAGCAGGTTCACCAGGTTGGTGCCGTACAGCTGGGAGGCTTGGGCGGGCAGCCGACCGGCCAGGTCGGTGTAGCCGATGATCGTCACGCCGTTGTCGGTGACCACGGCCTGGTCCTTGACCGTGCCCTCGACGTTGCCGCCGTTGGCCGCGGCCATGTCGACGATCACGCTGCCCGGCTTCATCGAGGCCACCATCTCGGCGGTGATGATGCGCGGCGCGGGCTTACCCGGGATCAGCGCGGTGGTGATGATGATGTCGACGTCGCCAGCCTGCTCGGCATACAGCTTGGCCTCGCGGGCCTTGTAGTCCTCGCCCATCTCCTTGGCGTAGCCGGTGGCCGACACCTCGGCGGCGGCCGGGTCGACCGCCAGGTACTCCCCGCCGAGGGAGGCGACCTGGTCGGCGACCTCGGGGCGGGGATCGGTGGCACGCACGATCGCACCCAGGCTGCCCGCGGCGCCGATGGCGGCCAGGCCGGCCACCCCGGCGCCCACCACGAGCACCTTGGCCGGCGGCACCTTGCCCGCCGCGGTCACCTGACCGGTGAAGAACCGGCCGAAGGTGTGCGCGGCCTCGACGACGGCGCGGTAGCCGGCGATGTTGGCCATCGAGGACAGCACATCCAGTGACTGTGCGCGCGAGATCCGCGGGACGGCGTCCATGGCCAGCGCGGTGATCGGGCGGGTGGCCAACTGCTCGACGAGCTCAGGCCGCAGCGCCGGGGACAGCAGGCTGATCAGCGTCGCCCCGTCCCGCAGGGCCGCGATCTCGCCGTTGTCCGGTGCGTTGACCTTGAGCACCACATCGCATGCCAGGGCCGCCTCGGCCGATCCGATCTCGGCACCCGCCTCGCTGTAGGCGCCGTCGGAGAAACTCGCGGCGGCTCCCGCGCCGGATTCCACCAGCACGGAGTAGCCGAGCTTGATCAGCTGCGCGACCGTCGCGGGGGTGGCCGCGACACGCGTCTCCCCAGGCAGGGACTCGCGCGGTATCCCGATGATCATCGTTTCTCAGATCCGATCTCGTTGGCTCAGGGCGGGGTCAAAGATGCAAGTGTAGGAGTACCGCCCGCGAGGTGGCGCATGCCGTTACCCTCGGTACCGGTCTGTATCGGTGCAGTACTGCGCGCCCGAGACTGGGCGAAGAACGTCCACCGATTGGCGGACAACGCAATTCCTCCGGCGGTTCCACCGACTGTCGGACGCGCCCTTGCGGGGGATCGCGAGACCATCATCTCCATGACTGAAGTTACGGCGGCACCCGCCCCCTCCCCGTCGTTGCGCCGGATCTCGATGGCCAGCTACGTGGGGTCGGCCATCGAGTTCTACGACTTCTTCATCTACGGCACGGCCGCCGCGCTGGTGTTCCCGACGGTGTTCTTCCCCGAACTCAGTCACGTGATGGCCACGACCGCCGCATTGGGCGCGTTCGCCGCGGCATTCCTGGCCCGGCCCATCGGGGCGGCGGTGTTCGGCCACTTCGGCGACCGGATCGGTCGCAAGCAGACGCTGGTGGTGACGCTGCTGCTGATGGGTGTCGCCACCGTGGGCGTCGGCCTGATCCCCAGCACCGCATCGATCGGTGTCGCCGCGCCCCTGCTGCTGATCACGCTGCGGCTGATCCAGGGCTTCGCCGTCGGCGGCGAATGGGCCGGTGCGGTGCTGCTCAGCGCGGAGAACGCACCGGCCCATCGGCGTGGCTTCTACGGGATGTTCACCCAGATCGGGCTCGGCACCGCGGTGGTGATGGCGAACCTGGTGTTCCTCGTCGTGCACTTCGGACTCGGTCAGGACAGCGAGGCGTTTCTGCAGTGGGGTTGGCGCATCCCGTTTCTGCTGTCGGCGGTGCTGATCGCGACCGCGCTCTACATTCGGTTGCGCGTCGAGGAGTCGCCGGTGTTCGACGAGACGCCGGCCGATCCCGGCGCGCCGATCGCCGCCCTGGTGCGACGGCAGGGCCGCCAGATGCTGCTGGCCGCCGGCGTCGCGGTGTGCGCACCGATGCTGGTCTTTCAGGCCACGACGTTCTTCACGCACTACGCCACCGATCATCTGAAGTTCTCGATGAACTTCGTCCTCTTGATGGGTGTGATCGGCGGGCTGTGCGAGGTGCTGCTGGTCATCGCGTCGGCGATGCTCAGCGACACCTACGGTCGCAGGCGCATCCTCGCGATCGGGTTCGCCGTCGCGGTGCCGTGGTCGTTCGTGCTCTTCCCGTTGGTCGAGACGGGCAGTCAGGTGGTGTTCGGTGTGGCAATCGTGGCCACGTATGCGCTGATCGGTGTCTGCATGGGGCCGATGGCGGCGTTCCTGCCGGAGATCTTCGCGCCGCAGTACCGCTACTCCGGGGCCGCGTTGTCCCACACTCTCGGTGCGGTGATCGGTGGCGCGCTGCCACCGGTGATCTCACCGATGCTGCTGAACTCCTACGGCGGAGGGGCCTTGGCGGTGATGATGGGCGCGCTCGCGACGGTCAGTCTCGTCAGCGTCTTCGCGCTGCCTGAGACCGCGGGTCGCTGACCGGCGCCGAGCGCGGCACCCGGCCCAGTTCGCGAAGCCAGCCCCTACGGGCGGCCTTGTGCCAGCGCAACGATGCCGGGACGGTGCGCCACCCCGACCTGATCGCGGTGCGCACCGCGCGGTAACTGTGTTCGTCCGCCCGTCGCCACCGAATTCCGAACCGCTCCCGGACGATCGGCGGCAGACCGCCGAAGATGACCAGCCGCATCGGCGGGGCGAGCGCGAGGCGGACCGGGAGGCTGGGCAGCAGCCGGTCCGTGAGCGGCTTCATCATCGGATGAGCCGGATAGTCCGGCGACACACTCATGTCGGGAATGGCTGGGCGACCGATGAATTCGATGAGGTAATCCGATGCCGGATTGGGTTGCAGCACTTCACCGCAGTAGCGCTCGTACTTGCGGTTGAACTCGGCCAGGGTCGGCGGCAGCACCGACTCGGTCATCCCGTAGCGCCGATACCACTCGCAGCCCTCCGCATAGAGCTGCTCCCGCTCGGCGTTGGTGAGCCGGTGGGTGTCCCAGTGTTCGGCCAGCCGGTGCACCATCATCTGGAAGGTCGCATGCGCCCACCAGTAGGTCTCGGGTGTCAGCGCGTGGTACCGCTGGCCGGAGGGCAGGACGCCCTTGATGTCTCGGTGGAAGTCGCGCACCCTCGCGCCGGTCTCCGACGCGGCGGGCCCGTCGTACACGGTGCCCAGAATGCCTGGCAGGGAACGGAACACCCGGTCGACGGGATCATCGAAGAAGTTGGAGTGATCGATCAGACCCTGACCGATCGCGGGGTGCATGGTCTGCATCAGCCCGGCCGTGCCTCCCTCGAACGCGATGCGCATGTCCCCGGCCCAGCGCCACAGCAGGGACGCCGGTCCCAACTCGACTCGGCGTGACTGAACGTCGCTGCGCGAGCTGACGTCTGAGGCCATGACCCAATGCTGGCACGGATTCGCGCGTCGCGCCGCAGAGATGGACACCGCATCGCACGGCACGCGCGTGCCGTCAAGACGAAGCGGCATTTAGATTCACGATGAATCGGACTGTTGCCGCAGGTGTCGCGGGCGCGGTACCTGTGTCCGGTGAAGAAGACGTCGGGGCACTGCTGTTGTCGCTGAAGGCCGGTCACTCGTCCCGCTTTGCCCTCAGCCCCAGAAGGAACCCCCGTGTCCGTCTTCGTCGACATCACGCCGCCTGACGCCGTCAGCACGCCGGCGCGCGTCGGCGCACGCCAGAATCCCCTGAGGGGGCGGCTGACCAGGGCCGCGCTGCCCGTGCTGTCGGTGCTGGTCTTCCTGGCCGGCTGGCAGATCGCCGCGGTCAGCGGCGTCTGGAACCAGACCTTCGTGCCCTATCCGGCCACGGTGTGGCGGGCATTCCTGGACATCTCGAGCACGCACGACGGTGTGCGCGGGTACGCCGGCTACCTGTTGTGGGAACACCTCTACATGACGCTGCGGCGAGTGTTCGCCGGCGTCCTCATCGGCGTCACGGTCGGTGTGCTGCTGGGGCTGGTGATGGGTTCGGTCAGTTGGATGCGCAGCGTCCTGGAGCCGTGGCTGACCTTCCTGCGCGCGCTGCCGCCCCTGGCGTACTTCTTCCTCCTGGTGATCTGGCTGGGCATCGACGAGGCCCCCAAGATCACGCTGCTGGCGCTGGCGGCACTGCCCCCCGCCGCGGTCGCCACGACGGCCGCCGTCGTGGCTGCGCCGATCGGCCTGCAGGAGGCCGCCCGCGCGCTCGGCGCCAGTCGCGCCGAGGTGATCCGCGACGTCGTGGTGCCCTCGGCGCTGCCCGAGACCTTCACCGGCATCCGCCTGGCCGTCGGCATGGCCTACTCGTCGGTGGTCGCCGCCGAACTCTTCAACGGCATCCCCGGTGTGGGTGGCCTGGTCAAGGACGCCAGCAACTACAACAACACCCCCGTCGTCCTGGTCGGAATCTTCGCCATCGGGTTCTCCGGCCTGGTCATCGACGGTCTGCTTCGCGCCCTGGAGAGGCGCGCTGTTCCCTGGATCGGAAAGGTGTAGAAAAGATATGAAGATCACGTCCCTGGTCGCCGCCATCGCGGCGAGTTCACTTGCTGTGGTGGGCCTTTCGGCCTGCTCGGTGGACAAGTCGGAGCGAAGTGCCGACAAGCCGACCATCCGCATCGGCTACCAGACCTTTCCCAGCGGCGATCTGATCGTCAAGAACAGCAGGTGGCTTGAAGAGGCACTGCCGGACTACAACATCAAGTGGACCAAGTTCGACTCCGGCGCCGACGTCAACACCGCGTTCGTCGCCAAGGAACTGGACTTCGGGGCGCTCGGATCAAGCCCGGTGGCTCGTGGCCTGTCCGAACCGCTGAACATCCCCTACAAGGTCGCGTTCGTGCTGGACGTCGCCGGTGACAACGAGGCGCTCGTGGCTCGCGACGGCAGCGGCATCAACACCGTCGCCGACCTCAAGGGCAAGCGCATCGCCACGCCGTTCGCCTCCACCGCGCACTACAGCCTGCTGGCCGCGCTGTCCCAGAATGGGCTGTCCGCCAAGGATGTCCAGCTCATCGACCTGCAGCCGCAGGCCATCCTGGCGGGTTGGGAGCGCGGTGACATCGATGCGGCGTACTCCTGGCTGCCGACCCTGGACCAGCTGCGCAAGACCGGCAAGGACCTGATCACCAGTCGCGAGCTGGCCCAGGCCGGCAAGCCGACGCTCGATCTGGCGACGGTGTCCACCGAGTTCGCCGAGGCGCACCCCGAGGTGGTCGATGTCTGGCGTCAGCAGCAGGCCCGTGCGCTCAACACGATCCACGACGAGCCCGAGGTCGCGGCCAAGGCCATCGCCGCCGAGATCGGGCTGACCCCTGAGGATGTCGCGGGCCAGCTCAAGCAGACGGTGTTCCTGACGCCGGCCGAGGTGGTCTCGCAGGACTGGCTGGGCACCGAGGGCAAGCCGGGCAACCTCGCGGTGAACCTGCAGAGCGCTTCGCAGTTCCTGGCCGACCAGAAACAGATCCCCTCGGCCGCACCGTTGGAGGTCTTCCAGGAGGCGATCTACACCAAGGGGCTGCCGGGTGCCATCACCCAGTGACGCCCATGGTGCTCTGCGCATCAACAGCGTGGAGCACCGCTACGGCGATGTGACGGCGCTGGGCCCCGTCGACCTCGAGGTCGAGCCGGGCGCGTTCCTTGTGCTGGTGGGCGCGTCCGGCTGCGGCAAGAGCACGCTGCTGCGGCTGATCGCCGGGTTCGAATCCCCCACCCAGGGCCAGGTCGAGGTGTCCGGGCGCACGCCCACGCCGGGCGTCACCGCCGGTGTGGTGTTCCAGCAGCCGCGGCTGTTCCCGTGGCGTTCGGTCGGCGGGAACGTCGACCTGGCACTGAAGTACGCCAAGGTGCCGCGGGACCGGCGGGCTCAGCGTCGGGCCGAGCTTCTCGAGCGGGTCGGCCTCGAGGGCACCGCGCACCGCAGGATCTGGGAGATCAGCGGCGGGCAGCAGCAGCGCGTCGCGATCGCCAGGGCGCTGGCGGCCGAGACGCCGCTGTTTCTGCTGGACGAGCCGTTCGCGGCGCTGGATGCGCTGACGCGCGAGCGTCTGCAGGAGGACGTCCGGCAGGTCAGCGCGGCGTCGGGACGCACGACGGTGTTCGTCACGCACAGCGCCGACGAGGCGGCGTTCCTGGGGACGCGCATCGTCGTGCTGACCCGTCGGCCCGGCACGGTGGCTCTTGACCTGCCCGTCGACCTGCCGCGTACGGGAGTGGATCCCGACGAACTGCGGCGCTCGCCGGAGTACACGAAGCTTCGCGCCGAGGTGGGCAGGGCGGTCAAGTCGGCCGCGGCCTAGTGCGTGCCAACCAGCGCGGGCGTGGGTGCGAAAGTGTCTGTGCTGCTGGTGATTCAGACGGTTTCGGGGCGGCCCGTCACACCAGATCGATGACCTCGGCGATCGACGGCAGCACCCGGCCGGGGCGGAACGGGTAGCGCTCGATGTCGGCCGCCCGCGTCGAACCCGTGAGCACCAGGATGGTGTCGAGGCCGGCTTCGATGCCGGCCACCACATCGGTGTCCATCCGGTCGCCGATCATGGTCGTACTCTCCGAGTGCGCCTCGATCCGGTTCAGTGCGCTGCGGAACATCATCGGGTTGGGTTTGCCGACGAAATAGGGTTCGCGGCCGGTGGCCTTGGTGATCATGGCGGCGACGCTCCCGGTCGCGGGCAGCGGGCCCTCCGCCGAGGGTCCCGTGACGTCGGGGTTGGTCGCGATGAACCGTGCCCCGTCGCCGATCAGCCGGACGGCGCGGGTGATCGCCTCGAACGAGTAGGTGCGGGTTTCGCCGAGGACGACGAAGTCCGGATCGACGTCGGTCAGGGTGTAGCCGACCTCATGCAGTGCGGTGGTCAGGCCGGCTTCGCCGATGACATAGGCCGACCCGCCGGGGAGCTGGTCGTTGAGGAACGTCGCGGTGGCCAGCGCCGAGGTCCAGATCGCCTGCTCGGGGACCACGAGACCGGTACGGGCGAGCCGCGCGGCGAGATCGCGCGGGGTGTAGATGGAGTTGTTCGTCAGAACCAGAAACGGCCGCGCCTTCTCCATGAGGCGGGCCAGGAACTCCGCGGCGCCGGGCAGCGCCCGGTCCTCATGGACCAGCACACCGTCCATGTCGGTGAGCCAACACTGCGAGATCGAGCGCACTCCCGCGATTTAGACCGGCGGGTATGCCGGGGGCGGATAGGCGCCGCGCAGCGCCCACGGGAGCCACGAGAAGAAGTACTCGATCTCGTCGCTCGCGTCGTAATCCGGGTTCGGATCCATCAGCCAACCTCCCAGTCACCGGTGTGAGCAGTCTAACCACGCGGGCACCGACGCAGTACTTATCGGCGGCATTGCATAAACTAGCCAACTAGTTGATTGGGAGGCTGGGGACCCCGGCCGGGACAGAGAGATCAAGTATGCCGCCTGAGAACGGTTTGAGCCGCCGCGAGGAGCTCCTGGCCGTGGCCACCAAGCTGTTCGCGGCGCGGGGCTACCACGGAACCCGGATGGATGATGTGGCCGACGTCGTGGGCCTGAACAAGGCGACGGTGTACCACTACTACGCCAGCAAGTCACTGATCCTGTTCGACATCTACCAGCGCGCCGCCGAACGCACGCTGGCCGCGGTGCACGACGATCCGTCGTGGTCGGCACGTGAGGCGCTCTACCAGTACACCGTGCGCCTGCTCCAGCAGATCGCGGAGAACCCCGAGGGTGCCGCGGTGTACTTCCAGGAGCAGCCCTACATCACCGAGTGGTTCACCGAGGAACAGGTGGCCGAGATTCGGGAGAAGGAAGCCCTGGTCTACGAGCACGTGCACGGCGTGATCGACCGCGGGATCGCCAGCGGCGAGTTCTACGAGTGCGACTCGCACGTCCTGGCACTGGGCTACATCGGGATGACCCTGGGTGCCTACCGCTGGCTGCGCCCCTCCGGCCGCCGCAGTGAGAAGGAGATCGCCGCCGAGTTCAGCACCGCGCTGCTGCGTGGTCTGATCCGCGACGAGAAGATCCGCGTCGAGACCCCGCTGGGCGAAGGGTCGGTGGCTCGGGCCTGACGGTGCGGGCACTCCTACACTCTTCGCATGCCTATCGTGAGCAAGACCGTCGAGGTGGCGGCTGACGAGAACGTCATCCTGGGGATCGTCGCCGACTTCGAGGCCTACCCGCAGTGGAACGAAGAGGTCAAGGGCTGCTGGATCCTGCACCGGTACGACGACGGCCGGCCCAGCCAGCTGCGACTCGACACCCTGATCCAGGGCAATGAGGGCACCTACATCCAGGCGGTGTACTACCCGGCGCCCAATCAGATCCAGACCGTCATGCAGCAGGGGGAGCACTTCTCCAAGCAGGAGCAGCTGTTCAGCGTGGTCGGCATGGGCCCGACGTCGCTGCTGACGGTCGACATGGACGTCGAGACCACATTCCCGGTGCCCGCGATGATGGTCAAGAAGGTGGCCAACGATGCCCTCGAACATCTTGCGGACAACCTGAAGAAGCGTGCGGAGGAGCTCGCGGTCTAGTTCTGAGACCGGGGTGGAGCTACTCCCAGATCCCGGTATTCTCCAGCATGCTGGTCAACCGCGTGACGCCGTCGGTGAACTGCCATTCGGTCAGCTCGGTCACGGCGGACAGATCGCGTTCGCGCAGCGCGCCGATCAGCTTGCGGTGGTGTTCGACGGCGTCGGTGCCCCACGTAGGGTCACCCGCGTAGACCCGCGGCGGCATGTAGCGCGACACATGCAGCAGGAACCAGGCCAGCTTGATCCGGCCCGCGCTGCGGTTGAGCGCGCGGTGGAACTCGAACTCCGCGCTGATGACGGCGTCGACGTCGGCGGCCTGCACCGCCTCGGCGAGCGTGGTGGTGAGGCTTTCGAGATGGTCGATCTGCTCGTCGGTGATGTGTTCGACGGTCGAGGACGCCAACTCCTTGGCGATCGTGGCCTGCAGCCAGAAGATGTCCTCGACGTCCTGGCGGTCCAGGGGCACCACGACGTGCCCGCGGTGGGGTTCGAGTTCGACCATGCCCTCACCGCGCAGCGTCAGCAGAGCCTCGCGGACGGGCGTGATGCTCACGCCGAGCTGGGCCGCGGTCTCGTCGAGGCGGATGAACGTGCCGGGCCGCAGGGTGCCCGACATGATCTCGGCGCGCAGGTGTGCGGCCACTTCCTCCGACAGCTGCTCGCGGCGCAGTTTTGGCCGCGGCAGCGCGGTCCGCTGCGATCTGGCCGGTGCGTTCACAGTGTGGTTCTACATCCTTCAGGCTTGTCTGGTGCGATTTGACCTCATAGTGTGACCAGGACTACCCAATGTTTGATCAAATGTAATATTCGCGCAAGTCCGCAGATCCGAAGTGAGGGGAACGACGTTGACCGCGCAGCTGGCTCATGGTGTGGGTGCCCAGACGCCCACCGAACAGCCCTACCTGGCCCGTCGGCAGAACTGGAGCAACCAGCTGTCACGACACGCCCTCATGCAGCCCGAGGACACCGCCATCCGATTCATGGGCAAGAGCATCACGTGGGCCGAGCTCGACCGTCGAGTCAGCGCGCTGGCCGATGCCCTGAGCCGTCGGGGTGTGTCCTTCGGCGACCGCGTCATGGTCCTGATGCTCAACCGCCCCGAATTCATGGAGACCGTGCTGGCCGCCAACCGGCTGGGGGCCATCGCGGTGCCGGTCAACTTCCGGCTCACCCCACCGGAACTCGGGTTCCTGGTGCAGGACTGCGAATCCCGCGTCGTCGTGACCGAGCCCCTGCTTGTCCCCGTCGCCAGCGCGGTGCGTGAGATCGCGCCGCTGGCCGAGACGGTGATCGTCGCCGGCGCCCCCACCGAAGGTGACCTGCTGGGGTACGAGGACCTGATCGCCGAGAAGGGCGACGCCCATCCGGTGGCTGACATCCCGAACGACCACCCCGCGCTGATCATGTACACCTCGGGCACCACGGGCCGGCCCAAGGGGGCGGTGCTGACCCACGCCAACCTGTTCGGGCAGACCATGACGGCGCTGTTCACCAACGGTGCCGACCTGAACAACGACGTCGGCTTCATCGGCGTCCCGCTGTTCCACATCGCCGGCGTGGGCAACATGCTGACCGGCCTGACGCTGGGACACCCGACGGTGATCCACCCGCTCGGCGCCTTCGACCCGGGCCAGCTCCTCGACGTGCTCGAAGCCGAACAGGTGACCGGCATTTTCCTGGTGCCCGCGCAGTGGCAGGCCGTGTGCCAGGCCCAGCGGGCGCAACCGCGCGATCTGAAGCTGCGCGTCATGTCCTGGGGCGCGGCACCGGCGTCGGACACGCTCCTGCGCGATATGGCCGAGACGTTCCCGAACACCAAGATCCTGGCGGCCTTCGGCCAGACCGAGATGTCGCCCGTGACGTGCATGCTGCTGGGTGAGGACGCGCTGCGGAAGCTGGGCTCGGTCGGTCGGGTGATCCCGACCGTGGCGGCCCGAGTCGTCGACGACAACATGAACGACGTCCCCGTGGGTGAAGTGGGCGAAATCGTCTATCGCGCACCCACACTGATGGCGGGGTACTGGAACAACCCGCAGGCCACCGCGGAGGCGTTCGCGGGCGGGTGGTTCCACTCGGGCGACCTGGTGCGCCAGGACGAGGAGGGCTACGTCTGGGTTGTCGATCGCAAGAAGGACATGATCATCTCCGGTGGAGAGAACATCTACTGCGCCGAGGTGGAGAACGCGCTGGCCGCCCATCCGGCGATCGTCGAGGTGGCGGTGATCGGGCGCGTCGACGAGAGGTGGGGCGAGGTGCCGGTGGCCGTGGCGGCCGTGTCGGATGAGTTGGCGCTCGCCGATCTCGAGGACTTCCTCAACGAACGACTGGCCCGCTACAAGCACCCGAAGGCGCTCGAGATCGTCGACGCACTGCCGAGGAATCCGGCCGGAAAGGTGCTGAAAACCGAACTGCGGTCGCGGTTCGCCACCGGCGGAGAATGATGTTTTGGGGCGGATCGGTGCGGATTGGGTTCGAATTCAGCGCTTTCCGGGTTGACCGGACCCGATTGACGTAGGCGAAGAAAACGCCGAGGTCACAATGGGGGGTTCATTCCCGCGGATGGGCCACCCCGCCGCACCAAGATCAGGTACATTCCTGTGGTCCGCCTTACTACTCCCGAGTAGGGAGGCGGCCGTCACGTATCTGGGGCGGGGGGCAGGAGGGGGCGTGGAGTTCCGCGTAGCGTTGCAGCGCCACACGGCCGTCCGGGTGAGGGCGGCTCTGTGACGGCGTCGACGGGCGGACTCACCGGCTACGTGCGCGACCAGCTGCGCACACCCCTTGAGTTGGTGGGCGGGTTCTTCCGCATGTGCGTGCTCACCGGAAAAGCGGTCCTGCGGCCGTTCGAATGGCGCGAATTCATCGAGCAGAGCTGGTTTCTGATGCGGGTGGCGTTCCTGCCCACCGTCGCCGTCTCGATTCCGCTCACAGTGCTGATCATCTTCACCCTCAACATCCTGTTGGCGGAGTTCGGCGCCGCTGATGTGTCCGGCGCCGGGGCCGCGCTCGGCGCGGTCACCCAGTTGGGGCCGCTCGTCACGGTTCTCGTCGTCGCCGGCGCGGGGTCGACGGCCATCTGCGCCGATCTGGGCGCCCGGACCATCCGCGAGGAGATCGACGCCCTGGAGGTGCTCGGCATCGATCCCATCCACCGCCTGGTGCTGCCGCGGGTGGTCGCCTCGACGTTCGTCGCGTTTCTGCTCAACGGCGCGGTGATCACGATCGGCCTGGTGGGTGGGTTCATCTTCGGCGTCTACATCCAGAACGTCTCGGCGGGTGCCTACGTATCGACGCTGACGCTGATCACAGGGCTTCCCGAGGTGCTCATCTCGGTGATCAAGGCGCTGACCTTCGGATTGATCGCGGGCCTCGTCGGCTGCTATCGCGGCCTGACGGTCGCGGGCGGCGCGAAGGGGGTCGGCACGGCCGTCAACGAGACCCTGGTGCTGTGCGTGGTCGCGTTGTTCGCGGTCAACGTCGTGCTCACCACCATCGGTGTCCGGTTCGGAACGGGGCGCTGACGTGTCGACGACCCAAGTCCTGCGAAGTCGCTTCCCCCGGGCCTACAGCGACGTCACGAGGTTCGTGGGATGGCCTGGGCGGTTCCTCGACACCCTCGGCCACGTCGCATGGTTCGTCCTGACGGCGGTGGGGTCGATCCCGCACGCGCTGCGCAACTACCGCCGTGAACTCCTGCGCCTGATCGCCGAGATCGGCATGGGCACCGGGGCCATGGCAGTGATCGGCGGCACGGTCGCGATCATCGGATTCGTCACGCTGTCGGCGGGTTCGCTCATCGCCATCCAGGGTTTCGCCTCGCTGGGCAACATCGGCGTGGAGGCGTTCACCGGGTTCTTCGCGGCCCTGGCCAACGTCCGCGTCGTGGCGCCCATCGTGACGGGTCAGGCCCTGGCGGCCACCGTGGGTGCCGGTGCCACAGCCGAACTCGGCGCCATGCGCATCAGCGAGGAGGTCGACGCGCTCGAAGTCATGGGCATCAAGTCGATCTCGTACCTGGTCTCGACACGGATCCTGGCCGGCGCCGTGGTCATCATCCCGCTGTACGCCATGGCCATCCTGTTGTCGTTCTTCTCCGCCCAGTTGGTCACCACGGTCTTCTACGCGCAGTCGGTCGGCACCTACTCGCACTACTTCAACACGTTCCTGCGCGTCGACGACGTCTTCTGGTCCTTCCTCGAAGTGATCATCATGTCGATCATCGTGATGCTCAACCACTGCTACTTCGGCTATTTCGCCAGCGGCGGTGCCGTCGGCGTGGGAGAGGCGGTCGGCAAGTCGATGCGCACCTCGCTGGTGGCCATCGTGGTGGTCGTCCTGTTCGCCTCGTTGGCGCTCTACGGCACCGACCCGAACTTCAATCTCACGGTGTAGCGCGATGACGACCAACATGGACCAGGTCCGGATGGGGGAGAACAAACCCCGCACTCCGCCATACAAACTCGCGGGTCTGGTGCTGCTGCTCATCACCGCTCTCGTGGCCACCGCGCTCTACATCCAGTTCCGCGGCGGCTTCGAGCCCAAGACCGAGCTGACCCTGGTCTCAGACCGAGCCGGTCTGGTGATGGACCCGGGGTCGAAGGTGACGTTCAACGGTGTGCAGATCGGCCGCGTCGCCGAGGTGAACCCGATCGACCAGGACGGCACCACGCGGGCCAGGCTGACGCTCGACGTCAATCCCCGCTACATCGACCTGATCCCGGCCAATGTGGTCACCAACATCCAGGCCACCACAGTGTTCGGCAACAAGTACGTGTCCTTCACCTCGCCGGATGATCCCGATCCGCGGCGGATCAGCTCGGACGACGTGATCGACGTGACCGGAGTGACGACCGAGTTCAACACGCTGTTCGAGACCATCACCTCGATCGCTGAACAGATCGACCCGGTCAAACTCAACCTGACGTTGTCGGCCGCGGCCCAGTCGCTCACCGGTCTGGGCGACAAGTTCGGTCAGTCGCTGGTCAAGGGCAACGCGATCCTCGACGACATCAACCCGAAGATGCCGCAGATCCGTTACGACGTACAGCGATTGGCCGACCTGTCCGACGTGTACACCGCAGCGTCGCCGGATCTGTGGAATGCGCTCGAGGGCGCGGTGACCACGGCCCGCACCTTCAACGCGCGGCGTGCCGACCTCGACGCGGCCCTGCTGGCGGCCACCGGGTTCGGCCAAACCGGCGCCGACGTGTTCGAGCGGGGCGGACCCTATCTGATCCGCGGCGCGGCCGACCTGGTGCCCACCGCTCAACTGCTCGACACCTACAGTCCCGCACTGTTCTGCACCGTGCGCAACTACGCCAGCGTCGCGCCCAAGGTCGCCGATTCGCTTGGCGGAAACGGCTATTCGCTGAACACCAACACCACCTTCCTCGGCGCCGAGAACCCCTACGTGTATCCCGACAACCTGCCGAGGATCAACGCGCGCGGCGGCCCGGGCGGCGCACCGGGGTGCTGGCAGTCGATCGACCGGCACCTGTGGCCCGCCCCGTATCTCGTGATGGACACCGGTGCCTCGATCGCGCCCTACAACCATCTCGAACTCGGCCAGCCCATCCTCACCGAGTACGTCTGGGGACGCCAAGTGGGGGAGAACACGATCAACCCATGAGAATCACCGGAACCGCAATCAAACTCGGCGCCTTCTCGCTGGTGCTGCTGCTCTTCACGGCGATCATCATCGTGGTCTTCGGCCAGATCCGATTCGACCGCACCAGCACCTACACCGCGGAGTTCAAGACGGCGAGTGGACTTCGCGCCGGCCAGTTCGTCCGGGCCTCGGGCGTGGAGGTCGGCAAGGTCGAGGACATCGAACTCGTCGACGGCGGGCAGCGTGTCAAGGTCACCTTCAACGTCGACCGGAACCTGCCGCTCTACCAGTCGACGACCGCCCAGATCCGGTATCAGGACCTGATCGGCAACCGCTACATGGATCTTGCGCGGGGGCAGGGCGAGGGCGCGGACCAGATCCTGCCGCCCGGCGGGTTCATCCCGCTGTCGCGGACCACCCCGGCGCTCGACCTCGACGCGCTCATCGGCGGGTTCAAGCCCGTGTTCCGCGCCCTGGACCCGGAGAAGGTGAACACGATCGCGCAGTCGATCATCACGGTCTTCCAAGGCCAGGGCGGCACGATCAGCGACATCCTCGACCAGACCGCTCAGCTGACGTCGGCGCTGGCCGACCGGGATCAGGCCATCGGTGAGGTGATCGACAACCTCAACACCGTGCTCGCCACGACGGTCAAGCATCAGAAGCAGTTCGACGAGACCGTGGTCAATTTCGAGAAGCTGATCACGGGGCTGAAGAACCGCGCCGACCCGATCGCCGACTCCACCGCGAGCATCAGCAACGCCGCGGGCACACTGGGTGACCTGCTGGCCGACAATCGGCCGATCCTCCACGACACCATCGCCCGCCTCGAGGGCATCGCCCAGCCGCTTGTCGACGAGCAGGCGCAGGTCGACGACATCTTGACGAAACTGCCCACGTCGCTGAAGATCATCGGCCGCGCGGGCGGCGTCTACGGTGACTTCTTCAACTTCTATCTGTGCGACCTGACCCTCAAACTCAACGGTGCCCAGCCCGGTGGACCGGTCCGCACCGTGAAGGTGTTCACCCAGCCGACCGGCAGGTGCACGCCGCAATGAGGACTCTGGAGGGGTCGAACCGGATCCGCAATGGCCTGGTCGGGATCGTGATCGTGATCCTCGTGATCGGGGTGGGCCAGAGCTTCTCCAGTGCGCCGATGTTGTTCGCGCAGCCGGTCTACTACGGTGCCTTCACCGATTCGGGTGGGCTGCTCACGGGCGACAAGGTGCGCATCGCGGGCCTCGATGTCGGCACCGTCCAGTCGGTGGCCATCGACAATGACCATGTCGTCATGGGATTCACGTTGGGCGGCAACCAGATCGGCACCGAAAGCCGGCTGGCCATTCGCACCGACACGATCCTGGGCAAGAAGGTGCTCGAGGTCGAACCGCGTGGCAGTGAGATTCTGCGGGCCAGCGGTCAACTGCCCGTCGGGCAGAGCACCACGCCGTACCAGATCTACGATGCGTTCTTCGACGTCACCAAGGCCGCGGGCGGCTGGGACATCCAGACCGTCAAGCGGTCACTGAATGTGTTGTCGGAGACCATCGATCAGACCTATCCGAACCTGAGCGCCGCACTCGACGGGGTGGCCCGGTTCTCCGACACCATCGGCAAGCGCGACGAACAGTTCAAGAAACTGCTGGCCAACGCCAACAAGGTGGCCCAGGTCCTCGGCGATCGCAGTGGGCAGGTCAACGACCTGCTGGTCAACAGCAAGACGCTGCTGGCCGCCGTCAACGCCCGCGGGCAGGCCATCACGAACCTGCTGTCCAACGTGCAGCTGGTGTCGGCGCAGTTCCAGGGTCTGGTCAACGACAACCCCAATCTCAACCACGTGCTCGAACAGTTGCGCGTGGTCACCGACCTTCTCGTCAAGCACAAGTACGACCTGCAGGAAGTGCTGATCACGCTCAGCAAGTTCACGGCCTCACTGGCCGAGGCACTGGGGTCGGGACCCTACTTCAAGGTCATGGTGGTCAACCTGCTGACCGGCCAGGTGCTCCAGCCCTTCATCGACGCGGCGTTCAAGAAGCGGGGAATAGACCCGGAGCAGTTCTGGCGCAACGCGGGTCTGCCGGCGTTCCAGTTCCCCGACCCGAACGGGCAGCGGCAGGCCAACGGGGCGCCGCCACCGGCGCCGCCGGTGCTGGAGGGCACTCCCGACCATCCGGGCCCCGCCGTCCCACCGGGTTCGCCGTGCTCGTATACGCCTCCCGCAGACGGTATCCCGTCGCCGGCCAACCCGCTGCCGTGCGCGGGCCTGACGGTCGGCCCGTTCGGCGACAACCCCTACGGGCCCAACTACACCGGACCGGACGGCGTCCTCACGTCACCGCCGAACCCGAACGCACCGCCGCCGGCGCCCGGTCTGCCGATCGCCGCCGAACCCGGAGCGCCCGCGCCCACCCTGCCGGGTGCCCCGGTGCCCATCCAGGAGGGCCCGATCAACTCGCGGACGGTGCCGTTGGGCCCGGCCCCGGGGCCGGGGCCGGCTCCGGTCGCCGTCCCGCCCCGGGCCCCCCCGCCCGGGGGGGCCCCCCCCGGGGCCCG
>NZ_LZHW01000013.1 GCF_001667265.1 Mycobacterium sp. ACS4331 | reverse complement strand
CTGCCCCTGCCCTCTAAATCCCATCGAAACAACACCCCTTACCAATCAGGTGCTGCAGCGATCACTTGAGCCTGCCCGGCGTGTCACCGTACAAACACGGGCGCTCGGCAGAAGGACGGCCTACTTGGCGTTGTCGTACTTGTCCATCGCGTCGTTGAGTCGCTGCAGCGCCTCACCGTAGTCGGCGAAGTTGCCGCTCTGCTGCGACTGCCGCACGGCCTCCATGGCCGACTTGATCTCCTGCAGGGCAGCGGCCTTCGGACCCGACAGCTGCACCGGGCCACCCGGAGCCGGCACCGCCGCCACCGGAGTGGGCACCTCGGGCGCATTGGCCTGCGGCACATCGGCGTTGGCCGGTGAGGCCGGCTTGTCCGCGGGCGCCGGACTGCCCGGCGCGGGCGCGGGACCGGTCGCGGTCACGCCCGCGCCCTTGCCGAAGATCTCATCGAGGGCGTCACGAACCGTCGGCCCGTACCCGACCTTGTCGCCGTAGAGCATCGCGACGCGGATCAGGCGGGGATACGACGACGCGGCGTCGGTGTTGCCCGGCGAGGCGTAGACCGGCGCGACGTAGAGCAGACCACCCTGGCCCACCGGCAGGGTCAACAGGTTGCCCCAGCGGATCCGGTTCTGGTTGTCCCGACCGATGACACCCAGGTCCTGGGTGACCGCGGTGTCCGTGCTGATCGCGGTGAACGCCAGCTTGGGACCACGGACCGCATCACCCGGAATGGTCAGGACGGTGATCCTGCCGTAGGTGTCCGGATCGGAGCTGGCGCTCATATAGGCGGCCAGGAACTCGCGGCGGAACCGGTTCATTGCGCTGGTCAACTGGAAGGACTCCGAGTTGTTGTCCAACGCAATGTTTCTGGCGACGATGTAGTACGGCGGCTGATAGCTCGAGGCCGTCGGGTTCGGATCCAGCGGGACATCCCAGAAGTCCTGCGCCGAGAAGAACGTGATCGGGTCGTCGACCTGATACTTCGCCAGCAGCGCGCGCTGAACCTTGAACAGGTCCTCCGGGTACCGCAGGTGCTCCTGCAGTTCCTCGGTGATGTCGCTCTTGGGCTTGACGGTGTTGGGGAAGACCTTCATCCACGCCTGCAGCACCGGATCGGTCTCGTCCTGCGCGTACAGCGTGACCTTGCCGTCGTAGGCGTCGACAGTGGCCTTGACCGAGTTGCGGATGTAGGACACCTGCTTGTCGGGGATCAGGCGGTTGACCGCGACCTCGTTGGAGTCCACCGTGGTGTTCGACAGCGAGGTCAACTCCGAGTACGGGTAGTTGTCCAGCGTGGTGTAGCCGTCGACGATCCACACCATGCGCTTGTTGACGATCGCCGGGTACACGCTGGTGTCAGCGGTCAGCCACGGCGCGGCCGCCTTGACACGCTCGACCGGGTCGCGGTTGAACAGGATCTTGCTCTCCGGGCCGATCACGTTGGAGAACAGGAAGTTCCGTTCCGCGAACTTCGCGGCGAACACGGAGCGGGCCAGCCAGTTGCCCAGCGGGACACCGCCCGACCCGGTGTAGGTGTAGTTCTTGGTCTCGGTGTTGGTCTCGTAGTCGTATTCGCGGTCGGGCCCGTTGGAGCCGACGATCGCGTAGTCGGCGGGTGCGGCCGCGATGATCGGACCGAAGTAGACGCGGGGCTGATCCAGCGGCGCGGGACCGGGCGAGACCACGCTGCCGTTGGCGCCGACGACGCTGGCCAGGAACTCGGGGTAGCCACCGTTCTGGTTGGGGTCGTTGGCGATCCCGCGCACGGTGTTGGCCGGCGAGGCGATGAAGCCGTTGCCGTGCGTGTAGACCGTGTGACGGTTGATCCAGTCCCGCTGGTTGTCGGTGAGCCGCTCCGGATTGAGTTCACGTGCGGCCACGACGAAGTCACGCAGCTCACCGCCGGGCAGCGAATACCGGTCGATGGACAGGTGCTCGGGGAAGCTGTAGAAGTTCTTGCCCTGCTGGAACTGCGTGAACGCGGGGCTGATGATCGTGGGATCGAGCAGTCGGATGTTCGAGATCGTGGCGCGGTCGGCCGCGATCTGCTGGGCCGAGGTCGGCGCATCGCCGCTGTAGTTGCGGTAGGTCACCACATCATCGGTGAGCCCGTAGGCCTGTCGCGTGGCGGTGATGCTGCGACTGATGTACTCGCTCTCCTTCTGAGCGGCGTTGGGCTTGACGCTGAACTGCTCGACGACCAGCGGCCAGCCCGCGCCGACCACGAGCGACGACAGCAGCAGCAGCACCAGACCGATCGCCGGGATGCGCAGATCACGCAGCACCAGCGCCGAGAAGACCGCCACGGCACAGATCACGGCGATCGCCAGCAGGATCAGCTTGGCCGGCAGCACCGCGTTGATGTCGGTGTAGCCCGCGCCGGTGAACGGCTTGCCGCCGCGGGTGTGGCTGAGCAGTTCGTAGCGGTCCAGCCAGTAGGCGGCGGCCTTGAGCAGCACCAGGACACCGACGAGCGCGACGAGCTGGATGCGGGCGGCCTTGGTGACCACACTGCCGCGGTTGGCGAGCCGGATGCCGCCGAAGATGTAGTGCGCCACCAGGTTGGCGACCAACGCCAGGAACACCGCGAAGAACAGCAGGGACAGGACCATCCGGTAGAACGGCAGGTCGAACGCGTAGAACCCGAGATCCTTGCCGAATTCGGGGTCGGTGACACCGAAGTCGCCGCCGTGCAGGAACAGCTGGATCTGCTTCCAGTTGTTCTGCGCCACGAAACCGGCGATCAGGCCGACGAAGGCGGGAATGCCCAGCCCGATCAGCCGGAGCCGGGTCAGCACCGTCGTGCGGTACCGCGCGACGGGGTCGTTGGGGCCGGCGGCGGGGACGAACACCGGCCGGGTGCGATAGGCGAGTGCCAGGCCGGCGAACACGATCGCGCCCATCAGCAGGAATGCCGCCAGGAACAGCACGAGGCGAGTGACGATCTCGGTGGTGAACACCGAGCGGTACCCCAACTCGCCGAACCACAGCCAGTTGACGTAGGTGTCGATCAGGCGTGGCCCCAGCAGCAGCAGCACCACGGCCACCACTGCGATCGCAATCAATACTCGACTACGCCGAGTCAGGTTCGGCATCTTTGCGGCCGGCCGCATTCCCACAGGTGGACTCCCGGTCAGTGCTGATCAGACAGTGCCCCAACTGTACGCAACGCCCGAGCGCACACCGCAGGTCACCTGACTAACAACGCGGAGGTTCGCCACCGGCTGAAAGTGTCTTCAATGCGTCGACCGCCCCTGCCAGCGTCTCGACCTTCACCAGTTCCATACCGTCCTGGGCCCCCGATCGGGCCTCGTCGCAGTTCTCCGCCGGCGCCAGGAACACCGTCGCGCCGGCCTCCTTGGCAGCCAGCATCTTGTGCGTGATGCCGCCGATCCCGCCGACCGTGCCGTCCCCGGCGATGGTCCCGGTGCCCGCGACGAACTTCCCGTGGTTGAGATCCCCGGTGGTCAGCTTGTCGATGACGGCCAGGCTGAACATCAGGCCGGCCGATGGGCCGCCGATGTTGGCGAGGTTGAAGTCGATCGAGAACGGCGCCCACGGGGCGTCCCGGACACCCACGCCGACGTACCCGTAGTCACGGTCGTCGTTGGAGCCCAGCGTGATGGTCGCGGTTCCCGGTGGTGCGTTCTTGCGGCGGAAGTCGACGACCACCTGATCGCCGGGTCTGGTCTTCTTCAGCAGCGTCGTGAACGCCTCGACGTCGGCCACGGGAGTGCCGTTGACGGCGTCGATCGCGTCACCGGACTGCAGCTTGCCCTTGGACGGACCGTCGTCGTTGACGGTCTCGACCGTCACGGCCCGCGCGTAGTCGAGGAACCCCAGCGCCGCGTACTCGGCGGTGTCCTCGGAGTTCTTGAACTCCTCCTTGTTGGCCTTGTCGACGTCGTCGCGGCTCTTCTCGGGCGGGTACACCAGGTCGCGCGGCACGAGCTGTTCGCGGCCCGACAGGTACAGCGCCAGCGCCTGGCCGAGCGTCAACCCGTCGCGCTGCGACACCGTGGTCATGTTCAGATGTCCCGAGGTGGGCTTGACCTCGGTGCCCTCGATCGCGACGACCGGTTTGCCGTCGTAGGACCCGAGGGTGTTGAACGTGGGCCCGGGTCCCAGCGACACGAACGGCACGGTCACCACCGCCAGCAGCGCGCCGAACACCACGATCGGCACCAGCGCGACCACCAACGTCAGAATCCGCCTGTTCACGCCGCCCAGATTAACCGCGCAGGTTCACTGAGAGCGTGACCGGCGGGCGCGCAACCCGTCTGGGCGGTGAGTACCGTTGAAGCCATGTCCGACCTGCCCTTCGGGTTCTCCCCCGGCGACGACCCCGACCGCGACAAGCGTAAGAAGGACCCGGGCGGCCCCACCGATCCGTTCGGGTTCGGCTCCGGCGACATGGCTGACCTCGGGCAGATCTTCACCCGACTGGGCCAGATGTTCTCCGGCGCGGGCAGCGCGATGGCCAGCGGCACCAGCGGCGGCCCGGTCAACTACGACCTGGCGCGCCAGTTGGCCACCAGCTCCATCGGTTTCGTCGCGCCCATCGCGCCGGGCACCACGTCGGCGATCTCCGATGCGGTGCGGCTGGCTGAGACCTGGCTCGACGGCGCGACCGCACTTCCGGCCGGCACCACCAAGACCGTGGCCTGGACGCCGTCGGACTGGATCGACAACACCCTCGCCACCTGGAAGCGGCTGTGCGATCCAGTGGCCGAGCAGATCTCGACGGTCTGGGTCTCGGCCCTGCCCGAAGAGGCCAAGGCCATGGCGGGCCCGCTGCTGTCGATGATCTCCCAGATGGGCGGCATGGCATTCGGCTCGCAACTGGGGCAGGCGCTGGGTCGGCTGTCCAAGGAGGTGCTGACCTCCACCGACATCGGCCTGCCGCTGGGCCCGGCCGGCACCGCGGCGCTGATGCCCACCGCCGTCGAGGAGTTCGCGTCCGGACTCGAGCAGCCCCGCAGCGAGGTCGTGACGTTCCTGGCGGCGCGGGAGGCCGCCCACCATCGCCTGTTCAGCCATGTGCCGTGGCTGTCCAGCCAGCTGCTCAACACCGTCGAGTCCTACGCCAAGGGCATCAAGATCGACATGAGCGGCATCGAAGAACTGGCCCAGGGCTTCAACCCCGCCTCCATGGCCGACCCCGCGGCCATGGAGCAGCTGCTCAACCAGGGCATCTTCGAACCCAAGACCTCACCCGAGCAGGCGGCGGCGCTGGAGCGTCTCGAGACCCTGCTCGCCCTCATCGAGGGCTGGGTGCAGACCGTGGTGTCCGCGGCCCTCGGCGACCGGATCCCGGGCACCGCGGCGCTCAGCGAGACCCTGCGTCGCCGCCGCGCCAGCGGCGGTCCGGCCGAGCAGACCTTCGCCACGCTCGTCGGGCTCGAACTGCGGCCCCGCAAACTCCGTGAGGCCGCCGACCTGTGGCAGCGGCTCACCGACGCGGCCGGTATGGACGCCCGTGACGCGGTCTGGCAGCACCCCGACCTGCTGCCGTCGGCGTCGGATCTCGACGACGCCGCGGGTTTCATCGACCGGGTCATCGGCGGCGACACCAGCGGTATCGACAGCGCGATCGCCGAACTGGAGAAACAGCTTCGCGACGAGGCCGAGTCCAAGGACCCCAAGGACCCCGACGGCCCCGACGCCTGACCTGTGGACAGCTGAGCACCCGGCGCCCGGTCGGCGTGGCACAGTCCGGCCATGCCGCGCCGGATCAGCCTCGACCCCTCGATGCCGGTCTTGCTGAGGCCCGACGGCGCCGTCCAGGTCGGTTGGGATCCGCGCCGCGCCGTCCTGGTCCAGCCTCCGCGTGGCCTCACCGCCGGCGGCATGGCCGGGGTGCTGCGGCACATGCGCTCCCCGGTCGACGTCGGTGACCTCACGGCCGAGGCGACCCGCCTGGGTCTGACCGACGCCGGGGAACTCACCGCGGTGATCGACGCCCTGGAGTCGGCCGGGGTGGCCCACACCGGCGCGCCCCGCCGAGCCGGCCGCGCCGCCGCGATCCGCGTGCACGGCCGCGGTCCCCTGACCGACATGCTGGTCGACGCGCTGCGCGGCACGGGTGCGCGGGTCAGCCACAGCAGCCGGTCGCACGCCGCGGTGCGGGCCGAGACGACCGACCTCGTCGTCCTCGCCGACTACCTCGTCGCCGACCCGCGGATGGTGCGCGACCTGCACGCCGCGGGTGTGGCGCACCTGACGGTGCGGGTGCGCGACGGCACGGGTGTGGTCGGCCCGCTGGTCATTCCCGGTGTCACCAGCTGCCTGGTGTGTGCCGACCTGCACCGCATCGACCGCGACGCGGCATGGCCGGTGCTCGCGGCGCAGCTGCGCGACACCGTCGGCGTGGCCGATCACTCGACGGTGCTGGCCACGGTTGCCCTGGCGTTGGCTCAGGTGCAGGCCGTCGTCGCCGCGGTCGACGGTTCGGGAACGCAGCCCGCCCCGCCGAGCCTGTCGGCCACCCTGGAGTTCGACGTGCGCGCCGGCAGCATCGCGACCCGGCATTGGCCACGGCACCCGCGGTGCTCATGTTGAAAACGTTTGTTGCCAGTTCGGTGTCATGTGGGGTGCGGCCGTGGTGGATGATGGTCTGGTGGCAGAGATCAAGCGCGGAAGTGTGGCACGAAACGCGAAGTTGGCCGGCCTGGCAGGTGGCATGGCAGGACGCGCGGCGGTGGGGTTCGGCAAACGACTGACGGGCAAGTCGAAAGACGAGGTCAACGCCGAATTGGTAGAGAAGGCCGCCGACCAGCTGTTCAAGGTGCTCGGCGAGCTCAAGGGCGGCGCGATGAAGGTCGGCCAGGCCCTTTCAGTGCTCGAGGCCGCCGTTCCCGAGCAGTTCGGCAAGCCTTACCGGGAGGCGCTGACCAAGCTCCAGAAGGACGCGCCGCCGCTGCCGGCGGACAAGGTCCACCGGGTCCTCGACGCCCAACTGGGCACCAAGTGGCGGGAGCGCTTCCAGTCCTTCGACGACACGCCCGTCGCCTCGGCGAGCATCGGCCAGGTGCACAAGGCCGTCTGGAAAGACGGCCGCGAGGTGGCCGTCAAGATCCAGTACCCCGGCGCCGACGAAGCCCTGCGGGCCGACCTCAAGACCATGCGGCGCCTGGTCGGCGTCTTCAAGCAGTTGGCGCCCGGCGCGGACGTGCAGGGCGTGGTCGACGAATTGATCGACCGCACCGAGATGGAGCTGGACTACCGCCTCGAGGCGGAGAACCAGCGGGCCTTCGCCAAGGCCTACGACGGCGACCCGAAGTTCCTGATCCCGCACGTGGTGGCCAGTGCACCCAAGGTCGTGGTGGCCGAGTGGATCGAGGGCATTCCGCTGGCCCACATCATCCGCGAGGGCACCCAGGAACAGCGCGACCTGATGGCGACTCGACTGTTCGAGTTCTGCGACGACGCGCCGCGGCGCCTCGAGATGGTGCACGGCGACGCGCATCCGGGGAACTTCATGCTGCTGCCGGGCGACAAGCTCGGCGTGATCGACTTCGGTGCGGTGGCGCCCATGCCCGGCGGGTGGCCCGTGGAACTGGGGCAGATGCTGCGCTACGCGGTCGACAAGAACTACGACAAGCTGCTGCCGACCATGGAGCGCGTCGGCTTCATCCAGAAGGGTGAGCAGGTGTCGACCAGCGAGATCGACGACATGCTGCGGCAGTACGTCGAACCGCTGGAGGTGCCGGTGTTCCACTACACCCGCAAGTGGCTGCAGCGGATGACCAACGTCAACTTCGAAAAGGTCTCCGGCCAGATCAAGACCGCCCGGCAGATGGACATCCCACCGAAGCTGGCGATCCCGATGCGTGTCATCGCCTCGGTGGTCGCGATCTCCTGTCAGCTCGACGGACACGTGCCGACGCGGCGGATCGCCGACGAGATGGTGCCCGGGTTCGCCAACCCCGACGCCGTCTGAGCACAGACACGCGAAAGGCCCACCGTCACACGATGTTTCGTGTGACGGTGGGCCTCGCCGGTTGATCAGGCGGCGACGACGTCCTTGCGTGGCCGGCCGCGGGGGCGCTTGTGCGCGACCACCGATCCACGCTCGATGATCTCACCGCCCCACACGCCCCAGGGCTCTGCGCGGTCCAGCGCGGCCGACAGGCACTGCCGCCTGATCGGGCACTGCGCGCACAGCACCTTGGCCTGCTCCAGTTCGGCGGGAGTCTCGGCGAACCACAGGTCGGGGTCACCGACATGGCACGGCAGCACCGGCAGTTTCTCCTCGCGGACTGTCAGGGCTGACATGTCCTTTCACCTGCTTCCTGGTCTCGTGGGCTGAGTTGCTTGTCCTCGAGATCCGGGCCGGTGGTGGGAATGACACCAAAAGAGATTGGCCACGGATCCGGTGACTTTCGGTCCGTGGCCAATGTGGCTGTGTCGTGGGCTCCTAGGGGGAACCCCGATACGCGGACGCGAAGGTCGCGGCGGCGGGACGGCGCTTACGCGGCGCAGCGTGGGCCTGTCCCGCCCAGGCGGCGGCAGCCGCCGGGATATGCGCCGCGGGGACGGCAGCTGCTGAAACGAAGACGGCCCCCTGGGCATGCGCGGATACGGCGGCTACGCCGACGTTCATGGCGGTGCTGATCATCGTGGGGACCTCCTTCCCAGCGCTCGCGTGCGTGAATGGTGCGGGTTCGAGGCTAGACCGTGCGCCGGTGGAACCACAAGCGATTTTCTGACCTGCGGTTTCAGCCCCGGCCGTGCACCAACTCCAAGACGTCGGCACCGAACTGCTCCAACTTGCGCGCGCCGATACCCGAGATCGACGTCAGCGCCGCGTTGTCGGTGGGCCTGGTCTCGGCGATCGCGATCAACGTGTTGTCGCTGAACACCACGAACGCCGGCACCTTGAGCTCCTGTGCCGTACGCAGCCGCCACTCCTTGAGCCGAGCGAGCAGATCGGTGTCGATGTCGGACGCGCAGGTCTCACACCGCCCCAGGATCGACGCGGCGGCGGTGGTCAGGTTGGCGTTGCAGACCCGGCAGCGCTTGTTCGCCGCCGCCCGCTGCCGCCGCGGGGCGCTGGGCCCGGTGTCCCGGCCGGTCTGCGGGGCGATGCCGTTGAGGAACCGTGACGGTTTGCGCGTCTGCCGGCCGCCCGGCGTCCGGCTCAGCGACCAGCTCAGGGCCAGGTGCACCCTGGCCCGGGTCACTCCGACGTACAGCAGGCGCCGCTCCTCCTCGACGGCCTCACTGTCCGGGCCGTGGGCCAGCGCGTGCGAGATGGGCAGTGTGCCGTCGGTGAGCCCGACGAGGTACACCGCATCCCATTCCAGGCCCTTGGCCGCATGCAGCGATGCCAGCGTCACCCCCTGCACGACGGGTGGATGCCGGGAGTCGGCACGGATCCGCAGTTCGGCGACCAACGCCCGCAGGTCCAAGTCGGGACGCGCGGCGACCTCGTCGTCGACCAGCTGCGCCAGGGCATCGAGCGCCTCCCAGCGTTCCCGCACCCGCGCACCCGTCGGCGCCTGGTCGGTCAGTCCCAGCGGCTCCAGCAGTCTGCGCACGACCTCCGGCAGATCCTCTGCTGCCGAATCCTGTTCGGCGGCGCGCTGCAGGACCACCAGTGCCTGCCGAATCTCCTGGCGACTGAAGAACCCCTCACCGCCGCGCACCTGGAACGCCACACCCGCCTCGGTCAGCGCCTCCTCGTACACCTCGGACTGGGCGTTGATCCGGTAGAGCACCGCGATCTCCGCGGGCGAGACACCCGACTCGATCAGCGTGGTGATCGACTTGGCGACGGCCTTGGCCTCCGCGACCTCGTCGGGGTGCTCCTGAAACGTCGGCTCCGGCCCGGGATCACGCTGGCCCACCAGATGCAGTCTGCTTCCCGCGACGCGTCCGCGCGCGGCGGCGATCACGCGGTTGGCCAGCGACACCACCTGTGGGGTGGATCGGTAGTCACGCTCAAGGCGCACCACGGTGGCGTCGGGAAAGCGGCGGGAGAAGTCCAGCAGGTAACGCGGGGAGGCGCCGGTGAACGAGTAGATGGTCTGGTTGGCGTCGCCGACCACCGTCAGGTCGTCCCGTGAGCCCAACCACGCCGTCAGCACGCGCTGCTGCAGCGGTGTGACGTCCTGGTACTCGTCGACGACGAAACAGCGGTACCGGTCCCGGAACTCCTGGGCGACGGCGGGATCGTTCTCAATGGCGGCCGCGGTGTGCAGGAGCAGATCGTCGAAGTCGAGCAGTGCGGTCTCACCGCGCGCCTTGAGGCTCTCGTACCCGGCGTAGACCGCCGCAACGCGCTGCGCGTCCAACGGGACGTCGCGGGAGACCTTCGCGGCCTCGGCCGGGTACAGCTCAGGCGTGATCAATGAGGCCTTGGCCCACTCGATCTCACCCGCGAGGTCGCGCACGTCGTCGGTGCTGACCTTGAGCTTGGCCCGGTTGGCGGCCTGGGCGACGACGGAGAATTTGCTGTCGAGCAGCTGCCAGCCGGTGTTGCCGACCACCCGGGGCCAGAAGTAGGACAACTGCCGGCGCGCCGCGGCGTGAAAGGTCAACGCCTGCACCGACCCGACCCGTGGTCCGTCCGGCTCGGCGGCCTCCATCGCACGCAGTCGGCTCCGCATCTCCCCCGCGGCACGGGAGGTGAAGGTGACCGCCAGCACCTGCCCCGGCGCCACCTGCCCGGCCGAGACGAGGTGGGCGATGCGGTGGGTGATGGTGCGGGTCTTGCCGGTGCCCGCACCCGCGAGCACGCACACCGGCCCGCGGGCGGCCAGCACCGCCTCGCGCTGTTCCTCGTCGAGGCCGTCGATGGGCATGCCGATCATCATCCCAGGGCCGGGTGACAAGATGGCGGCATGACCGTGAGTGACACCCCGCTGATCATGTACTCGACGTCGTGGTGCGGATACTGCCGCCGGCTCAAGACCGCGCTGAAGTCGGAGAACATCAGCTACACCGAGGTCGACATCGAGGCCGATCCCGCCGCGGCCGATTTCGTCGCGTCGGTCAACGGCGGAAACCAGACGGTGCCGACCGTGAAGTTCGCCGACGGCACGACGATGACCAATCCGAACATCCGCGAGGTCAAGGCCAAGCTCGCGAGCTGAGCGACCTCTCCCCTGTCCGCGAGCGGCCGCTCTACTGTCCGCGAGCGGCCGGGTTTGTACAGGATTTGCGGCGTGTCGGCGTACAGACACGCACGCTCGCGGGGGGACGGCAGGGCGCTCGCGGGGTGGCGGTCAGTCCTGCTCGGCCCAGGATTCGATGATCTCCCGGGCGATCGAGATCGAGCCCGGCAGAAGCAGTTTCGACTCTGTCGCGGCCGCGCTGGACCAGTCCCCCACCCGCAGCGCGGCACGCACCTCGTCGCGGGTGAACCAGTGCGCTTCGGCGATCTCGCCGTCGGAGAACACGAACTCCTGACCGGGGTCGGCCAGTGCGTGGAAACCCACCATCAGGGAGCGCGGGAACGGCCACGGCTGGCTGCCGAGGTAGCGCACGTCGCGCACCGCGATGCCGATCTCTTCGGAGATCTCGCGGATCACGCACGTCTCGAAGGACTCGCCGGCTTCGACGAATCCGGCCAGCAGCGAGAACATCCGCTCGGGCCAGGCCTGCTGCCGCGCCAGCACGACCCGATCCGCGCCGTCGTGCACCAGGCAGATCACCGCGGGGTCGATCCGCGGGAACTCCTCCACGCCGGTGACCGGGTTGATCCGCGCCCACCCGCCTTTGATCGCGCGGGTCGGCGCACCGTCGACCGGCGAGAACCTCGCACTGTCATGCCAGTTCAGCAGCGCGGTCGCGGTGGACACCAGCTGCGCGCTGACGTCGTCGAAAACCCTTCCGGTGCGCCGGATGTCGAGGACCGTGGCGTCCGACGCCTCATCCGGCGGCACCAGCGGCGCGCGGATGGCCCAGACGTGCCTGCCGTCGTCGATGCGCCCGAGGAACACCGCGTCGTCGGGGGGCGTGTCGCCGAGATCGGCGGTGCCGCCGAGGGCCACCCGGCCGTCCACGATGAGCACCTGTCCGCGGTTGTCGACGCGCAGGACCGCGGCCGACGCCCAGCCCTCGACAGCCGCGTCGACGTCGGTGCGAAGGTGATCGGAGCGGTCGGCCCCGACCCGCGACAGCAGGGGCGTGTTGCGCAGGGTGAAATCAGGCACGGTCTTCGCCTCCGCTTCGGACGTAGAGCAGTCGGTCGCCGAGCTCGAGCGCGTCGACCTCGGGATCGTCGACGCGGTGCAGGTTTCCGTCGCGCACCACACCCAGCACGATATCGACCAGGTGTTTGGGGGACCCGCCGACCTCTTTGCGTTCCACATCGCGTTCGGCGACCGCGAAACCCTCGTCCGGGGTCAGCAGGTCCTCGATGAGTTCCACCACATTGGGTGTGCTGGTCGCGATGCCGAGCAGGCGGCCCGCGGTCTCCGAGGAGACCACCACCGAGTCCGCGCCGGACTGCTGAAGCAGGTGCTGGTTCTCGGCCTCCCGGATCGAGGCGATGATCTTGGCCGTCGGCGCCAGTTCCCGCGCCGTCAGCGTGACCATCACCGCCGTCGGATCACTGTTGGTGGCGACGATGATCGACTTGGCGTGCTGGGCCCCGGCCAGGCGCAGCACGTCGGACTTGTTGGCGTCGCCGCGCACGGTCACCAGACCGGCGGCGCTCGCGCGGTCCAGTGACGCCTGATCGGTGTCGACGACGACGATCTCGCCGGGCGGGACGCCGTCACCGATCATCGCCGTGACGGCCGTCTTCCCCTTGGTGCCGTAGCCGATGACGATGGTGTGGTTGCGCACGGTGTTCCTCCAGCGCTGGATCTTGAGGGCCTGCCGCGACGCCGCGGTCAGGGTCTCCACGGTGGTGCCGATGAGCACGATCAGAAACGCCACCCGCAGCGGCGTGATGACCAGGACGTTGATCAGTCGCGCGGTGGGGGTGACGGGGGTGATGTCGCCGTAGCCCGTCGTCGACAGCGACACCGTGGCGTAGTACAGGCAGTCCAGGAAGGACAGGCCGCCGGGCACCGGCTCGTCGGAGATGTCGCGGTAGCCGTCGCGGTCGAGGTAGACGATGATCACCGCCGCAAACAACGCCAGCAGGGCGTAGATGACGCGCATGAAGATCCTGCGTCCCGGGCTGACGAACTGCTCCGGGATGTGCAGGTGTTCGACCAGCGCGGCGTCCGGCTTGGCCGTCAACGTCTCGTCCAGTCGGCGCAGGCGCCTGCGCATTCTGTTTTTAGCCACGATGCTCTGTCATCGACACCGGCACTGCTCGCCGCACGTCATCATGTAACCATGACGTCCTTCCGTTCCGCGCCGGGAACCGCCCTGACCGACTCCGACCGGCGAGCCGGAGCACGCGCCGCGCACAGGCTGGCCGCCCTTCTGGGTGGTGTCGGGGTGCTGCACTTCGTGGCGCCCGCGCCGTTCGACTCGATCATCCCGGTCGAGCTTCCCGGCAGCGCGCGCACGTACACCTACGCCTCGGGGGTCGCCGAACTGGCCACCGCGGGCCTGCTCGTGGCACCGCGCACCCGCAGGGTGGGCGCCGCGGCCGCGGTGGCCCTGTTCCTCGCGGTGTTCCCGGGCAACCTCAACATGGTCCGGCTGTGGTGGGGCAAGCCCTGGCCCATGCGGGCAGCCGCCCTCGCCCGGCTTCCGCTGCAGATTCCGATGATCACCGAGGCGCTGAAGGTGCGCCGGCTGTCGTGATCGCCGGGTCGGCCTCACGCAGCAGCTGTTCGAGTTCCTCGCGGGTGGGCAGATCGTCGGGCTCCAGCGTCTGACCGCTGCGGACATAGTGGAAGGCCCCGCGCACCGACGACTCCGGGCAGCCGTTGAGCGCGGCCCAGGCCAGCCGGTACACCGCGAGCTGGATCGCCGCCGTGCGCATGCCGTCGGCGTCGGCGGGTGGGGCGCCGGTCTTCCAGTCCACCACCGTGAATCCGTCCTCGTCCGCGAACACCGCATCGATGCGCCCCCGCACCACGCGTCCGGCGACGGTCATCTCGAACGGCACCTCGATGTCGATCGGCGTGCGCGCGGCCCATCGCGAACTCATGAACTCCGCCTGCAGGTCCGCCAGTTCCTCGGCCTGGGCCCGCGCGTGCTCGCCGTCGACCGCACCGGGCAGGTCATCGAGGTCGAACAGCCGATCCGCGCCGTAGAACCGCTGCACCCAGTCGTGGAAGGCCGTGCCGAGCAGGGCATGTGGGTCCGGCCGCTGCGGCACCCGGCGGCTCAACCGGGCCAGTGCCGCGCCCGCGTCCTTGCCGAGTTCGACCAGGGTGCTCACCGACAGCAGGTTCGGCAGGGCCGCCGACGCCGCGGCGGGCCGCTCGGCGCGTTCGGCCAGCAGTGCGTCGACGTCGGCGACCCACCCGTGCTCGTCGCCGTCCGCGTCGACCGCACCACGCATCGCTGCGGCGACCAGGGCGGCGCCCCGCTCGACCTCGACCCGCACGCCGGCCAACGGATCCACCGGCCAACTGGCTTCGACCACGTTGTCCCGCAACGGGTTCTGCTCCGATGACGGCGGGTCGGGGGCCCACTGCACCACCTCACCGCAGGGGTGCCCCTCGGCCGCCGCGGTCTCGATGATGTCCTTGAGTTCGCACAGAAAGTCCGACGGGCCGCGCGGTTTGGTCTCGGTGGCTCCCCAGTGGTGACCCGAGAGCAGCAGCGTGTCCTCCGAGCGGGTGATGGCCACGTAGAGCAGTCGGCGCTCCTCGTCGATGCGCCGCTGTTCCAACTGTGCGCGATGGGCGTCGATGGTGTCCGACAGCTGCTTTCGGTGGGTGACCATGTCGGTGTCGAGGACCGGAACCCCGTGCGCCCCCAGTTCGGCGCGGTCACCGCGCAGCAGCGGCGGCAGATCGGCCGGATCGGTCAACCATGTCCGCGCGTTCGCCGTGGACGGGAACACCCGGGCCGACAGGTGCGGGACCGCCACGATCTCCCACTCCAATCCCTTCGCCGCATGCACCGTCAGCACCTGGATCCGGTCCGCGGACACCGACACCTCGGCGGGCGCCAACCCGTTCTCCACGTCCTCGGCCACCGTGAGATACCCCAGAAGACCATGGACATCCGTGCGCGCCAACGGAGTTCGGGACGCATAGGCATCGACCACCGCCGCGAACGCGTCCAACTGCTCGGCGCCGAGTGAATCGGGACCGACATGGCGGGCCCGCACCTCGGTGTCGACACCCAACCTGCGGCGCACCTCGGCCACCAGGTCCGGCACGGGCCGATCCAGGTGCCCGCGCAGCACCGTCAACTCCTCGGCCAGCGCACAGATGCGCTCGTAGCCCGCGGCCGAATACTCCTCGGCGGGACCGGGATCGCAGATCGCGTCGGCCAGCGAGGCCACGTCGGTGTCGGGACGCAGCTGGCTGAGCACCTGATCGACGGACCCCTCGTCACGGGGGCGGTCGTCGAGAGCACGGGCCCGGTTCCACAGCGCGGTGAGGTCACGGGCACCCAGGCGCCATCGCGGTCCGGTGAGCACCCGCATCGTCGCCGCTCCCGCGGTCGGATCGGCGACCGTGCGCAGCATCGCGACCACGTCGGCGACCTCGTCCACGGCGAGCAGGCCCGCCAGGCCGACGACCTCGACGGGAAGTCCGCGGGCCCGCAGGGCCTCGGCCATGGGGACCGCGTCCGCGTTGCGCCGCACCAGAACCGCCGCGGTGGGCGGGTTCTGCGGTCCCGCTGCCGCGAACGCCCGCGCCATCTGGTCGGCGACCCACTCCCGCTCGACGGCCACATCGGAGAGCAGCGCGCAGCGCACCGTGCCGGGGCCGGCATCCGGACGCGCCCGCAGTTCACGCACCTCGACCGACCGGCGCCGGGCCTCAGCGGACACGGCGTTGGCCACCTGCAGCGTGCTCGGCGGATTGCGCCAACTGGTGCGCAGTTCCAGCGTCGGGGCCGGTGTCCCGTCGGCGCACGGGAAGTCGGTGGCGAACCGGGGCAGATTGGTCGCCGACGCCCCGCGCCACCCGTAGATGGACTGGATCGGGTCGCCCACCGCGGTCAGCGCCAGCGACTCGTCGACGCCGCCGCCGAACAGGGCCGACAACGCGACACGCTGCGCGTGCCCGGTGTCCTGGTACTCGTCGAGCAGCACGACCCGGAAGCGTTGCCGCAGGGCCGCTCCGACAGTCGGAAAGCGCGTCACAAGTTGGGCCGCGGCCGACATCTGCATGCCAAAGTCCATCGCCTTCTCGGCCCTGAGGCGCTGGTGCAGCGCGTCGATGAGGGGCACGAGTTCGGCCCGCTGGGTCTGGACGGCCAGCATCTTCAGCAGCCACTGGTTGGGTCCGCGGTCCCGCTGATTCGGGCCCGGCGGCAGCGTGTGCACGAGCCGTTCCAGTTCCAGGTGGGTGTCGCGGAGTTGGTCGGTGCTGACCATGTGTTCGGCCAACTGGGCGGACAGCCCCAAGACCATCCGGGTCACCGCCGCGGGTGTCTTGTCGGTCTCCAGATCCCCGGGGTGGGCGCAGACGACGTCGAAGGCCAACTGCCACAGTTCGGTCGCGCTGAGCAGCCGGGTGTCGGGCTCGACGGGAAGCAGCAGACCGTGGTCACGCAGCAGCGATCCGGCGAAGGCGTGGTAGGTGCTGACGGTGACGGGTTCGCTCGGACTCGCCTCGACCAGGCCGGTGCCCGCCAGCCGCGACAGCCGCGACCGGACGCGGCGCAGAAGCTGGCCCGCGGCCTTGCGGGTGAACGTCAGACCCAGGACCTGCCCGGGCGTCGCGAAGCCGTTGGCCACCAGCCACACGACCCGCGCCGCCATGGTCTCGGTCTTTCCCGCACCGGCGCCCGCGATGACGACCAGCGGTCCGAGCGGGGCCGAGATGACGGCCGCCTGCTCGTCGGTCGGCGTCGGCAGGCCCAGGGCGGCGGCCAGTTCGGCCGGACTGTACTGCGGCATGTCATACACCTTCGGGTGCGCCGGCGGCGCGGTTGTGGGCGGGGCAGCTGCGGCGGACCGGGCAGTGCGCGCAACCGTCGTTGACGCGCGCGGTGAACTCCGGTCCGGCCGTGGCCGCCGCCGCCTGGTGCACATCGTCCCGCCACGCGTCGCGGGCCTGCGCACCCATCGGATCCTGTTCGCGCTGAGCGGCTCCCGAGGCGCCCGATCTGCCGATGTAGACCAGCCGGCCACCGCCCGGTTCGGTGCCCTCGGGCAGCAGGCCCGCCGCGACCGCGAGCTGATAGGCCGCCAGCTGCGCATGCTGCTGCGCCTCATCCTTGCTGACCGGGTTCTTGCCGGTCTTGACGTCGACGATCACCAGACGTTCCTCGGCGTCGCGCTCCAACCGGTCGATGCGCCCGCGCAGCCGGACCGCGGGATCCGCGGGGTCGACCGGCTCCAGCACACCGTCGACGTCGACCTCGGTGCCGACCTCGGTGAGTTCCCCACGAGACTCCTCACGCCACCGGGTGAACGTCTGCACCATGGCACGATGGCGCGCCAGTTCGTTGCGGGCGAACCACTGCGACTCGAACGGGAGTTGGTCCCAGACGGCATCGAGGCGGGCCAGCACGGGCGCCTCGTCGGCGCCGGGCTCGGCGATCAGGGCGTGCACCAGCGACCCGAGCGCCGAGCGCAGTTCACGCGCATCGGTCCCACCGTGGCGTTCCATGAGCCAGCGCAGGGGGCAGTCCTGCAGCTGCTGCAGCGTCGACGGCGACAGGGTGACGGTGTGGCTCTCACCGGCGTCGGCGGACCAGCGCGGCTCCTCAGTGCTCACCGCCGTCAGGCCCTGCCACTGCGCGGGGTCGGCCCCCGGAACACCGGCTTTGGCCAGGCGGGCCAACTGCGCTGCCGCACATGCCCTCTCGTCGGCTCCGATGGCGCCGTCCGGTGCGCACACGACGGCCCGCAGCCGGCCCACCACCGCGGGCACCGACAGCACCGCAGGCGCCACCACGGGCGTCATCTGCCCGGGCACCGCCTCGTCTGTCGCGAACCTGGCGATGTCGTGGAAGAACGGCGACGGAACGCGCAGCCCGTCGTCGGCGTCGGTGCCGGTGCCGTCGACCGCGGTGACGACCAGCCGCCGGCGCGCTCGGCCGACCGCGGTGATCAGAAGACGGCGCTCGTCGGCGATCAGCGGCGCACGATCCGACACCTCGGCGCCGATGCCGTCGAGCACGTCCATCAACCGCTGGGTGCCCAGCACACCGCCGCGCGGAATCGTGTTCGGCCACAGGCCCTCCTGCAGCCCCGCGATCACCACGGTGTCCCACTCCCGGTCCAGCGCCTGATGCGGGCTCAGAATGGCCACCTCCTGGCCGGGCTGGTCCGGCTGGGCCGCCCGGATCGGCAGCTGCCAAGCCCGCACGGTGCTCACCAGACCGGCGACCGTGGCGCCCGCAGTCCGCGACACGTACTGGTCGGCCGCCTCGAAGAGCGCGGTCACCGCGTCGAGGTCGGCGCCCGCGTGCCGACCCGCGTCCCCGCCCCGTTCGACGGCGTTGACCAGCCTGCGCTGCAGGCCGCTGCGGTGCCACGCCTGCCACAGCGTCGTCCGCGGGTCGGCATGCTGCCGCAGTGTGCTCGAGGCCGCCGCCAGCACGGCGTGGACGCGGCGCACGGGGCGGGCCAGCGCTGGTGCCAGTGCCGCCGACGGTCCGTCGGTCAACGCCGCGATCAGCAGTTCACTGAAGTCGCGAGCCGGATCGAGACGGCGCAGCGCGCGCCGAAGCTGCCGCAGGGTGACCGGGTCGACCCGACCGATCGGACCCGTGATGAGGTCCTGCGCGTGCTCGGCGGTCAGACCGTCGACGGCAGCCGACAGCACCGTCAGCAGGGCGCGCACCGTGGGGTTGTAGGCCAACGGCGGATGCGTCGCGCCGCCCGCGACCGGTACTCCCGCGTTCGCGAGCACTCGCGGCAGCATCGCCCCGACCCCGCCGACTGACCGGGCGATGACGACCATCTGCGACCACGGCACGCCGTCGATCAGGTGCGTGCGCCGCAGGGTGTCCGCGATGACCGCGGCCTCGGCCTGCTCGGAGGCGGCCAGCGTCGCGATCACCTGACCGGGTTCTGTGGTGCCGCTGCAGAGTTCACGGATGGGGCCGGACCCCGGAAGCTGGCGGGCCAACCCGTCGACCACGGCTGCGATGCGGTCCGCGCAGCGGTGCGACGCGGTGAGGGTGACGGCGGGCCACTCGGATTCGAGCAGCAGCGCCGGGTCCGCCCCACGGAATTTGAAGGCCGCGCGGTTGGGGTCCCCCGCGAACACCGCGAAGTCCGCCCCGGCGGCCAGCACGCGCGCCAGCAGCGCGGCCTGCGGATCGAGGTGCTGTGCGTCATCCACCAGCAGCACCCGCACGCGCGCGCGTTCGGCCGCCAACAGGTCGGGGTCGCTGCCCAGGGCCTCCAGGGCCGCACCGACAAGTTCGGCGGCGCCGAGCGCGGGCACGGTGGCCTGCGGGGCCGCGGTCCCGACCGCCGAGCGCAGGAGCATGACCTGTTCGTACTGCTGCGCGAACCGGCCCGCGGCCACCCATTCGGGCCGTCCCTGCGACCGGCCGATCCGCTGCAGTTGCCGCGGGTCGATCCCGCGTTCGGTGCAGCGCGCGAGCAGATCACGCAACTCGGTGGCGAACCCCGCGGTGCCCAGTGCCGCATGCAGCGTCGCCGGCCAGTACGCCGCGCCGTCCTCGAGGTCACCGGCGAGGAGTTCGCGGATCACGCCGTCCTGCTCGGCGCTGGTGATCAACCGCGGTGGAGGGTCGCCGACCCGCTGTGCGGCCAACCTCAGCACGCCGAACGCGTACGCGTGCACCGACCGCACCAGTGGTTGCCGCACGACCGCACGACCCGACCCGGCTTCGGCCGCGGTGAGCAGCGCCGTCGTCAGCGCGCTGCGCACCCGGGCGCTGACCCGCCCCGAACCGGTGAGCAGCAGAACGGATTCCGGGTCGGTGCCCGCGGCGATCCGGCTGCTGGCGATGTCGACCAGCAGGCTCGAGGTGCCGGTCCCCGGGCCACCCAGCACACGCACGGTGCCGCGACGGTCGGCGTCGAGGAGCTGACCGGCGGTGCCGTCCCAGTGCCGCGTTCCGGCCGAGGAGACCTCGGCGGTGGCGGTGTGCGGTGTGACCATGCGGGCATGACACCACAGGCCTCCGACAAGTTGCCCCACCCGCGACGGCACCTGGCAGGATCTACAGGCCGTGAGCCCTCTGCATGTGCACCGCCACGGACCCGCCGGACCCGCCGGAGTGCTGGCCGTCCACGGCCTCACCGGTCACGGTCAGCGCTGGCGGGCGCTCGCCGAGACCCACCTGCCCGATGTCACGCTCGTGGCCCCCGACCTGCTGGGGCACGGCCGGTCCCCGGTCGCCGCGCCCTGGACGATCGACGCGAATGTGGCTGCCCTGGCCCGGGTTCTCGACGAGACGGCGCAGGGCCCCGTCGTGGTGGTGGGCCACTCGTTCGGCGGCGCGATCGCCCTGCACCTGGCGGCCACACATCCCGACCGGGTCAAGGCGCTGGTCCTGCTCGACCCGGCCGTCGGGTTGGACGGGTCCTGGATGCACGAGATCGCCGAGTCGATGTTCGCCTCACCGGACTACACCGACCGCGCGGAGGCCCGCAATGAGAAGAGCAGCGGATCGTGGGGCGACGTCGACGACGCGCAACTCGACGCCGAACTCGACGAGCACCTCGTCGAACTGCCCAACGGCCGGGTCGGGTGGCGCATCTGCGTTCCCGCGATGATGGCGTACTGGAGTGAGCTTGCACGCGATGTCGTGTTGGCGCCCAAGGGTATTCCGACCACGCTGGTGCGCGCGACCCGCACGTCGCCGCCCTATGTGACCGCCGACCTCATCGACGGCCTTGAGACTCGACTGGGTGCGCAGTTCACGTTGGTCGACCTCGAGTGTGACCACATGGTCGCCCAGGCCAAACCCGCCGAGACCGCACGCCTGATCCGGGCCGCGCTGGAGTCCTGACATGCCCGCGGTGACCGACGAACAGGTCGAACGGGTGCGCGCGCTGGTCGCGTCGATCCCGCCTGGGCGCGTGGCCACCTACGGCGACATCGCCTCGGCGGCAGGGCTTTCCAGCCCGCGCATCACGGGGTGGATCATGCGGACCGACTCCTCCGACCTGCCCTGGCACCGCGTGATCTCGGCGTCCGGACGGCCCGCGGAGCACCTGCGGGCCCGGCAGTTGGAACTGCTGCGCGCCGAGGGCGTGCTGGCCTCCGACGGCCGGGTCAGGCTGCACGGACCCGACTCCGTGCGGCACACCTTCGCCGCGGACCGGAGCTAGAGCGCGAGGCGGACCAGAGCCGCCGTGCGGGCCAACCCGGGGAACGCCGCGGCGGTCGCGCGGGGGTGCAGAGCGTGCACGGCCAGCCGGAACATCAACGCGCGCAGCAGCATCTGCGGCCACTCGGGCAGTGCGCTCCAGCGCTCGATCAGGCCGTCGTCGGCGTCGCCCCAGGCGAGCGCATCGACGACCACGACGCCGGCGGCCCAGGACGGCGGCCGCCAATACGGCGTGATGTCGGTGATGCCGGGCGCCGCGGTGCCGGCGAACAGCACCGTGCCGTGCAGGTCCCCGTGCACCAACTGGTTCGGGCTCTTGGTGGGCCGGCGCAGTCCGGCGAGCTGATTGATCAAGTCGATGGAGCGTTGGCCGTCCGCCGAACCGGGACCGACCCTGGCCTCCGACGGCAGCGAGTGCAGTGGGCGCTCCTCCCACGCCGCGCGGTCAGCCGCGACGAAAACGTCGACGTCGGCCCAGGGCAGCGCGGGCGGCTGGGTCAGGAAGCGCGGACGCTCGAGCTTCGCGGTGGCCTCGTGCAACCGGACCGCGGCCGAGACCACTTCGTCGTGACGCGGTTCGGGAGTGCCCGAGACGTAGGTGTCGGCCCGCCAGCCCGACACGACGTAGCGCCCGTCGGTGGACCGCACGGGCCGGGCCAGCCGGACCCCGTCGACGAACAGCGTCTCGCGAACCTTCGCCGACCATGCGGCGCGGGCGTGGTCGGCCACCAGTGACAGCACGACCTCACCGCAGCGCCAGCCACCCTCCCAGGCGGAACCCAGGGACGTCGGCGTCGATCCGGTCAGACCGAACGCCGCCATCACATGCTCGGGCGGCTGCTCATCGGTCACAGCCATCACCCTATAGTCGGGCGGCCCGCAAACCTGCACGCTGACCTGTTGTGTCGCCCAAGTCGGTGGTTCAGTACATCACCATGTCGGGTTCGTACTGCTTGGCCCACGCGGTGATTCCGCCCTGCAGATGCACCGCGTCGGAGAATCCGGCCTTCTTCACCGCGGCCAGTGCCTCGGCCGAACGCACACCGGTCTTGCAGTACAGCACCGCCTGCCGGTCCTGCGGCATCTTGGCCAGGCCGGCACCGGACTCCAGCGTGGACTTGGGGATGAGTTCGGCTCCGGCGATGTGGTTGATGTCCCACTCGACGGGCTCACGAACGTCGATCAGCGCAAGGTTTCGGCCGGAGTCGATCAGTTCACGCAGTTCGCGCGGCGTGATCGTGGAATCGGCCGCGGCGGCCGCGGCATCCTCGGAGACCACACCGCAGAACGACTCGTAGTCGATGAGTTCGGTGATCTTCGGCGTCGACGGGTCCTTGCGGATCTTGATGGTGCGGTAGGTCATGTCGAGCGCGTCATAGACCATCAGCCGGCCCAGCAGCGTCTCGCCGATGCCGGTGATGAGCTTGATGGCCTCGGTGCCCATCACCGAGGCGATCGAGGCGCACAGGATGCCCAGCACACCGCCCTCGGCGCAGGACGGGACCATGCCCGGAGGCGGGGGTTCGGGGTACAGGTCGCGGTAGTTCAGGCCCAGTCCGTCCGGGGCGTCCTCCCAGAACACCGACACCTGACCCTCGAAACGGAAGATCGAACCCCACACGTACGGCTTGCCCGCCAGCACGGCCGCATCGTTGACGAGGTATCGGGTGGCGAAGTTGTCGGTGCCGTCGAGGATCAGGTCGTACTGGCTGAACAGATCGACGGCGTTCTCCGGTTCCAGCCTCAACTCATGCAGGTTGACCTGCACCAGCGGGTTGATCTCGCGGATCGAGTCGGCCGCGCTCTGCGCCTTGGAGCGGCCGATGTCGGACTGGCCGTGGATGATCTGGCGTTGCAGGTTGGACTCGTCGACCACGTCGAACTCGACGATGCCGATGGTGCCCACGCCGGCCGCGGCCAGGTAGAGCAGGGTCGGCGACCCCAGGCCCCCGGCACCGATGACCAGCACTCGCGCGTTCTTCAGGCGCTTCTGTCCGTCGACTCCGAGGTCGGGAATGATCAGGTGCCTGCTGTATCGCGCGACCTCCTCGCGAGTCAGCTCGGCGGCCGGTGAAACCAGCGGGGGCAGTGTGGACACGAAAGCGACTCCTCCAGGGTGGTGACCTTCACCAATTGTCTCAAAGCGCGTGACACATCAACACGGGAGGCGGGCAGGAACTTCCCAGCAGGGTGTGCATCACACCGCGACCACCGCCTCGGGGCTAGGCGATGGGATACGGCCAGGGGTTGAACCGGCAGGTCTTGTCGTCGGGCTTGATCCAGTCCGGATCGAACTTGGCCGCGTCGACATTGGAGGTGGAGAACGTCTGCTGCATCATCACCGGGGCCAGCGCACCGTTCTCGTCGCACGCCTCGTGGTGCTGATACCCGATGCCGTGACCGACCTCGTGGTTGATCAGGTACTGCCGGTAGGACCCGATGTCGCCCTGGAACGGCACCGCCCCGCGGACCCAGCGCGCCTCGTTGAGGAAGACCCTCGGCTCCGCGGGGCCGCCCGAGGGGGGCCGATAGGCGGGGTTGTAGCAGGACGCCTCGAGTTGGATCTCGTACCCGCAGCCCTCGCGGATGGTGATCGGCGACGTCAGCGACACCCGGAAGTCGGGTTCGCCGGAATCGATGCGGGCGAACGCGAACTGCGGGTTGTGAATCCAGCTCTTGGGGTTGGCCAGGGTCTGGTCGACCATCCGGGCGAACGCGTCGTCACCCCCGAAAGACGTGGTGTCGATGCCGTTCTCGACCTCGACGGTGTACCGGAACACCTTGGCGCTGCCCGTCCCGACCTGCGGCGTGCTGCCCGGGATGACGCGCCAGGTGCGCTCGCCGGCCTCGGTGTACGGGCCGCCGTCGGGCAGGATTCCGGTGGGCAGGTCGGCGTCGAACTGCGTCAGCCCACGCGGCGGCGCACCGATGATCGTGGTGCCCTCCGCACCGATCGTCGGGGGCCCGTGGACCTCCTCGGTGGCGACCGGCGTCCCACTGCTCGCACCGGTGATCGTCTGGTAGATCACCAGCACCGTCACCACCACCAGCACGGGCAGCGCGTAGGCACGCCACCCGTAGGTGGACACGAAGCGCCCCAACCAGGTTCGTTTGCGCCACCGCTGGTGTTCCTCGCGGTTGGCACGGCTGCGCCCGGAATCGCTGGCCAGCGGGTCGCGTTGTGCGCGCAGCGGCTCGCGCCACTCGTTGCGCAGCACAGGCACGCGATTTCCCCCGCGACGCCCCGGGTCGTAGGTCACCGACCAAGGATGGCACAGCGGGCAGCGGACGGGCTCCCGGCGCGCCAGCAGGAGCGACGCAGGGCGGCGCACCCGGGGTTTGGCAGCTCCGGGTAGTACTGTCGTTGCGACGAGCCACCATGCCGGGCTCCCCGCCCGAGCAAGCTCGACGAGGATAAGACAGAGGATTTGATGAGCGATCTCGCCAACACAGGCGCACGGCGAGGTGCCAGAACGGCCAGCGCGGAACGGACCGCCACCACCAACCGTCGCGGCAACCGACTCCCGCGCGACGAACGTCGCGGGCAGCTTCTGGCCGCGGCCAGCGAAGTGTTCGTCGACCGCGGCTACCACGCCGCGGGCATGGATGAGATCGCCGATCGGGCCGGGGTCAGCAAACCGGTCCTCTACCAACACTTCGCCAGCAAGCTCGAGCTGTACCTCGCGGTCCTGGCCAAGCACGTCGAGAACCTGGTCTCCGGCGTCCGGCAGGCGCTGCGCACCACGACCGACAACCGCCAGCGCGTGCGCGCGGCCGTGCACGCCTTCTTCGACTTCATCGAGCACGACGGCCAGGGCTACCGGCTGATCTTCGAGAACGACTACGTGACCGAGCCTCAGGTGTCGGCACAGGTCAAGGTCGCCACCGAGGCGTGCACCGACGCGGTGTTCGACCTGATCAGCCACGATTCGGGCCTGGACCCGCACCGTGCCCGCATGATCGCGGTGGGCCTGGTGAGCATCAGCGTCGACTCGGCGCGCTACTGGCTGGACAACGCCCGCCCCATCACCAAGGACGACGCCGTCGAGGGCACCGTCCAGTTCATCTGGGGCGGGCTGTCACACGTTCCTCTGACCCGGTCCTGACCGGCGCCGGGTCCGACCGATCTAGTCGGTGCTCGGCGGGGTCACCGGACCTGCGCCGATTCCGAACCCGACCCGACGGCTGTCGGCGGGGCCCAGTTCGACATAGGCAACGCGTGCTGCCTGGACCAGGAAACGGCGGCCCTTCTCGTCGGTGAGGCTCAGCACGCCGGCCCCCTCGGACAGCGCGGCACTCACCGACTTCTCCAGCTCATCAGGTGTCTGTGTGCTGTTGAAGACGAGCTCACGCGGGCTGTCCGTGACACCGATCTTGACCTCCACGCCGGACCCTTTCCGTTCAGATTCGCAGAAAACTGCGGCGCCGCGAGTTACGAGCGCGCTGTAGAAGCAGGCTAGTCCACGCTCGACGACCCGCGCCGCACCAGGCGTTCGCGGTCAGCGAAGCCTCTCGACGGACGGTTCTGACCTGCCCGGATGAACTTGGTCACCAAAGCCCGACACACCCCGCGCGCTGCGCCGCGCCGGATGCCCGCGCCGATACCATTCGCAGTGAAGGATGTGACTGGAGTGATCAAAGTGATTTCGAGCGCCGAAGGCGAGGTGACCCGATGAGCAGGCCCTACTGGAGCGGTACGGGAACGCGGGGCGGCAACACCTTCGCCGACGAGTCCCAGCACTCCACCGAGCACGGTGACCCCGGCACCGAATCCCACCCGCCGTCCTACAGGTCGTCGGCCTACAGGGCCGACGGAACCTACGACACATACGACACCGGCGCCACCGAGGTCCTCGACTACGAGGATTACGACGACTACGACGACTACGAGCACGGCCGCGACACCCGCTGGCGGTGGATCGCCGGCGCCGCCGCGGTGGTGTTGTTCGTCTCAGTCGTCGCGATCGCCACCGTGCTCGGCAACGACAGCGCGACATCCACCGCGACCTCGACGCAGACCAGCAGTGCCGAGGCGCCGGTGCAGGACGCCGCACCCACCTCGACGACCCCGCGCACCGTCATCGCCACCGTGCCGCCCGGTCCCGGCCCGTCCGCGCCGTTGGCTCCAGAGACCGTCGTGACCGTGACCACCACGCCGACGGCCACCCATCCATCCCCCGCCGAACTGCCGCCGCCCCCGCCCGTCGAGGGCGCCGCACCGGAGCGGACCATCACCTATTCGGTCACCGGCAACCGCCAACTGTTCGACCTGGTCACCATCATCTACACCGACGAACAGGGCTTCCCGCGCACCGACCTGAACGTCGCGCTGCCGTGGTCGCGCACCGTCGTGCTGAACCCGGGCGTGGAGACGCAGTCGGTGACGGCGACCAGCGTGACCGGTCAGCTCAACTGCACGATCACCGACGGCACCGGAGCGGTCACGGTCGCCCAGAACAACAACTCGCTGATCGCGACCTGCACCAAGTAGCAGCCGGCCTCAGGCCAGGCCGAGTTCGGCCATCCGGGTCGCGTGGGTGTTCTGAAGCCTGTCGAAGAACTCAGTGATCTGGCCGAGCCCGCCCGTGCCGGACACCACAAGGTCGACCAGTTCGTCGTGCTCGGCCAGCACATACTGTGCCTGCGTGATCGCCTCACCGAGCAGTCGGCGCGACCACAGAGCCAGCCTCGAGCGGTGCACCTCGCTGGCCGAGACCGCCTCGCGCACCTCGGCCACCACGAACTGCGAGTGGCCCGTCTCGGCCAGCACGCCGCGCACCACGTCGGCCACCTCGTCGGGCAGCGCATCGGCGATCTCGAGGTAGAAGTCCGCGGCCAGCGCATCGCCGACATAGGTCTTCACCAACGCCTCCAACCACGTGCTCGGCGTGGTCAGGCTGTGGTAGTCGTCGAGAGTGGGGGCGTACTCCGCCATCCTCGTGACGACGTCGACTCCCCTGCGCTGCAACGCATCCCGCAGAAGTTCGTAATGGCCCATCTCGGCGGCGGCCATGCTCGCCATGTTGACCCGCCCCGTCAGGTTCGGGGCCATCCGCGCCTCTTCGGTGAGCCGGTAGAACGCCGCCACCTCGCCGTAGGCCAGGAGCGCGAAGAGCTTGTCGACACCGGGATGATCCACGGGCACCCGGGGGGTCTGCGCAGACTCCTGCGGTGAGGACTCGGGGCCGGCCGCGGGCTGCGTCGAACTCATGGGGTCACTGTAACGATCGGCGGTTGCCTCCAGGCGCGGGCGGCACCCCGAAATCGCCGAAAACCGTCCCGGCGGGGCCGACCAGTTACAATGGTCAGCGGAAGGCTCGTATTCACCGCCTTCCGAGGAAATGTGCGTGCACGTGCACGGCCCGCCTCGAAGATTTTTTCCAGCGCTGGGCCCAGCGGATCCGGTGTCCGTCAGACACCGAGGTTTGTCTCTCTACGACTCGTGTGCGCGAGATGACGCGACGAGAACGACAGACGAGCTCACACCTCGGAATTTGACTCGCATAGACACCGAAAGGTTGCACACCCCCTCCATGACTCAGTTACATACGCAAGCCGAGCAGACCTTCGCCCAACTCGGCGTGCATGACGCCATCGTGCGCGCACTCGCCGAACAGGGCATCGAGCACCCCTTCGCGATCCAGGAGCTGACGCTTCCGCTCGCGCTGGCCGGCGACGACCTGATCGGCCAGGCCCGCACGGGTATGGGCAAGACCTACGCCTTCGGCGTCCCGCTGCTGCACAAGGTCGTCACCGACAGCACCCGCCCCCTGACGGGTGCCCCGCGGGCCCTGGTCGTGGTGCCCACCCGCGAACTGTGCCTGCAGGTCTACGGCGACCTGTCCGGCGCCGCCAAGCACCTGTCCGCCCCCGACGGCGACGGCACCCGCCCCCTGTCGGTGGTGTCCATCTACGGCGGACGCCCCTACGAGCCGCAGATCGAGGCGCTGCGCAAGGGCGCCGACGTGGTCGTCGGCACCCCGGGCCGCCTTCTCGACCTGGCGCAGCAGGGACACCTGCAGCTGGGCGGGTTGTCGGTGCTGGTCCTCGACGAGGCCGACGAGATGCTTGACCTCGGCTTCCTCCCCGACATTGAGCGCATCCTGCGGCTGACCCCGGACTCGCGCCAGTCGATGCTGTTCTCGGCGACCATGCCGGACCCGATCATCACGCTGGCCCGCACGTTCATGAACCAGCCCACCCACATCCGGGCCGAGGCCCCGCACTCGGCGGCCACCCACGACACCACCAAGCAGTTCATCTACCGCGCGCACGCGCTCGACAAGGTCGAACTCGTCAGCCGGGTGCTGCAGGCCGAGGGCCGCGGCGCGACGATGGTGTTCACCCGCACCAAGCGCACCGCGCAGAAGGTCGCCGACGAACTCGCAGAGCGCGGCTTCAAGGTCGGCGCCGTACACGGCGACCTGGGGCAGATCGCCCGTGAGAAGGCGCTGAAGTCCTTCCGCACCGGCGACATCGACGTCCTCGTCGCCACTGACGTCGCCGCCCGCGGCATCGACATCGACGACGTCACGCACGTCATCAACTACCAGATCCCCGACGACGAGCAGTCCTACGTGCACCGCATCGGCCGCACGGGCCGCGCGGGCAAGACCGGCGTCGCTGTGACCCTGGTCGACTGGGACGAGCTGACCCGCTGGACCCTGATCGACAAGGCGCTCGGCCTGGACTGCCCCGAGCCCGCCGAGACGTACTCCAGCTCGCCGCACCTGTACGAGGAGCTGAGCATCCCCGCCGAAGCCACCGGCTCGGTCGGAACCCCGCAGAAAAAGGCCACCAAGCGTCGCGAAGAGCGCACCGAGACCATCTCCAGCGGCGGTGAGAAGCCACGCCGGAGCCGTCAGCGCCGCCGCACCCGTGGCGGCAAGACGCTGACCGGGCACGTCGAGGGCACCGCGCCCGAGGCTGACGCGGTCGCGGTCGCCGTCGCCGACGCTCCTGCGGCCGCAGGCGAGGACGGCGCCGAGACCACGCGCGCTCCGCGCCGGCGTCGCCGTCGCGGGCCTCGCAAGCCCGCCGCTGAAACCAGCGCCACCGCCGGCTGACCGGCCCCGATGGTCAAACCGGAGCGCCGCACCCGCGGCGACATCATCGCGGCCGTCGCGATCATCGCGATCGTCGCTGTCGCCGCCGTGGCGATCTGGTGGACCAGCGATGCCCGCGCGACCCTGAGCCAGCCCGCGGCCGCTCCGTCGATCAGCGTGCCGCCCGCGCATGCGGTCCCCTCTCACCTGCGCGAACTCTGGTCCGCACCGAGCGCCGCGACCACCGTGCCCGTGGTGGCCAGTGGAACCGTGGTGACCGGTGACGGCCGCACGGTGCACGGCCGGAACCCGGAGACCGGTGAACCCGTCTGGACCTACGCGCGCGACCTCGACCTCTGCGGGGTGACCTGGATCTACCAGTACGCCGTTGCGGTGTACCCCGACGTCAGGGGCTGCGGGCAGGTCAGCACGATCGACGCGTCCACGGGCCGTCGCGGCCCGTCCCGCACCGGTTACGCCGACAAGCGCGTGGACCTGTCCTCCGACGGCACCGTCGCGCTGTCCACCGGGGCCAGCAGGCTGGAACTCTGGCGCTCCGACATGGTGCGGGTGATCGGGTACGGCGAGGTGGACGCGCGCGTCAAGCCCAACCACACCGGCGTCGGCAAGGGCTGCACAATCCTGTCCGCGGCGGCCAGCCCGTCGGCCGTCTCGCTGCTGCAGACCTGTGCGGGTGAGCCCGACGTGCGGCTGACGCTGCTGCGACCGGGTAAGGACGACGACGAGCCCGAACTGCGCGACATCCCGCAGGAGGGCGTGCCCTCGAGCGCGGGATCACGCGTGCTGGCGGTCTCCGACACCAACACCGCGGTCTACCTGCCGACTCCGCAGCCCCGCGTGTCGGTCGTCAACGACGTCGGGACCGAGACGTCGAGCACGCCGGTGGGCGCGCCGCCGTCGATGGCCGACCCGACCAGTTCCGTCACGCGGGCCGGGAGCCTGGTCACGTGGTGGACGGGCCGATCGGTCATGGTGTTCAACTCCGACAAGCTGACGCACAAGTACACCGTCTCGGCCGAGGAGAACGTCGTCCCGCTGGGCCCGGCGACCATCATGGCCGACAAGCTGCTGATTCCCGTCACCGGCGGGGTCGGCGTGTACGACGTCTCCGATGGACACCTCGAGCGTGTCATCGCCGTCGAACGTCGCGATATGGAGTCCGGCGTCGGCGTGATCGTGCCCGCCGCCGTCGGTGCGACGCTGCTGGAGCAGCGGGGACGCACCCTCGTCGCGCTCGGATAGTCCGCGCTCAGACCTCCGGAGTGAAGGTCGCCAGTTTCTTCCCCGACTTCCAGTACGTGAGCAGGCTGTCGGCCAGCTCGCGGTAGGCCGCCGCCCCCTTGTTCTTGCGCCCGGCGATCACCGAGGACCCGGACGCCGTCGCCTCCGCGAACCGCACGGTGCGCGGGATCGGCGGTGCCAGCAGCGCCAGTCCGTAGCGGTCGACGACGTCGAACAGCACGTCCCGGCTGTGCGTGGTGCGCGAGTCGTACAGCGTCGGCAGCGCGCCGAGCAGGTTGAGGTCGGAGTTGGTGATCTGCTGGACGTCGCCGACGGTCCGCAGGAACTGGCCCACACCACGATGCGCGAGCGTCTCGCACTGCAACGGCACGATCACATCGTCGGCCGCGGTCAACCCGTTGAGCGTGAGCACGCCCAGCGACGGCGGGCAGTCGATGATCACGACGTCGAAGTCGTCGGCGATCTTGGCCAGCGCGCGCTTGAGCGCATACTCGCGCCCGGCCCGCATCAACAGCATGGCCTCGGCGCCGGCCAGGTCGATGTTGGCCGGAAGCAGCGTGATCCCCTCGCTGGTCTGCACCAACGCGGCATTCGGCTCGACCTCGCCGAGCAGCACCTCGTGCACCGAGACCGGGAGCTTGTCCGGATCCTGGCCCAACGAGAACGTCAGACAGCCCTGTGGATCCAGGTCCACCAGCAGGACGCGTCTGCCCGCCTCCACCATCGCGGCACCCAACGACGCCACCGTCGTCGTCTTGGCCACCCCGCCCTTCTGATTGGCCACTGCCAACACCTTTGTCCCCACGGCGCCATCCTGTCACGTACGGCATCCGCCCGCCCGGACGACTCGACGGCGCGGCCTCGACGGCGTCGGGCAGAATCGTCACTCGTGAGTGTCGGTGAGCATCGGCTGGTCCTGTTGCGCCACGGGGAGACCGAATGGTCGAAGTCTGGGCAGCACACCAGCACGACAGATCTCGACCTCACCGAGTACGGGCGTGAGCAGGCCCGATTGGCGGCGCTGGCGGTCGCGCACCTGGGGCTCGAGGAGGCCGTGGTGTTCTCCAGCCCGCGGCGTCGCGCGCTGGCCACCGCCGAACTGGCGGGTCTGACGGTCGCCGAGGTTCTGCCCGGACTCGCCGAATGGGACTACGGCGACTACGAGGGCCGCACGACGCACGACATCCGCACGCAGGCCCCGGGATGGCTGCTGTGGACGCACGGCTGCCCCGGCGGCGAATCGGTGGCCGAGGTGAGCCGGCGCGCCGACGCGGCGATCGAACTCGCGCTGGACACCATGCGCGAACGCGATGTGGTGTTCGTCGGTCACGGCCACTTCTCCCGGTCGATCGTGACGCGATGGGTCGAACAACCACTGTCCGAGGGTGCGCGGTACGGCTTCGGTCCGGCGTCACTGGCGGTGTGCGGCTTCGACTACGGCCTGCGTCAGCTCAAATCGCTGGGGTTGACCGCCCACCGTGAGAACCCCGAGACACCGTGACAGCTCCGTCATTCGTCCTGAGCGGGCCCGCAGGCACCGTCGTCGGTTCCGGAGTGCGCACCCCGTTCTCCGAGATCGGCGCGGCCCAGCACGCGCTGGGCTCCGGCGATGTGCCGATCGTGGTGGGCGCGCTGCCGTTCGACACCGCCGGTCCCGCCGCGCTGCACCAACCCGAGACGCTCTCGCGGATCGACGCCCTGCCGTGCTGGCCGAGCGTGGTCCTGCCCCACGTCACAGGCCTTGTGCCGCAACCGAGTCCGGCCGTCCACCGGGAGCGGGTGGCGGCCGCGATCGCGCGACTGGGCGCCCCCGGCAGCGAACTGCACAAGGTGGTGCTGGCCCGCGCGCTGCGGATCAGCGCCGACGCGCCGTGGGACGCCCCGACGGTGCTGCGCCGCCTGCACGACGCCGACCCGGGCGCCTACGCCTACCTGGTCGACCTGTCCCCCGCCGGGGGCGCCCACGCGGGCACGACACTGGTGGGTGCGAGCCCCGAGCTGCTGGTGGCGCGCGACGGCGACCGGGTGACGTGCCGGCCGTTCGCGGGTTCGGCGCCACGCTCTGCCGATCCCGACGTCGACCGCGCCAACGGTAGGGCGCTCGCGGAGTCGGCGAAGAACCGGCACGAGCATCAACTCGTGATCGACGTCATGCGTGCCGCGCTCGAACCCCTGTGCGTCGACTTGGACATCGCGGCCGAACCCGAACTGCATCACACCGACGCGCTGTGGCATCTGAACACCCCGATCTCCGGGCGGTTGCGCGAAAGCAGGACCACGGCAATGGATCTGGCGCTCGCACTGCAGCCGACCCCGGCCGTCGGCGGAGTTCCGACCGCCGCCGCCAAGACACTGATCGCCGACCTCGAGGGCGACCGCGGGTTCTATGCTGGAGCCGTCGGCTGGTGCGACGCCCGCGGTGACGGTCGGTGGGTGGTGTCGATCAGATGCGCGCAGCTGTCGGCGGACGGCCGGACGGCCACGGCGCACTCCGGTGGGGGCATCGTCGCAGAGTCCGATCCCGACGACGAGGTCGCCGAGACCACGACGAAGTTCAAGACGATCTTGGCCGGACTGGGAGCGACACCATGACACAGCACATTCGGCCGGCCCGCCCCGGCGACGAGGCCGCCATCACCGCGATGGTCCACGAGTTGGCCGAGTTCGAGAAGGCCGCCCACGAGGCGACCGTCACCGAGGAGCAGATGCGCACCGCCCTGTTCGGCGACCATCCCATCGCGTACGCGCACGTCGCCGAGGTCGACGGCGCCCCCGCGGCCGTCGCGGTGTGGTTCGTGAACTTCTCCACCTGGGACGGCGTGGGCGGCATCTACCTCGAGGACCTGTTCGTGCGTCCCGAGTTCCGACGGCGGGGCCTGGCCCGGGACCTGCTGGTGACGCTGGCCCGCGTGTGCGTGCAACGCGGTTACTCGAGGCTGTCCTGGGCGGTGCTGAACTGGAATGTCAACGCGATCGCGCTCTACGACGGCGTCGGCGGCCTGCCCATGGACGAGTGGACCACCTATCGCGTGTCGGGGCTGAACCTGACCGCGCTGGCCGGCGAGCCGGTCCAGGATCAGCCCTGAGTCAATCTCGCCGCGAAACCCACTGCACGGCAGAGGGACTGAACAGCAGCCCGAGCACCACGAGCGCGACGAGCGCCACCGGAACGGCATAGGTGAGCTGGTGCGAGCTGTAGATGTACCAGGCCACCGGCAGCAGCAGCAGGTTGATGAAGACCGCGATACCGCGGCCCCATCGCCGCTCGGTGACCAGCGCCCACCCACCGGCCGTCACTCCGGCGCCGACCAACAGGAACCAGATGGCGGTGCCGTACCCGCTGACGATGTGCTGATCGGCCCCCAGGACCGCGCGCACCACCAGGATGGCGGCCACGATCAGCATCAGGATGCCTTCGGCCAGCACGATGAACCCGGCCCAGCGCACTGCCGGCGGCGGAGCGTCGATCACTTCGAGAGCCTCTCAGTCAGCCAGTCCACCGCGAACCGGTAACCCAGCGGACCGGCGCCGGCGATCACCACCTCGGCGACGGTCGAGACGTAGGAGTGGTGCCGGAACTCTTCGCGGCGGTGGATGTTGCTCAGGTGCACCTCCACGACCGGCAGTTCGGCGGCGGTCAGCGCGTCGGCGATGGCCACCGAGGTGTGGCTGTAGGCGGCCGGGTTGATGATGATGCCCAGACAGTCCTTGCGGGCCATCTGGATGGCGTCGATCAACGCACCCTCGTGGTTGCTGTGCACCGCGCGAACCACGAAGCCGTGCTCGGCGGCGGCATCGGAGGTCAGCTGCTCGATCTGCACCAGCGTGGTGGTGCCGTAGATCTCGGGCTGACGGGTGCCCAGCAGGTTCAGGTTGGGCCCGTTGACGAGGAGCAGGCGGCGTTCGGTCACCCTCGTACGGTACCGAGGTCAGGCCGGTGGGCGGCACGGCACACCGATACCGGGCGCCGACGCTAGCGCGGTGGCGCGTGGATGTCGGAGGGATGGGTGGCCAGCGGCGTGACCTCGATGTCCATGTAGCCGAACAACGGCAGCTCCGAAAGCATCGTGTGCAGTTCGTCGTTCGAATCGACGTCGAAGATCGAGTAATTGGCGTACTCGCCGACCACACGCCAGATGTGCGGCCATTTTCCGTCGTGCTGCAGGCGCTGTGAGTAGGCCTTCTCCCGGGCCAGGATCTCGGCACGCTCATCCGGGGCGAGATCGGCCGGCAGGTGCACGTCCATGCGAACGCAGAACAGCATCAGCCGACCACCGGGTCGAGGACGAAACCGTAGTCGACCTTCTGGACTCCGTCGGGCTGCGTGACGGGCGCCAGCACCAGCTCGGGCTTGACGGCGCTGGCGATGTCGTCGTCGTTGTGCGCGTCACCGGGGAAGTACAGCTGGGCGGTGAGCGTTTCGTGCCCCGGCGCGGACACCTTGACGTGCAGGTGCGCCGGCCGCCAGGCATGCCAGCCGGCGGCGGCGATCAACTTGCCGCACGACCCGTCGGTGGGGATCTGGTAGGGCGCCGGACGCACCGTGGCGATCTGGAAGGTGCCGTCGGGTCCGGTGGAGAACGTGCCCCGCAGATTCCACTCCGGAAGTCCCGGCGCGAACTGCGAGTAGAAGCCGTCGGCGTCCGCATGCCAGAGTTCGATCTTTCCGGCCAGCGGTCGGCCGTCGGTGGAGCTGATGCGACCGTCCCACACCAGTGGCGTCCCGGCCTCGTTCCGCCGCATCGGCATGGTGCCCATGGCGCCGCGTTCGGGTGAGTTCGGCACGTAGTACGGGCCTTCGATGCTGCCCTTGTTCCCCCGACGGTGGTCGGTGGCGACCTCCTCGACGACGTGCTCGAGCCAGACGTCGAGGAACAGGGGCCACTCCCCGTCCTGGCCCACGCTGATCAGCCACGCCTTCAGCGCGTTGTACTCGTCGTAGGTGACGCGATGCCGGCGGATCGTGTCGTGCACGGCGGCCAACACCTCGCGGGCCAGCACATCGACACGTTCGGGCGCGGTGCCCTTGACCGCGTCGAAGGCGGCCTTGTCGGTGTGGAAGCGTTCGGTCGCGGATGCACCGGATGCGGCGGCGCTGGCCTGTACGGGAACGGTGGATGCGGTCATGGTGTTCTCTCCTGAAATGTGGTGGGAATGGGTGGGGTTCGGACTAGATGTCGGACCGGTACCGAGCGAGCTTCTCGGGGTCGATGTCCACACCGAGCCCGAAGCCGGACGGAGTCTGCAGATGGCCGTCGCGGATCCGAAGCGGTTCGGCGAGCAGGTCGTCTGACATGTCGAGGAAGTTGGACAGCTCCCCCGCCCGTCTCGCCGTCAGCGGGTGCGCCGCTCCGAAGGTGACCGCGCAGGCCGTGCCGAGTTGGCCGTCGATCTGGTTGCCGACGACCACCTCGATGCCCAGCCCCTCCGCCAGATGGTGGACTCGCTGGGACTGTGTGAAGCCGGTGCGCGCGGTCTTGATGCTGATCGCGGTGGCGGAGCCGCCGAGCACCTCGCGCGTCACGTCGGCGGGGGTCGGCACCGACTCATCGGCGATGAACGGGACGTCGAGCCGGCCGACCAGCCAGCGCCGCCCGAGCACGTCGTCGGCCGGACACAGCTCCTCGGCGAACAACAGGTCCAGGTCGGCCATCTCGTTCATCGCGCGCAGCGACTCGGCCGCTGTCCAGCCGCGGTTGCCGTCGATGTAAAGCTCTACGGTAGAGCCGAATCGGTCTCGCAACGCGCGCACCACCGAGGTGTCCAGCGCCACCGGCCGACGGCCGACTTTGACCTTGAACGTGCTGATGCCGTAGGTGTCCCGCATCCGTTCGGCTTCGGCCACCATGGCCGCTGGTTCCTCGAAACCCAGCATGTGGCTGACCCTCATGCGATCGGTGAAGCCGCCGAGCAGGTCGCTGACCGGCATCTCCAGCGTGCGTCCGAGGGCATCCCAGATGGCCATGTCGACGGCGGCCTTGGCGGTCGGGTTGCCCACGGTGCGGGCCAGCCGGGCGTTGACCACTTCGCGTTCGGTGAGCCTCAATCCCACGATCTGCGGGGCGAAGATTCCCGAGATGACGGCGAGGATGCCGGCCTGGGTCTCGCCGTAGGTGAAGGGCCTCGGCGGGGCCTCAGCGACGCCCACGACGCCGTCGTCGGTGTGCACGCGGACCAACACGTGCTCGGCGGCGTACACCTCACCCGAGGCGAACTTGAGCGGCTTGGAGTAGGGAATGGAGAACGGAATCGCCTCTACAGCAGTGATTTTCATGAGTTCTCCTTGACCAGCGCGGTGCTCAGCACGGCCACGGCGGCGTCGAGCACGGGGTTGTCGGCGTCGCGGCGCCAGGCCAGCGACAGTTCCATGGATTCGGCGTCCACCAGATCGCGGAAGACCACACCCTGCAGCGGCACGGCACGCACCGACTCGGGGACCACCGCCACGCCGAGTCCGGCTGCGACCAGGGCCAGAAGCACACCCGTACCGGGTGCCAGATGCTCGCGGTGCGGCATGAACCCGGCGCGGCGGCAACTGCGCAGCACCGCGTCGTTGACCGCGGAGTGGCGACTCGAGTACGCGACGAACGGCTCGCTGCGCAGGTCGGTCAGTGAGACGACGGGTTCGACGGCCAGCCGGTGGTCCACCGAGACGGCCAGCACCAGGTTTTCGACGTCGATGGTGAGCAGTGCGATGCCCTCACCCGTGGCCGGTGGCCGCAACACGCTCAGATCCAAGGCGCCACTGCGGAGTCGGTCGCACTGATCCGGAGTGAGCACGTCGGCCTGGATCTCGAGGGCCACCCCGGGAAGTTCGCGTGTGAGCACCCGGGCGATGCGCGGCAGGTGGGAGAAGGCCGCGGTGCCGGTCAGGCCCATTCTCAGCAGTCCGCTCCGCCCGGCGGCGATCCGGCGCACCCCGCGTTCGGCGTCGTCGACCCCGGACAGGATCCTGGTGGCCTCGGCGCGCAGGTACTCACCGGCCGGTGTCAACGCCACCTGCCGCGTGGTGCGGGTGAACAGCGTGACATCCAGTTCGGCCTCGAGCTGGCGGATCGCGTAGGACAGGGCCGGCTGGGCCACATGCAGCTGCTCGGCGGCCCGGCCGAAATGGCAGGTGTCGGCGACGGCGGCGAAGTAGCGCAGGTGTCGCAGCTCCATGTGTGCCGCTCCCTTCATCGGGCCGGATGTGATCGGTGGCACATACGACGGTAGGACCGCGATCAATACAGAACAAGGACTTATTTACCGGCTATTGATCGTGTTCATTGATCAATCTGGGTCCAGGTCAGGACTGGGAATATGCCTAGTGTGACGGTGGCCACTTCCTGTGACAGTGCATGACAGAGCACACAAGACCCCGCTGACCAGCCTGAGTTGGAGGCCCCCATGACCGCTTCGATCGTTTCGCCCGCGCACGTGGCCGACGTCCTGGCCGACGCTGTGATCGACGACCCGGAAGCCGGCGTGTTCCGCACCAACCGCCGCATTTTCACCGACGAGGAGATCTTCGAACTGGAGATGAAACACATCTTCGAGGGGAACTGGGTTTACCTCGCCCACGAGAGCCAACTGCCCAACCCCGGCGATTACTTCACCACGTACGTCGGCCGCCAACCCGTGGTGATCACCCGCGGTCGCGACGGACAACTGCACTGTCTCATCAACGCGTGCGCGCACCGCGGCGCGATGATCTGCCGCCGCAAGACCGACAACCGTACGACGCTGACGTGTCCGTTCCACGGGTGGACGTTCCGCAACGACGGCACCCTGCTGAAGGTCAAAGACCCCGAGGGCGCGGGGTACCCGGACACGTTCAACTCCGGCGGTTCGCACAACATGACCAGGGTCGCCCGGTTCGAGGGGTACCGGGGGTTTCTGTTCGCCAGCCTCAACGAGGACGTGCTGCCGCTGACCGAACACCTCGGTGACGCCACGACCGTCATCGACATGCTGGTCGATCAGTCACCCGAGGGTCTTGAGGTGCTGCGCGGCTCGTCGACCTACACCTACGACGGCAACTGGAAGGTGCAGGCCGAGAACGGCGCCGACGGCTACCACGTCACCGCCACGCACTGGAACTACGCCGCCACCACCAGTCGCCGGGGCACCGGTGAGTCCACGAACGACACCAAGGCGCTGGACGCCGGAAGCTGGGGCAGATCCGGTGGCGGCTACTGGTCGTTCCCACACGGGCACCTGTGCCTGTGGACCTGGGCCGGCAATCCACAGGACCGGCCGCTGTGGGACAGGCTCGACGAACTCAAGAAGACCTTCGGCGAGGCCAAGGGCGACTTCATGGTCAAGGGGTCGCGCAACCTGTGCGTGTATCCGAATGTGTATCTGATGGACCAGTTCTCGACGCAGATCCGGCACTTCCGCCCCATCGCGCCGGACAAGACCGAGGTCACCATCTACTGCATCGCCCCCAAGGGCGAAAGCGACGCGGCCCGGGCTCACCGCATCCGCCAGTACGAGGACTTCTTCAACGCCTCGGGTATGGCCACACCGGACGATCTCGAGGAGTTCCGGTCCTGTCAGTTGACCTTCCAGGCCCGGTCCGCACCCTGGAATGACATGAGCCGCGGTGCCCAGCACTGGCTTTCGGGCCCCGACGAGATGGCCGAATCGCTGGGCATGCACGCCGTCGTGTCCGCAGGCGTGAAGAACGAGGACGAGGGCCTGTACCCCGTGCAGCACGGCTACTGGCTGCAGACCATGCGCGAGGCACTCGCGCGCGAGACCGGGACGTAGAACATGACCATCCTGGAGCAGCCGCAGCAGGCGAGCGCACTCATCACCCAGAACGCGATCGAGCAGTTCCTGTACCGCGAGGCCCGTCACCTCGACGACCGCGAGTTCGAGAAATGGCTCGACTGCTACGCCGACGACGTCGTGTACTGGATGCCGTCCTGGACCGACGACGACCGCCTGGTCGAGGACCCCCAGCGGGACATCTCGCTCATCTACTACGCCAACAAGGGCGGCCTGGAGGACCGGGTCTTCCGGATCCGCACCGAACGCTCGTCGGCGACATCGCTTCCCGAGCCCCGCACCAGCCACAACATCAGCAACGTCGAGGTGATCGAACGTCGCGGCGATCTGGTCGATGTGCGCTTCAACTGGCACACCATGTACTTCCGCTACAAGACCGTCGACCCGTACTACGGCACCTCGTTCTACACCATCGACTTCTCCGGTGAGCAGCCACTGATCCGCCGAAAGACGGTGGTGCTCAAGAACGACTACATCCACCATGTGGTCGACGTCTACCACTTCTAGGAATCTGGACATGACTGTGCCAACGGACACCGAAACCTACTCGGTGGCACTGTCCTTCGAGGACGGTGTGACACGCTTCATCAACTGCCGCGCAGACCAGACCGTCGCCGACGCCTCGTACCGCCAGCGCATCAACATCCCCCTGGACTGCCGCGACGGCGCGTGCGGCACCTGTAAGGCACTGTGCGAGTCGGGCAGTTACGACGGCGGGTCCTACATCGAGGACGCGCTGGCCCCCGACGAGGCCGAACGGGGATACGTTCTGCCGTGCAGCATGAGGCCGCGCTCGGACCTGGTGCTGCAGATCGCGAGCACGTCCGACGTCGCCAAGACCGCGGCGAAGACCCACACCGGCACCGTGGTCGAGGTCACCAGGCTGTCATCGACCACCGTGCGGTTCAGTCTCGAGATCCCCTCCCGCGCCGAATTGGCCTTTCTTCCTGGGCAGTACGTGAACATCGCGGTGCCCGGCACCGACGTCTCGCGGTCCTACTCGTTCGCCAACGCTCCCGACGAACCGCGGCTGACCTTCCTGGTCAAACTCGTCCCAGGCGGCGCGATGTCGGACTACCTCGACCAGCGTGCCGCCGTCGGGGACGCGATCAGCTTCACCGGTCCCCATGGCTCGTTCTTCCTGCGCGAGGCCGAGCGACCGATCCTCATGTTGGCCGGCGGCACCGGACTGGCCCCGGTGCTGTCGATGCTGGGCAAGCTGCGCGCGGAGGGCAGCACCCGCACCGCGCATCTCATCTACGGTGTCAGCTCCGACGCCGATCTGGTGGAGATTGATCGGATCAGCGACATCGGTTCCGAGATACCGGGATTCACCTGGGATCACTGCGTGTCCGATCCGGCCAGCACCGCCGTCAACAAGGTGCGGATTCCGGCCCTGATCCGGCCCGAACACCTCTACGGCGGGGACGTCGCCGTGTACCTGTGCGGGCCACCGCCCATGGTGGAGGCCGTGCGTGAACACCTCGCCGACAACGACGTGACCCCGACCGGGTTCTACTTCGAGAAGTTCGGGTTGGCGCGCGGCGGATCCCCGGCGGAGCCTCAGCCGGAGGCCGAACCGCAGACCAGGACGGCCGTCGGCGAAGAACTGCTCCTCGCCCGCGACGCGCGCGCCGTCGGCGGCCAGGAGATGCTGCCGGACCACACCCTGGGCCCCTGGCCGCACACGGTGCGCGTCGAGGAGTCCGCGGAGACGGCGCGCAGCATCGCCGGGCAGGAGCTCTTCGCGGCCGCCGCGACCGTCACCCCGGAGCGCGCCGCGCCCGTCGCGGTCGCCGCCGACGGCTATCAGATCGGCGAGGAGCACCCGGACGTGCACGAGTCCGACGCCCTGTTCGAGGCCCGCCAAGCACTTGAGTTCGGCGCGCTCGAGCTGACGCTGGGCCGGCTGACGAGCAGCCAGCTGACCGGTTACCGACTGCTCGCGGAGGCGACACTGCCCTATGTCGACGGGGACCGGTTCGTCGACGCCGCGAAGTACACCGAGACCAATGCGGCCTTCCACGAGCACCTGTTCACCCTCACCGGCAACGAGCACCTGCTGCAGGCCTACCAGGCGCTCGACGTCAAGGGCCGGATGAGCGAGGCGCTCCGGCACGCCACCTGGTGCCACCCCCTGTGCGCACAGGACCACGTCAACATCGTCACGGCCTTCGAGGCCGAGGACCGCGCGAAGGCACGCGCGCTGATCGCCGCGCATTCGGAATGCGCGAAGCAGACCATGCGGCGCGCGATGTCCGACCTCACGGCAACACATGCCGCCCATCGGCCCAGATTCGTCAGCCCGGGCCGGTTCGCCGGCAAGGTGGTGGTGGTGACTGGGGCGGCCCAGGGCATCGGCGAGCACACCGCGCGCCGGATCAGCGCCGAGGGCGGCACGCTGGTGCTCGCCGACCGCTCCGAACTGGTCAAGGAACTCGCCGACGAACTGGCCGGCTCCGGCCCGCGGACCCTGGCGGTGCAGGCCGACCTCGAGCGCTACGAGGGTGCGGATTCCCTGATACGGCAGGCACTCTCGACGTTCGGCCGCATCGACGTGCTGATCAACAACGTGGGCGGGGCGATCAACTTCAAACCCTTCACCGAGTTCACCGATGCCGAGATCCGCGCCGAGCTCGACCGCTCGCTGCTCACCACGCTCTACACCTGCCGGGCCGCACTGCCGGCCATGGTCACAGCCGGCGGCGGCGTCATCGTCAACGTGTCGTCGGCGGCGACCCGGGGTGTGCACCGAGTCCCCTACTCGGCGGCCAAGGGCGGCGTCAACGCCGTCACCGCGTCGCTGGCCCTCGAGTACGCCGACGCCGGGATCCGGGTGGTGGCCACGGCACCCGGGGGAACCGAGGCCCCGCCGCGGCGGATCTCACGGGGAACCCCGACCCCGTCCAGCGAGGTCGAGAGGGAGTGGTTCCAGGCGCACATCGACCAGACGCTCGACTCGTCTGTGCTCAAGCGGTACGGCACGCTCGACGAACAGGCCGCCGCCATCTGCTTCCTGGCCTCCGACGAGGCCTCCTACATCACCGCGACGGTGCTGCCGGTCGCCGGCGGCGATCTGGGCTGAGCCGCCGAATCGACGACAAGGCCGATTCACCCCGTCGTACCATGTGAGGCGTGCTGAGCCGGACCGAATGCGTCGGGCGCGAACGCGATCTGGCCGAACTCGCGGCGCTGCTCGGCACCTCCGAGCGCGGCGCAGTCGTGGTCGCGGTGTTCGGCGAATCGGGAATCGGCAAGACCTCCCTGCTGCGACAGTTGGCCGCAACACATCCCGGCCGATGGGCCACGGCGACCCCGTGGGAGACCGACCTGCCCGGCGGGGTGCTCGCCCAACTTCTGCAGTCTGATGTTCCCGCCGACCCAGTGGACGCCGCGGCGTGTCTGGTCGATCACCTGACCGGCGTGCCCGCTCAACTGTTGGTCATCGATGATGCCGACTACGCCGACATCGAGTCGCTGCAGGCGATTTCGACGCTGGTGCGGCATCAGCGCGAAGTGCCGGTGCTCATGGTGCTCGGCGCGACGGGCGATATCGGGCCGTGCGCCGATGTGTGCACCCGGGAGATCCGGTTGACCGGGCTGTCCCGCGACGACGTCGCGGAATTGGCCCGGCGCCGCGGTACGGCACTGCATCCGACGACGGCCGACCGATTGACCCGGCACACCCGCGGCAATCCGCGTGACGTGCTGGCCCTGCTCGAGGAGACGCCCGCCGCGGTGTGGACCCGACCCGACGCCGAGCTCCCGGCACCTGCCCACGTACTGGCCGCCGTGCGCGAGCGGCTCGCCGGCTGTGACGCACCCGGACAGGCCCTGGTGCAGGCATTCGCGGTGCTGGGTCCGCACGCCACCCTGTCCGAGGCAACCGAGTTGGCCGCCGTCGCCGAGCCACTGCCGGCGCTCGATGCCGCGGTGCGGTCCGGACTGCTCGACGCCACAACACCATTCGCGCCGACGCTGACCGATCCCCTGACCCGGACCGCACTCGCTCAGCTGATGGGGATCGCGGCCACGACCGAGGCCCATCGCCGCGCCGCGTCGATTGTCACCGATCCGATTCGACGGTTGCAGCACCGCGTGGCCGCCTCGCCGTTTCCCGACCCGGACCTGGCCGACGAGGTCGACGCCCTGGCCTGGGCGCGGGGCCGCGACGGGGCCTGGGCGCAGGCCGCCGAACTGTTCCGGGACGCGAGCAGGCTCACCCCCGACCCACTGACCCGGGACGAGCGGCTCACGCTGGCAGTCGACGCACTGGTCGCCGCAGGCGACTGCGGAGCGGCGGCGGCCATGGTGCCCACGGTGGAGAGCATGCGCGAGACACCGCTGCGCAACGCGGTCCTGGGCTACCTGGCGCTGTTGCGTGGCCGGGCCGCCGAAGCCGACGTCAGGCTGCGGCGGGCCTGGGACATCGTCAACGTCAAGCGGAATCCGGCGACGGCCGCACTGATCGCACAACGCCATGTGCTGCACCACCTGATGCGGTGCCGCGGCGACGAGTTGGTGCTCTGGGCGGACAGGGCGGCCGAACTCGCCGACCAGGACTCCCCGGCCGCGATCGAGTCCGCGGCGATCCGTGGTCTCGGACTTGCCGCAGCGGGACATCCGATCTCGGCGACCCAGGCCTACGAACAGCTCACCGCCCGGCTGCGGCACGGGGCGCAGGCGCAGCGCGTGACGATGGGGCGCGGCTGGCTGCAGCTGATTCGCGACGACGTCGACGGCGCTCGCGCCAGCCTCGAAAGTGCAGTCGCCACAGCCAATCTCGGTGGGTCCACCCGCATCACACTGTGGGCCAACGCCTGGCTGGCCCGGGCGCAGTTCGTCACCGGCGAGTGGGACGATGCCCTGGCCACCGTGGCGGCGGGCCGCGTTGCGGCACAGCAGAGCGGAATCACCGTCGTCACACCGCTGTTGGAGTGGACCGCCGCCAATGTCCACGCGCTGCGCGGAGACTGGACTGAGGCCGAGCGCGCGGTGCAGGCCGCCGATGCGGTGACCCACGACTATGCGATGATGCGGATCCCGGTCGTGTTGGCGCGCGCTGCGATCGCCGAAGCCGAGGCCGATTACGCCAGGGTCCGCGAGACCCTGACACCGCTGGTACGCATGGCCGACGGCACCTCGCTGACCGAGCCGGGTCACTGGCCCTGGCCCGATGTTCTGGCCAACGCCCTGGTGGTCGACGGTCACCTGACCGAGGCCGACGCGTTCCTTCGTCCGCACGAACAGCGGGCGCGGGCCCGCGGCCACCGCTCCGCGATGGCGCGACTCGGGTATGCGCGGGGCAGACTGCTCGGTGCACAAGGTGATGTGGCGGCGGCCCGTGCGTCATTCGACGAGTCGCTGCGTCTCCTCGAGGGGCTGCCCCTGCGCTACGACCTGGCGCGGGTCAACTTCGCCTACGGGCAGACCCTGCGCCGGGCCGGAAAGCGGCGCGACGCCGACGCCGTGATCAGCACCGCTCGCGACCTCTATCTGTCGCTGGGTGCGCACACCTATGTGGCGCGCTGCGACCGCGAGCTCAAAGCCGGCGGACTGCACCAGCAGCGCGGGTCACGCGACAGCGTCCAACTGACCCCGCAGGAGGAGGCCGTGACCGCGTTGGTGGCGCAGGGATTGTCAAACCGCGAGGTGGCCGCCGAACTCTATGTGTCGACCAAGACCGTGCAGTATCACCTGACCCGGGTGTACGCGAAGCTCGGGGTGCGCTCCCGGTCCGAACTGGCCGCGGTGCGCCGCTGACGTAAGGTGGCCACGGGACGGGAGCAGAGGAGTCTGACAGCGTGTTCGCCCAACGTCTGCCGCTGGCCGCCGGTGTCGTGGCGGCGATCGGTGTCGGAGTGTGCGCGCCGACCGCGATCGCCGATGCCGGTGTGGTGGCGATCTCCCCGTTCGATGTCAGTGATCCCGCGGTCGGCCACCTCGACCCGGCGCTGCTGACCGCCCTTCAGAACGCTGCGAGCGCCGCGGCCGCCGAGGGAATCACCATGACCGTCACCTCGGGATGGCGCACGCCCGAGTTCCAGCAGCAGCTGCTCGACGACGCGGTGGCCACCTACGGCAGTTACGCCGCGGCACGCCAGTACGTCCAGACCCCGACCGGCTCCAAGCATGTGCTGGGCCAGGCGGTCGACGTGGGTGGTCTCGGGGCCGATGAGTGGCTCATGGCCAACGGGCCGCGGTTCGGGCTGTGCCGGATCTACGCCAACGAGTCGTGGCACTTCGAGTTGGCCACCGACGCGCTGGGCCGCTGCCCGGCACTGCTGCCCAGCGCCGCAGGCTAGCCTGCCGCCGTCAGCACCCGCCCGTCGACCATCGGCGCGGCGGTCTGGACCACCACGTCGTCGTAGTCCACACCGGGCGCGAGTTCCACGACGCGGAAACCGGACCCGGTGACGTCGAAGACACCGAGATCGGTGATCACCCGGCTCACCACGGCTTTCCCGGTCAGCGGCAGATCGCAGGCCGAAACCAGTTTCGCGCCACCGGTTTTGGTGACATGGTCCATCAGCACGATGACCCGGCCCGCGCCGCTGACCAGGTCCATGGCCCCGCCCATGCCCTTGACCATCGAGCCCGGCACCATCCAGTTCGCCAGGTCACCGGTGCCGGCCACCTGCATGCCGCCCAGCACCGCCACATCGACGTGGCCGCCGCGGATCATGGCGAAACTCGTCGCCGAGTCGAAGAACGAGGCACCCCTGACCACCGACACCGTCTGCTTGCCGGCGTTCACCAGATCGGGATCCACCTCGTCCTCATAGGGGAACGGTCCGACGCCCAGGATGCCGTTCTCGGCATGCAGTGTGACGGCCGAGTCCGCGGGCAGGTGATCGGGGATCAGTGTCGGCAGCCCGATGCCGAGGTTGACGTAGTCGCCGTCCTTCAGTTCGGCGGCCGCACGCGCGGCCATCTCCTCCCGTGTCCAGCTCATTTCGTGGACTCCTCACGTCGGCGGGTGGTCAGCTTCTCGATGCCCTTACGGGCGGCCTGTTCGGGCGTCAGTTCGTGCACGCGCTGCACGAAGATGCCGGGCAGGTGGATCTCGTCGGGATGCAGGGCACCGACGTCGACGACGCGCTCGGCCTCGACCACCGTCACCCGGCCCGCCATCGCGGCGGGCGGGTTGAAATTGCGTGCCGCGGCGTGGAATACGCAGTTGCCGGCGGTGTCGGCCACCGCGGCGCGAACCAGCGCATAGTCGGTGACGATCGCCTCCTCGAGCAGCATCTCGCGGCCGCCGAAGCTGCGCACCTCCTTGGGCGGCGAGGCCAGCGCGACGGACCCGTCGGAGTGGTAGCGCCACGGCAGACCGCCTTCGGCCACAAGGGTGCCCACGCCGGTGGGGGTGAAGAACGCGCCGACACCGCTGCCGCCCGCGCGCAGTCGTTCGGCGAGCGTGCCCTGCGGGGTGAGTTCGACGGTCAGTTCCCCGGCCAGATACTGCCGGGCGAACTCCCGGTTCTCCCCCACATAGGACGCGATGACCCTGCTGATCCGGCGCGCTTCGAGCAGCAGGCCCAGGCCTGCGCCGTCGACACCGCAGTTGTTGCTGACGATGGTCAGATCGGTTGCGCCCTGCTCAAGCAGTGCCTCGATGAGGAACCATGGGATCCCGGCCAGGCCGAACCCCCCCACGGCCAGGCTGGCCCCATCGGGAATGTCGGAGACCGCCTCAGCGACCGAGCCGACGACCTTGTTCAGTGTCATGAGTGCTCCAGGTGTTCGATCAGTGCGGCGGTGACGACGCCGGGTTGTTCGGCGTTGGCCAGGTGCGCGGCGTGCTCGACCACCAGCAGCCGGGAGCCGGGAACCGCGGCGACGATCTCTTCGAGTCGAGCGGGCGGGGTTGCGGGGTCGTCGGCCCCGGCGATGGCCAGGGTGGGGGCGGTGATGGCCGAAAGGTCTTGGCGCAGGTCGAGTTCGGCGATGGCCTCACAGCAGGCGGCGTAGCCTTCGGCCGGTGTGCCGGCCACCATGTCGCGCCAGTAAGTTAGGGCGCCGTCGAAGTCCTGGCTGAACCAACGCTGCACCACGGCCTCGGCCACCGCGCCCGCCCCGTCGGCGCGCACCGTCGCGGCGCGCTGTGACCAGCCGTGCGCGGGCGGCAGGTATGCGGCGGTGCACAGCACAACCATGCGATCGACGCGTTCGGGATTGCGGGCGGCCACGCGCATGGCCGTCATACCGCCCAGCGACAACCCGACCAGGTGCGCGCGTTCGACGCCGAGCCGGTCGAGCAGGCCGACGACGTCGTCGGCCAGGTCGTCGATCGAGTAGGGCCCGTCGGGGACCGGGGATGCGCCGTGGCCGCGGGTGTCATAGCGCACCACCCGAAACCGTTCGTTGAGCATGTCGAGTTGGGCATCCCACATGTGATGGGTCGCGCCCAGCGAGTTGGCCAGGACGACGACGGGCCCGTCCGCCCGGCCGGTCACGACGGCGTGCACCTCGGCGGCGCTCATCGGACGACCTCGAAGACCGCGGCCAGGCCCTGCCCACCGCCGACGCACATGGTCTCCAGCACATGGCGGGCATCGCGGCGGTGCGCCTCGTATGCGGCGGTGGCCAGGATGCGGGCCCCGGTGGCGCCGATGGGGTGCCCCAGGGAGATTCCGGACCCGTTGGGGTTGAGCCTGTCGTCTTCTGGGTCGAGCTTCCACTCCGCCAGCACGGCGAGGACCTGGGCGGCGAAGGCTTCGTTGAGTTCGATCAGGTCGATGTCGTCCAGGCCCAGCCCCGCCCGGTCCAGCGCGGCCGCGGTGGCACCGACCGGGCCGATGCCCATGCGCTCGGGGGCACACCCCGACACCGCCCACGAGCGCAGGGCCAGCATCGGGACCAGGCCCCGGCGGTCGGCCTCGGCCCTGGTGGTGACCACGCACAGCGCGGCGCCGTCGTTCTGCCCCGAGGCGTTGCCCGCGGTGACCGTGGATTCGGGGTCGACGCTGGCGCGGATCGCGCGCAGCCGCCCCAGCCGCTCCGTGCTGATGTCGGCGCGCGGGTGTTCGTCACGATCCACGACGACGTCGGGCGCACCGCGCGGGCCGGCAACGGTGATGGGGATCATCTCGTCGGCGAAGCGGCCGGCCTCGTGCGCGGCCACCGCACGGTGGTGGGAGCGCACCGCGAGTTCGTCCTGCTCGGCGCGGTCGATGCCGTACTCACGGCGCAGGTTCTCGGCGGTTTCGATCATCCCGCCGGCGATGGGATGCGTTGTCCCGCCTGCGGTTTCGCGGGCCCGATCCAGCCGGTCCAGCAGCGCGACGCCACCTTGGCGCACGCCGGTGCGCAGGCCGAGGGCGTAGTGCTCGACGTTGGACATCGACTCGGCGCCGCCTGCGACGATCACCCGGGCCGCTCCGGTGGCCACCTGGCCCGCGGCGTAGAGCACCGCCTGCAGGCCCGAACCGCAGCGGCGGTCGATCTGCAGTCCGGGCACGGCCGTGCCGAGGCCGGCGTCGAGTGCCGCGATGCGCCCGAGGGCGGGGGCCTCACCGCTGGCATAACCGTTGCCCAGGATGACGTCGTCGACGTCGTTCTCGCCCAGACCGGTGCGGGCCACCAGTTCGCGCAGCGCGGTCGTGGCCAGCTCCGCCGCCGTCAGACTCGCGAGAGCCCCGCCCATTCGGCCGACGGGGGTGCGGATCGGGCTGCAGATCACAACGTCCATGGTTTCGACCGTAGGGCGCCTGCTCCATATGTGGAAGTACTTAGATTGACGCTATTGATAGCTATAGAGTCCTAATTATGGAGTTGAGGCATCTGCGGTACTTCCGCGCCGTCGCCGAGGAACTGCACTTCGGCCGTGCCGCACAGAGGCTGCACATCGCGCAGCCGCCGCTGTCCCAGCAGATCCGCCAGCTCGAGCGCGAACTCGGGACCACCCTGCTTGTGCGGACCACGCGCAGTGTGGAGCTCACCCCGGCCGGCCAGGACTACCTGACCCGGGTGGTGAAGATCCTCGACGCCGTCGACGACGCCGGGGCCGCGGCCCGCCGCATCGCCGACGGCACCGAGGGTCAGCTGTCGATCGGCTGTGTGGGGTCGGCCACCTACTCGCTGCTGCCCTCACTGGTCCGGGCGCTGGGGGAAACGCTGCCCGATGTCGAGGTCAGCGTTCGCGGGGAGATGCTGGCACCCGCCCAGCTCGCGGCCCTCACCTCGGGAGAGATCGACCTGGCCCTGCTGCGCCCGCCCGCCGAGCGGGAGGGCGTGCTGACCGAGACCATCCGCCGCGACCGCCTGCTGGTCGCGGTGCCCGCCGGGCACCACCTGGCCGGGCGGGATCAGCTGCGGGCCGCCGACCTGCGCCACGAACACTTCATCGCCCACACCGGCCATGGGCTCTCAGTGATGAACAGTGTCCTCACGGCCGTCTGCGCCGACGCCGGATTCGTCGCCCAGGTGCGGCATGAGGTGAGGGAGACCTCGACGCTGGTGACCTGGGTCGCCGCAGGACTCGGGGTGGCCGTCGTGCCCGAACCGACCGCTTCCCTCGATATCGCCGGCGTGCGGTACGTACCCCTGGGGCCGGACCACCTCGGCATCGACCTGCTGGCGGCCCGGTTGGAGTCCGCGTCGACGCCGCTGGTCGAACGGGCGCTGACGGTCCTGCGGGCCATCGCCTGACCGCCGCGGTGCGGATTCCGCGCCGCGCGCGTGTTCGCGCTGGGTTGGGCTGCCCCCTAGGCTCGGAACTCGTGCGTGCCGTGCTGATCGTGAACCCCAATGCCACCTCCACCACCGCTGCGGGCCGCGACCTTCTGGCGCACGCCCTGGAAAGCCGGGTACGGCTGACCGTCGAGCACACGAATCACCGCGGCCACGCGAGCGAGATCGCCGAGAAGGCCGCCGCCGACGGCGTGGACGTGGTGATCGTCCACGGCGGCGACGGCACCGTGAACGAAGTGGTCAACGGCATGCTGGGCAAGCCGGGTCCGCTGCCGCCCCTGCGTCGCGTCCCCGCGGTCGCGGTGGTCCCCGGCGGCTCGGCCAACGTCTTCGCCCGGTCACTGGGCATTCCCGCCGACCCGGTCGAGGCGACGAACCTGCTGGTGGACCTGCTCAGCGAGCACGGTCCCGACCGCAGTTGGCGTCGCATCAACCTGATGGACTGCGGTGAGCGCTGGGCCGTGTTCACCGCCGGGTTGGGCGTCGACGGCGAGGTGGTCGCGGCCGTCGAGGCCCATCGATCGGGGAAACGCAGCGGTAAGGGCGTCTCAGCCGGCCGCTACATCAGGGTCGCGGTGCCCGCGGTGCTGCGCAGCGCCAGGCGAGAGCCCAGGCTCACACTGCACCTGCGGGACCGCGAGCCCGTCACCGGCGTGCACTTCGTGTTCGTGTCGAACTCCAGCCCGTGGACCTACGCCAACAACAGGCCGGTCTGGACCAACCCGGACTGCCGCTTCGAAGGGGGCCTGGGTGTGTTCGCGACCACAAGCATGAACGTATGGCGCAATCTGGGTCTGGTCCGCCAGATGTTGTCGAAGCGGCCGAAGATTGCTGCCAAACATCTGATTCGTGACGACAACGTGTCGTGGGTGCGGGTGACGAGCGACACGCCGGTCGCGACCCAAATTGACGGGGATTTTCTCGGCGAGCGGGAAACTATGACTTTTGCGTCAGTCTCTGACGCTTTGAGTGTTGTGGCGCCACCTGGGGAAACCGCCCCTGAACTGTGATAATGCTTTCATCTGTGATGATTTAGGGCGCAGATGGGTATGAGTGTAGTACAACGGGGTGAGGGCGCGGGAAACTGCCCCCGGCAGTGACATTGCCCACGTGTTAACTGAGTCCTATTGACATCTGTCCAGCCTCTGGAACGATCAGATGCAACAGTGCAGAAACATTCGGTGCACGTGTTGACAGCCGAAGACAAAAAAGATTGGCGCGTTTTGCTGCGCGCCCAAGTAAGGAGTAATTGCCATGGATTGGCGCCACAAGGCGGTCTGTCGTGATGAGGATCCGGAGCTGTTCTTCCCGGTTGGGAACAGCGGCCCGGCGCTCGCGCAGATCGCTGACGCGAAGCTCGTCTGCAACCGCTGTCCGGTGACCACCGAGTGCCTCAGCTGGGCGCTCGAGTCGGGTCAGGACGCCGGCGTGTGGGGCGGCATGAGCGAGGACGAGCGTCGCGCCCTCAAGCGACGCAATGCGCGCACCCGGACCCGTACCGGCGTCTGAGCAGCGCAGACATGACGAAGGCCCCGGCAACCGCCGGGGCCTTCGTCATGTTCAGGGTCACTGCGACAGGCGGGACCGTCGTCCGATGGGCACCCGCAGCACCACGTCGGTGCCTCCTTCGGGCACGTCATGCATGCCCAGTGATCCGTCGAGTTCCGCGGACACCAGCGTCCGCACGATCTGAAGGCCCAGGCGGTCGGACTTCTCGAGGCTGAACCCGGCAGGCAGGCCGCGACCGTCGTCATGCACCACGACATCGAGCCAGCGGGCTGACCGCTCCGCGCGAATGGTCACCGAACCCCGTGTCGCCCCCGGGTCGAAGGCATGTTCCAGCGCGTTCTGCACCAATTCGGTGACCACCATGATCAGCGCGGTCGCCCGGTCGGCGTCGAGCACTCCGAGCGCACCCTCGCGGGTGATCTTGATCGGAGCGTCCACGGACGCGACATCGTTCATGATCGGCAGGATGCGGTCGATCACCTGATCGAGGTTGACCTCCTCATCGACCGACATCGACAACGCGTCGTGCACCAGGGCGATCGAGGTGACGCGGCGCACCGACTCCATGAGGGCTTCGCGGCTCTCGGCATTGTTGGTCCGACGGGCCTGCAACCGCAGCAGCGCCGCGACCGTCTGCAGGTTGTTCTTCACCCGGTGGTGGATCTCACGGATCGTGGCGTCCTTGCTCAGCAGCGCCCGATCACGCCGCTTGACCTCGGTGACGTCCCGGATCAGGACCGCCGCACCTGCGGGCGCGCCGTGGGCGACCAGCGGGATCGTGCGCAACAGCACGGCGGCTCCCCCGGCGTCGACCTCCATCCGCATGCTCGACCCGCCCGCGATCGAGTCCCGGACGTGCTCGGCGAGCTCCTGCGCCTCGAACGGGTCAGAGATCAGCGGCCGCGTGATCGCGACCAGGTTGTGCCCCTCGAGTTCAGATGTGAGCCCCATCCGGTGGTAGGCCGACAGGGCGTTGGGGCTCGCGAACGCGATGTCCCCGTTGCCGTCCAGCCTGATGAACCCGTCCCCCACCCGGGGACTCGACCGTGACATCGCGAGGTCGCCGACATTGGGGAACGTGCCCTCCGACAGCATGAGCACCAGGTCACCGGCACAGTCCAGGTAGGCCTGTTCCAGCGGGCTGGACAGCCGCATCGCGGCCAGCGCGGTCTGATGCGTCAGCACGGCCACCACGGTCTGGCCGTGCTTGACCGGCACGGCCTCGATGTTGAGGCCCATCGGCCGCACGGACAGCGTCGGGCCGGGGTCGTCCTCGCGGCCGATCACTCCGGACTGAAACGCCGCGACCACCAGGGGAAGCTCGTCGGCCGACGCCGTCGTGCCGACCGCATCGCTGAGCAGGACCGTCGGCGCGGTGTTGGGCCTGCACTGCGCCACGCACACCAGGTCGCCGTCGTCGCGGCGCACCCACATCAGATAGTCGGCGAACGACAGATCCGCCAGAAGCTGCCATTCGCTGACCACGGCGTGCAGATGGTCGACCGCATCGCCGGGCAGCACGGTGTGCTCCGCGAGGAGCTCACCGAGTGTGGACACTCGCGGACTAGCTGATCACGGCGATGAGGTCGCCGGCCTGGATGACGTCACCCACGGCCACGTTGACCTTCGTGACGGTGCCTGCCGCCTCGGCCAGCACCGGGATCTCCATCTTCATGGACTCCAGCAGCACCACGGTGTCGCCCTCGCTGATCTGGTCGCCCTCGCTCACCACCACTTCGAGCACGCTGGCAACGATCTCTGCGCGAACATCCTCGGCCATCTTCACCTCATCACCGATCCAGGGCTGTTGACGCCTTATCGAACCACAACCCCGGCCTGGACCGCCCGACACCTGCCCTTGTGTTGCCCGCGGGGCAGAGCACCCCCGCGGACATGAGACAATGGGACCAACGCTGTTCGGGTCCGTCCCGAATTCGACATCTGACACCGGAGGTAATGACATGGCCAAGCGCGGCCGGAAGAAGCGTGACCGCAAGCACAGCAAGGCCAACCACGGCAAGCGTCCCAACGCCTGAGCCTGCTGATACGCAGACCGCCCGAGCTCTCATGGAGCCGGGCGGTCTTTTGTATGGTGGGTGCCCTCACAGGCCGCGCAGGCGGCCCGTGAGCGCGGGAGGCCGCCTCAGCTGTGACGGATGATGGTGGTGCGGCTGATCTCCAGCTGCAACCGCTGACGCAGTCCCTCGGGTGCCTTCTCCCCGCTGCACTTATTCGCGACGAGCTTCTTGATCCGCTCCTCGACGCCGTAGTAGCGCAGGCACGCCGGGCACTCGTCGAGATGATGCTGGAGCTTCTCCCGCGTGTCCTCGGTGCATTCACCGTCGAGCAGCGTCCACACCTCGGCGATCACCGCGGCGCATTCGGGATGCTCAGGGTCGACGGGGCCCACCGGGGGCTGCCAGCGGTCATTGTCCGCAGCGCTCATGACGACACCTCCTCGGCCTCGTCGAGTTGATGGCCCCGGATGAAACCGCGATCCTTCGCGACATCGGTCAGCAGTTCCCGCAGTTGGCGACGACCGCGGTGCAACCGCGACATCACCGTTCCGATCGGCGTATCCATGATCTCCGCGATCTCCTTGTACGGGAAACCTTCGACGTCGGCATAGTAAACCGCCATCCGGAAATCCTCAGGCAGAGCCTGCAGCGCCGCCTTGATCTCGGTGTCTGGCAATGCCTCGAGCGCCTCGACCTCAGCCGAGCGCAGTCCGGTCGACGAGTGCTCGGCGTTGGCCGCCAGCTGCCAGTCGGTGATCTCGTCGGTCGGATACTCCGCGGGCTGGCGCTGTTTCTTGCGATAGCTGTTGATGTAGGTGTTGGTCAGAATGCGGTACAGCCAGGCCTTCAGATTGGTGCCCTCACGGAATGACCGGAAGCCGGCGTACGCCTTGACCATGGTCTCCTGCAGCAGATCCTCGGCGTCGGCGGGATTGCGTGTCATCCGCAGCGCACCGCCGTAGAGCTGATCGAGCAGCGGGATCGCATCGCGCTCGAACCGCGCGGTCAGTTCGGCGTCGGTCTCCTCCGGCGCCGCCACCGCGCTCGTGCCGTCCACGTCATCCAAGTCGGTCATCGTGCCTGACACAGTCCCTTCCACCGCCGCGAACCCGCTCATCCCAACCGACCCCACTGACCCGAACGCCGCAGTCAACTGTGCCGCTGTCGGAGTTTCCAGGCATTGCAGGCTCATCTGAGGTGCCACCTGTCTCCCCTATCTGCCCAATCCTAAGGCCGTGTACCGACAAACTCGCCCTTCATGGGCGGGACTGCAGGTGAGAACAGCATCTGCGGCCGCGGTATTTCCTCGGCCGGCCCGCCGCTAGCCTTGCGCCGTGGCCAAAGCAGCAACCCCCGCGATCGCGGCCCTGGTGAGGGCCGGCGTCCCCCACGAGGTGCTCGCCTACCAGCACGACCCGCGCACCACGAACTTCGGCGCCGAGGCGGTCACCGAGCTCGCCAAGTCCCATGGCGTGCTGCCCGAACAGGTCTTCAAGACGCTGGTCATCGCGCTGCCCAAGGGCCTGGCCGTCGCCGTGCTCCCGGTGCCGGCCACGCTGTCGCTGAAGGCCGCGGCGGCCGCGCTGGGGGCGTCCAAGGCGACGATGGCCGACACCGCCGACGCGCAGCGCGCCACGGGCTACGTCGTGGGCGGCATCTCTCCGCTGGGCCAGCGAAAGAGACTGCCGACAGTCATCGACGCCTCGGCGCTGCAGTGGGAGCAGATCCTGTGCAGCGCTGGCCGGCGCGGGCTGGATCTGGCATTGGCGCCGCAGGACCTCGTCGAGATGACGCAGGCCCTGGTTGCCGACATCCGTACTGGCTAGGGTCTGAGTACATGACTGAGGATCGCCCCCTGCAGGGCAGGACCATGTTCATCTCAGGCGCCAGTCGCGGTATCGGCCTGGCGATCGCCAAGAAGGTCGCCGCCGACGGGGCCAACATCGCGTTGGTGGCCAAGACCGCCGAACCCCACCCCAAGCTGCCGGGCACCATCTACACCGCGGCCAAGGAGATCGAGGAGGTCGGCGGGCAGGCCCTGCCGATCGTGGGCGACGTCCGTGACGGGGACTCGGTGGCCGCCGCGGTGGCCGCGGCCGTCGCACAGTTCGGCGGCATCGACATCTGCGTCAACAACGCCTCAGCGATCAACCTCGGCTCCATCGAAGAGGTACCGCTCAAACGCTTCGACCTGATGAACGGCATCCAGGTGCGCGGGACCTATGCGGTGTCGCAGGCATGCATCCCGCACATGAAGGGCCGCGACAACCCGCACATCCTGACGCTGTCGCCGCCGATCCTGCTCGAGTCCAAGTGGCTGCGGCCCACGCCCTACATGATGGCCAAGTTCGGCATGACGTTGTGCGCCTTGGGAATCGCCGAGGAGATGCGCGAGGAGGGCATCGCGTCCAACACCCTGTGGCCCCGCACCATGGTGGCCACCGCGGCCGTGCAGAACCTACTCGGCGGCGACGAGTCGATGGCCCGCTCCCGCAGGCCCGAGGTGTACGCCGACGCCGCGTACGCGGTCCTGACCAAGCCCTCGAGCTTCACCGGCAACACGCTGCTGTGCGAGGACGTCCTGGTGGACGCCGGCGTCACCGACCTCTCGGTGTACGACTGCGTTCCGGGATCCGAACTCGGGGTCGACTTCTGGGTCGAGGGCGCCAATCCCCCGGGTTACACCGGGCCGTGACCGCAGGGGTCACCAGCCGCGTTCGGCGAGGCGGTGCGGGGCCGGAATGTCGTCGACGTTGATCCCGACCATCGCCTCACCCAGCCCGCGGGAGACCGTGGCCAGCACATCCGGATCGTCGTAGAAGGCGGTCGCCTTCACGATCGCGGCCGCCCGCTCGGCCGGATTACCGGACTTGAAGATGCCTGAGCCCACGAACACACCCTCGGCGCCCAGCTGCATCATCATGGCCGCATCCGCCGGGGTGGCGATGCCGCCCGCGGTGAACAGCGTGACCGGCAGCCTGCCGGCTCGAGCCACCTCGACCACCAGGTCATAAGGGGCCTGCAGCTCCTTGGCCGCCACGTACAGCTCATCCTCGCTCAGCGAGGTCAACCGGCGGATCTCCCCACCGATCCTGCGCATATGGGTGGTCGCGTTGGAGACGTCGCCGGTACCCGCCTCACCCTTGGACCGGATCATCGCCGCACCCTCGGCGATCCGCCGCAACGCCTCGCCCAGATTCGTCGCCCCACACACGAACGGCACCGTGAACTTCCACTTGTCGATGTGATTCGTGTAATCCGCCGGGGTCAGCACCTCGGACTCGTCGATGTAATCCACACCCAGGCTGCCCAGGATCTGCGCCTCCACAAAATGCCCGATCCGTGCCTTGGCCATCACCGGAATCGTGACCGCATCGATGATGCCGCAGATCATGTCCGGATCCGACATGCGCGACACCCCACCCTGAGCACGGATATCCGCCGGAACCCGCTCCAGAGCCATCACCGCCACCGCGCCAGCCGCCTCGGCAATCCGCGCCTGCTCAGGCGTGACCACGTCCATGATCACCCCGCCCTTGAGCATCTCGGCCATCCCACGCTTGACCCGTACGGTGCCGGTCAGGCCACAATCTCCAACGCCCACAACACTTTCCCTTCTCGACAGCGCAGACAGGCCACGAGGACCGGGCAGACACCGCCGATCCGCCAAACCTGGGCACATCGCCGGATTTCGCCTCTTGACTTTAAACATATGAAGTATAAAGTTTACGACACACAGCAGTGACCACCATCACTCGGCGAGGCCGCCCGGCCCGATGCCACACCATCCCCAGGAGCAGAGATGCACGTAGAAGTCGACTGGAAGCGTTGCGAGAACCATGGCCAGTGCGCCATCTCGGCTCCCGATGTCTTCGCCATCGGCGATGACGGAACGTTGTCCTTCGATCCGACCCAGGTGGAGGCCCATGCCGACGAAGTCGAGGAGGCCGCCGACGTCTGCCCCGTCCAGGCCATCCTGATCAGCGCCGGCCAGTAACAGCATGGCCGCCACCTCCCTCCCCGTCGTCGTGGTCGGGGCATCGATGGCCGGCCTGCGGACGTGCGAACAACTGCGATCCGCCGGCTGGGACGGCCCGCTGACCGTCATCGGCGCCGAAGCGCACATGCCCTACAACCGGCCTCCTCTGTCCAAACACACCGGCCCGGCGCCCCGCAGCGTCGAGGAATGGCTGCAGGGCACCGAGTTCCGCCGACGCGCCAGCCTCGACGACACGTCCTGGCGGCTCGGAATCGCGGCGCACCGCGTGGACCTGGGTGCACAGACGCTGACCCTGGCCGATGGATCCCAACTCGACTACGCGGGTCTGGTCATCGCAACCGGTCTACGGCCCCGCCGCCTTCCCGCCACCGCGGCCGCGGCCCGACGCCATGTCCTGCGGACGATCGACGACGCCGCGGCGCTGTACCCCCAACTTCAGCCCGGGCGCCGGGTGGTGGTGATCGGTGGCGGCTTCATCGGATGCGAAATCGCCGTCACTGCTGTCGGTCACGGATGCCAGGTCACCGTCGTCGAGCCACAGCCGGCACCGATGTGGGCGGCGTTCGGCCCGGACCTGAGCACCGCGGTCGCAGCTGTCCACCAGGACAACGCGATCACCTTCCGAACTGGTGTACAGGTGTCGGCGATCAGCGACGAGCCCGCCGAAGCCGTCATCACACTCTCCGACGGCACCGACCTGGCCGCCGATGTCATCGTGGAATCCGTTGGCAGCCAACCCAATGTCGAATGGCTGGAGGGCAACGGCCTGGACCTCACCGACGGCGTGCTCTGCGATGAACATCTGAGCGTGGTGGGCGGTGCGACCGCGCCGGCGCGCAACGTCATCGCCGTCGGTGACATAGCCCGCTTCCACAATCCGCGGTTCGGTGGAGCACCGCGACGCGTCGAACACTGGTTCATGCCCAATGATTCCGCCAAACACGGCGCCCGCGCCCTGGTCGCGTCCCTGACCGGTGAACCCGGACCCGAACAGCCCTTCGCCCCGGTACCCAGCTTCTGGAGCGACCAGGGCGAACTGCGAATCCAGGGGTTCGGGGTTCCCTCCATCGCCGACATCAGCGAAGTCGTAACCGGCACACTCGATCCCGATGGACTACGGGCCGGCGCGGTCATCGAGTACCGCCGCGACGACGCCCTCGTCGCCATCGTCTCCATCAACATTCCACCGAGCCAGCAGTCTGTGCATCGCAGCGCACTGGCCCGCGCAACCGACCCGTTCGCCACGCCCACAGGAGCCAAAGCATGACAGCACTCAGCGATCATCAGGAACAGAACAGTCGTATACCCGCGGAGATCACCGCAGCCATCGAAGCCGGTGTCGAGACGATCTACTACCAGATCGTCACGCTGAGCGGGAAGATCATGGCCAAGATCTCGCCGGCCGCCCAACTGGCCCGCAACCTGGAGAACGGCATCCTGATGCACCGTTCCGCGGTCGCCGACTTCCATTCCGCGCTCGACGGAGAGCTCCTGGGCGGCGGCCCGGCCGCGCCGGAGTTCCAGGCGATTCCCGATCTGGACACCTTCACCGTCCTGCCCTGGGATCCCAAGGCGGCCCGGTTCATGTGCTCGATCTACGAACCCGATCACCGTCCCGGTATCGGCGGGTCACCGTTCGCCGGCGATGCCCGCGGACACCTGCGCCGGGTACACAGCGGATTCCGGGAGCAGACCGGCATGGAGATGCGCACCGGTTGCGAGCCCGAGATGACCTGGCTCGGTGAGGAATTGGCTGTTGTCAGCCGGCCCGGCGAGAACCCGTCCTACGAGTTCGAACAACTCGAGCGGATGCGCCCGATCTATCAGCAGCTAATCCGTTACGCCACCGCCTTCGGCTTCACCATGATCGAGGGCGATTACGAGGATGCCGGTCAGCTGGAACTGAACTGGATGTTCGATTCAGTCGAACTGACCGCTGACCGGCTGATCACCTACCGGATGATCTGCCGGCAGGTCGCCCGCGAATTCGGTGTGACCGCCTCCTTCATGCCCAAGATCGCCCCCGGGGTGATGGGCACCGGATGCCACCACAACATCAGCCTGTGGCGTGACGGAGTCAACGCGTTCTGCGAGCCGGGACGCTCCGAGTTGCACCTGACTCCGGTCGCCCGATACGCGCTGGGCGGCATGCTCAACCACGCCACCGAATCGATGATCGTGATGGGCTCGACCGTCAACAGCTACAAACGTTACTGGGACGCAGGCCAGTTCGCTCCGACCCAGATCGACTGGGGTATGGAGGACAAGACCTGCACGGTGCGACTGTCCGGGAACGGCAGACTGGAATACAAGCTGCCCGATTCGGCCGTGAACCCCTACCTGTCACACGCACTGCTGCTGGCCCAGATCGAGGACGGCATCAACAACGAGACCGATCCGGACAGCGTCGGTGTGCAGACCATCCCACGCACACTGGGCGAGGCAGTCCAACTGTTCGCCGAGGGCAAGTTCGTCAAGTCTTCGCTCACCCCGGAACTTGCCGGCCTGCTGATCGCGCTCAAGAACGACGAATGGGCCCGCTACTGCGGCACGGTCACCGACTGGGAGCGCAGCATGTATCTGCAGGCAGGCGTCTGACATGCGCCCACCCATCGCGATCGCGGCCATGCGTTCACCCAAGGTCGACGGATTGCGCCGAGCGGGCATCGTCGCCTCGCAGAAGGTCGCCGAGGCCGTCTACCGGGCAGGTGGGGAGCCGGTGATCCTGGCCCCGATGGCCACCGATCATCGGCATCCGCTGGATGCCTACCGCGGCATCGTGCTTCCCGGCGGCCGCGACCTGGACCCGGCGTACTACGGGGCATCGGCCGACGAACACCCGTCGCACGGGCCGTACGACCCGGTCCATGACGCAGTGGACCTGCAACTCGCCCGCGACGTCGTCTCCAGCGGCATGCCCGCGCTGGCGATCTGCCGCGGCATGCAGGTGCTCAACGTCGCCCTCGGCGGCACGCTGATCACCGATCTGCCGGCCTCCGAGGTCGATCACGGCCACGGATTCCACGACGTCACACTGGACCACGGCTCCGCGGTGGCCCGGGTCATGCAAACCACCCACGCCTCGGTGTCCACCTACCATCACCAGGCCGTCGACCAACTCGGCCGCGACCTCACAGTCGTCGGCCGCGCCGCGGACGGCTGCATCGAAGCCATCGCACACCGCACCAGTCCGGTGCTGGCCGTGCAGTGGCATCCGGAGGACGACGCCGAGGAGACGGCGTACGAACAAGCCCTCTTCGACGCCATCGTCGACCCGGCCCGACTACTGACCGGAGTTCTGTCATGACCGCCACCCTGATGGACAACATCAGCGCCACCCGCGACCTGATCAGCCGCGTCGACTGCTTCATCGACGGCAGGTTCGTCCCCGCCCAGAGCGGGCAACGCTTCCCCAGCGTGTCACCGCGCGACGGCCAGATCATCGCCGAGATCGCCGCCGGCGACACCACCGACGTCGACCGTGCCGTGCGGGCCGCCCGAGACGCCTTCGCCGACGGACGGTGGGCCCGACAGCATCCCCGGCAGCGCCGGGCCGTCCTGCAGCGGCTGGCCCGCCTGGTCGAGGAACACAAACACGAGCTCGCCCTGCTGGAGTCCTGGGACATGGGCAAGCCGGTGTCCGATGCGATCGGCGTGGACATGCGGGTGGTGGTGCAGTCATTCGACTTCTTCGCCGAAGCGATCGACAAGCGTTATGACGAGATCGGACCCAGCGATCCCAGCGTGCTGTCGATGATCACCCGGGAGCCCGTCGGCGTGGTGGGCGCCATCGTGCCGTGGAACTTCCCGTTGATGCTGACCGCGTGGAAGGTCGCCCCAGCACTGGCCATGGGCAACTCGGTGGTCCTCAAGCCGGCCGAACTGTCTTCGCTGACCGCATTGCGGTTCGCCGAACTGGCCGTCGAAGCCGGCCTGCCCGACGGTGTGTTCAACGTGGTCCCCGGATTCGGGCAGACGGCGGGCTCGGCACTGGCCCGGCACAACGACGTCGACCTGCTGTGCTTCACCGGGTCGGGTCCCGTCGGCCGCCAACTGCTGCGGGATGCCGCCGACAGCAACATCAAGCAGGTCGCACTCGAACTCGGCGGCAAGAGCCCGCAGATCGTCATGCCCGACGCGCCAGACGTCGACCAGGTCGCCGACGGTGTGGCCGGCGGAATCTTCTTCAACCAGGGACAGATCTGTTCGGCCGGTTCCCGTTTGATCGTGCACCGGTCACGTTATGACGAGCTCGTCGACGCGGTCGTGGCGCGGACCCAGAACTGGTTGCCCGGCGACCCGCTGGACCCCGCCACCGCACAGGGCGCCATGGTCGAGGAACGGCACCTGCAACGGGTCCTCGGCCACATCGACGCGGCCCGGGCCTCCGGTGCCGAAATCCTCACCGGCGGTGAACGCGCCGAAGTGATCCCCGGCGGCTCCTACCTGCAGCCGACCGTGATCACCGGCGCGCCAGAGGATTCCGCTGCCGCCCAGGAGGAGATCTTCGGTCCGGTACTGGTCGTCCTGCCGTTCGACACCACCGAGGAGGCCGTCGCCATCGCCAACGGCACCCCCTACGGTCTGGCGGCCTCGGTGTGGACCACCGATCTGTCCACCGCGCACACCGTGTCCCGCGACATCCGGGCGGGCACCGTGTTCGTCAACTGTTACGACGCCGCCGATGTGTCGGTGCCGTTCGGCGGTTACGGTCAGTCCGGATTCGGCCGGGACAAGTCCCTGCACGCACTGGAGAAGTACTCACAGCTCAAAACCACCTGGATCCAGCTGTGAGCGGCGTGACGGTCAGTGTCGACGCCTTCGGTGTCGCGGAGTTGGTGATGTGCCGCACCGAGGCGCGCAACGCTCTGTCGACCGAGCAGGCCGACCAGATCGCCTCGGCAGCAATCGAACTGAACAGCCGTCCCGACGTCCGGGTCGTGGTGATGAGTTCGGCTGACCCCCGTTTCTTCTCGGTGGGCGCCGATCTCAAGGAGCGCCGCAGCCTCGATGAGCCGGGACTGCTGGCGGCCCGCGGCCACTCGACCGCGGCCACCCAGGCGCTGCTCGATCTGGCTGTGCCCACTCTTGCCGCGGTGTCCGGGATGGCGCTGGGCGGCGGACTGGAACTCGCGCTCACCTGTGATGTGGTGGTCGCCGACAGCACGGCGCTGGTGGGTCTGCCCGAGACCGGTGTCGGCATCATCCCCGGCGGCGGTGGCACCCAGTTGCTGCCCCGCAGGATCGGTATCGGCCGGGCCGCCGAATTGATCTTCACCGGCCGGCGGCTGTCGGCCGCCGAGGCACACGGTTACGGCATCGTCGACGTGCTGGTCGACGACGATGCCGTCGGTGCGGCCCTTCAGTTGGCCACGACCATCGCGGCCAAGAGCCCGAATGCGCAACGAAACGCCAAAGCCGCCCTGCGAAACGGCCAGGACCGGCCGCTGGCCGAAGCACTGTCGGTGGAGGACGGCCAGTGGCGGTCCTCGGCCTGCTCGGCGGACTACCGGGAGGGCTTGGCCGCCTTCGCCGAGAAACGCCCGCCCGACTGGCCATCACCATCCCTCTCCCCCGTTCCGCCCCGCACCACAGGAGACACCCCATGAGCACGGATGTACAGACCGCGACGATCGCCGAACCGCCCTTCCTCGACATGGCGGATCCGAACTTCTCGATGCGTTCCGAGGAGGCCCTGGCCGCCCGGGCCCAGAGCTGGTATGCCCGTACCCCTTACGGCCTCGCGGTGCTGCGCTACGACGAGATGGCCAAGCTGCTCAAGGACCGCCGGCTGCGGCAGGGCAGCTGGGCCTGGCCGGACAAGAACGGCGTCACCGAGGGACTGTTCCACGAATTCTGGCGCTCCACCCTGATCAACTTCGAAGGACCGGATCACGCCCGGCTGCGGCGGCTGCACAACCCGGCCTTCTCCCCCCGGCTCATCGAGGGCCTGGTCCCCCGGTTCCAGGCGCTCGCCAACGAACTGATCGACAACTTCATCGAACGCGGTGAGTGCGAATTCGTCTCAGAGTTCGCCGAGCCGTATGCCGCGCGGGTGATCGCCATCCTGCTCGGCATCCCGGAAACCGAGTGGAAGCGCATCGCGGAATGGTCCTCGGTGGTCGGACTTGCGCTCGGCGTCACGATCCGCGACGACCTGGACCGCATCGAGGCCGCCATGGCCGGTCTGAACAAGTACGCCGAGGACCTCATCGCGGATCGCACGCAGAATCCGAAGGACGACTTCGTCACCAAGCTGGTTCAGGCAGCCCAGGACGAGGCCAAGATGTCGCGCCTGGAACTGCGGACGGCCCTGGTGAACGCGATCTTCGCCGGCATGGACACCACCCGCAACCAGGTCAGCCTGGCAATGTCGACCTTCCTCGACCACCCCGACCAGTGGGAGCTGCTGGCCGCGCGGCCCGAGCTGGGCCGTGCCGCGGTGGAAGAGGTCATGCGGGTGGCCCCGACCGTGACCTGGGTGACCCGGGAGGCCTTGGAGGACTTCGAATTCCAGGGTGTGCAGATCGCCAAGGGCACCACAGTCCACCTGCTCAGCGGGCTGGCCGGAACCGACGACACCGGCAATGTCGACGTCTCGTTCGACATCACCGGGGAACGCCGGCCGCATTTCGGGTTCGGCGGCGGTGTCCACCACTGCCTGGGTCACTTCATCGCCCGCAGTGACATGAGCGAGGCGCTGCCCCTGCTCGCGCAGCGGCTGATCTCACCACGTCGCGCCCCAGGTGAGAAGTGGTTACCCGACAGCGGCAACACCGGGCCTGTCGTCCTGCCCATCACCTTCACCCCGGGCCAGGTGACCCGATGACCTCACCGCTGCGCCTGATCTGCGTCAACATCGAGTCCCCCCCACTGTTCACCAAGGCGACGGCCGAAGCCGACCGCGTCGGCTATGAGGTCGACGTCGCGCACGCGATCGCCGCAGAGATCGGCCGCGAGGTGCAGTGGGTGCACCTGCCGTGGAGCGAGATGATCCCGGCACTCAACGACGGTGCCGGGGACGCGATCCTGTGCGGCCAGGGCATCACCGAGCACCGCAGCACGCTGGTGTCGTTCACCCGCCCGTACGCGGTGTTCGACGAGGCCATCCTGGTGCGCCGCGGCGAGGGCATCACCTGCGCCGCCGATCTGGTCGGCAAGCGGGTCCTGGCCATCGCCGATTCGACCAATATGGCGCTGGCCCAGACCTTCACCGGAGCAGAGGTCGTACCCTTCGATGCCAGCGGCGAGGATGTCCTCGGCGAACTGGTGGCGGCCCTGAGGTCCGGCGCGGTGGACGCCGTGGTCGACGACGAGGTGGCCCTGCAACCACTCACCGACGCCGAGGATCTCGCCATCGCATTCTCAGTCCCGACCGGCAACCGCTGGGCGCTGGCCGTGGCCCAGGACAAACCCGCGGTGCTGCAGACCCTCGACGAAGGGCTGGCACAGGCACTGGCCAACGGCACCATTCACGACGCCTGGCAGCGTTGGTTGCCCGGTCTGCGCTATCCCTTCCCCGCGCCCGACATGGGAGTCCGGTCGTGACCACCGTGCTGGTGATCGGATCGGCCGACGACCAGAGCCTGCCCGCTCCGTTCCTGCGGTTGTCCATCGCCGCCGAACGCGCGGTCCGGAAGAGCCTGCAGACCCGTGGAGTCGACGTCCGATTCGTCGACACGGCACATCCCCCGTATCCCGGTCTGAGTGAAAGCTTTGATGGGGCAAGCGGTTTGGTGATGCTGGGTGGCGGAGACATCGACCCGACACTGTACGGGCTGCCGGCCGACCAGCCCGGCCTCTACGGGGTCAACCGCACCATCGACGAGTACGCCATCGCCGCGGTGCGCACGGCCCGCGACAACGGCGTTCCCATCCTCGGCATCTGCCGCGGATCACAGCTGATCAACGTGGCCTACGGCGGTTCGCTGATCCCCGACATCGTCGACTGGGCGATACACCACGGGCCCACGACGGATACGATCTTCATCTCCGAACGGATTTCGCTGGCACCGGCGTCTCGGCTGGCCGGGATCTTCGGAACCCAGACGCTGATCGTGAAGTCCGGTCATCACCAGGCCGTCGACCGGGTGGCCGATGGCTTCGTCAGCGCCGCGACCGCTGACGACGGAATCGTCGAAGCCATCGAGTCGACTGACCCCACAGAGTGGATCGTCGGGATCCAGTGGCACCCCGAACACGCCGAAGCGGATCCTCGCGCACTTGACCAACTGTTCGATGCCTTCGTCTCCGAAACTGAACGCTGCGCCGCAGGAGTGAGCCGATGAGTTCCACCCAGAACGCCGAGGCGGGCCATGACCTCCCACTGGCCGGCGTGCGAGTCCTCGACTTCACCCGGATCCTGTCCGGACCGTACTGCACGCTCTTCCTCGCCGAACTCGGTGCCGAGATCATCAAGATCGAACGGCCCGGGGTCGGTGACGACACCCGGGCCTGGGGCCCGCCCTTCATCGACGACCGGGACGAGATCAGCGCCTACTTCGCCGCGCTGAACCGCGGCAAGTCCTCGGTTGCACTGGATTTCACCACTGAGCCCGGGCGCGAACTGGTGCACAGACTGGTGACCGACTGCGACATCGTGGTGGAGAACTTCCGCCCCGGAGTCGCCGAGCGGTACGGCCTGGACCATGACACCCTGGCTGCCCACAATCCGGCCGTCGTCACCTGCGCCATCTCCGGTTTCGGCCGCAGCGGTCCGTATGCCGGATACCCCGGCACCGAGATCGTCGTCGAAGGCATGTCCGGCCTGATGAGCGTCACAGGATCACGCCACGGTGAACCGGCCCGCTTCGGTATCGCCATGACCGACATCGCCACCGGGCTGACCGCGGCCGGCCAGATCATCGCCGCGCTCGGGGTGGCCCGCAACAGCGGCGTCGGCACCCACATCGACACCTCCCTGTACGAAACCGCGGTCGGCGTCCTGGGCACCCTGGTGGCCTCGGTGAGTGTCAGCGGCGAGGTGCCGGGACGATGGGGGTCCCACCATCCGTCGATCGTGCCGTACGGCGGCTTCCCCACCGCCGACGGCGACGTCATCACCGGCACGGTCAACGACCGGATGTGGCCGACACTCTGCCGCGCGATCGGTGCCGAGCATCTGCTCGACGATCCTGAACTGGCCACCAATGCCGGCCGGGTCCGCCACCGGGATCGAGTCGAGAGTGCCGTCGCGGCAGCGACTTCTGGATTCAAGACCGAGGAACTGACCCAGATCCTGCTCGACGCCGGATTGCTGGCTGCACCGATCCGGACGGTCGCCGACATGGTCGAAGACCCGGCCACTCACGAGCTCGGGGTGTTCAACCGCACGCACGACTACCCCGGACTGCTGACCTCGCGACTGACCGGCCCCGGAGTCGACTCGGGCACCGGCCGGGTGCCCGCCGTCGGCGCCGACACCCACCGAGTGCTCGCCCGTCACGCCGGGCTCACCGACGAGGAACTCTGCCGACTACACGCGGCCGGCGTGCTGTGACCTCAGCCCCGACAACTCGATCTCACACCGAAAGGACGACCACGCCGTGACGACCACCAGCACGACAACGACCACCAGCACACCGAGTGTGCACGCGCCCGTACCGCTCAACCACATCGGTGGTCAATGGCGCGCCGCCGAAGCGAGTTGGACGCTGCAGAACCCCGCCGACATCCGGCAGACGGTGGCCACCGTGCCCTCGGCCAGCGCCGCGGACATGGCCGAGGCCATCGAGACCGCCGCCGGCGCGGCGAAGGCCTGGGGCCGGACCTCGGCCTTCGAACGTGGCGACATCGTGGCCCGTGCCGCAGAGATCATGCTCACGCGCCGTGAGGAGTTCGCCCGTGCCATCACCCTGGAGATGGGCAAACCGATCACCGAGTCCCGCGTCGAGGCCGGCCGGATGATCGAGCAGACCCGTTACTTCGCCGGCACCGCCCGCCACCCGGACGGATACACCGCAAATCTGGCAACACCGCAGGAGTACGGCTACACCTTCCGTGCTCCGCTGGGTGTGGTCGGGCTGATCTGCCCGTGGAACTTCCCCGCCATGATCACCAACTGGAAGCTGGCGCCCGCGCTGGTGTACGGCAATGCGGTGGTGCTCAAGCCTGCCGAGATCGCCCCGTTGACGGCGACGCTGTTGGTGCAGACGTATCTGGAGGCCGGAGTTCCACCCGAAGTGCTCAACCTGGTGCTGGGTTCGGGATCCGTGGTCGGTCCGGTGCTGACCTCACATGCCGCAGTGGCCGGCATCAGCTTCACCGGGTCGACCGCGACCGGCCTGCGAATCGCGGCTCAGGCCAGCGCCCACGCCATTCGCACCCAATGCGAGATGGGCGGTAAGAACGCTCTGGTCGTGATGCCCGATGCCGATCTGGACCAGGCGATCTCGGCGATCATGGTGGGCGGCTACGGCACCTCGGGCCAGCGGTGCACGTCGAGCAGCCGGGTGTTGGCGCACCGCGAGATCATCGACGAGGTCCAGCAGCGACTGGAGGCCGCGGTGGACCAGTTGGTGGTCGGACCCGGCCTGGACGAGTCCACCACCATCGGACCGATGGCATCGCAGCAGCAGTTCAACGCCAGCCGCGAGGTCCTGGAAGCCGCCGTACGTGACGGCGCCAAGGTGGTCCGCGGCGGCGGTGTCATGTCCGATGGCGATCACGCCCACGGCTGGTACCTGGAGCCGACCCTGCTGCGCGCCCCCAACGAAGGCGCGGCGATGCACGAGGAGATCTTCGGGCCCGTCGTCTCGGTCCACGAATTCGACACCATCGATGACGCCATCGCACTGAACAATGCTGTGCAGTACGGACTCTCGGCCGCCATCTACACCAGCGACCTCACCGCTGCCCAGCGGTTCATCCATGAGTCCGACACCGGCATGGTGCACGTCAACCGGCCCACAGTCGGCGCCGAGGCGCACCTGCCCTTCGGAGGGGCCAAGGCATCGGCGCTGGGAAGTGCGGAGCTCGGCAGCGCCGTGCAGTTCTACACCAAGACCCGGGCCGCCCACGTGAAGTGGACGGCATGAGCGAGCAGGGAGCCGACATGGCGGAAGTGGTGATCGAGCATCCGGCACCGGGCGTGGCCCTGATACGGATGCAGGCCCCGGAACGAAAGAACGCGCTCACCGGGGACAGTGCCCGCGCCCTGCTGGCGGCTCTGCGCAGCGTCGATGACGACGCCACGATCGGCGCGCTGGTGCTGGCCGGAACAGCCGATGCGTTCTGCGCCGGCGCGCATCGCGAGCTGTTGAGTGCGGTCGGACATGGTGAACCGCAGGCCCTTTCCGACATTGCCAACGTCTATGAGCTGTTCGAGGTGATGCGCAACAGCCGGGTCCCGATCATCGCGGCGGTGCGCGGTGCGGCCGTGGGTGCCGGGCTCAATCTCGTACTGGCCGCCGACGTGCGGGTGGTGGCCGAGGATGCCTATCTGCGTTCCATGTTCGTGGCCAACGGAATTCACCCCGGAGGCGCCCACCTGCAGATGCTGCACCGGATCGGCGGGCGAGAGGCGGCCACGCTGATGGCCGTGCTCGACGACCCGGTCAGCGGCGCCGACTTCGCCCGTCGCGGCTGGGCGGCTGACGCCCTGCCCGGCACGGAAGTGGAAGCGCGTGCCGTGGCACTGGCCCAGCGTGCCGGCCGGGCGCCCGCCCTCGCCCGGCTGATCAAGGCGAGTGCGAGTGCGACGCTGGACATGGCGTCGGCGGAAGCCGCTGCGTTCGAAGGCCGACACCAACGAAGAACACTTTCTTCATCCACCTGAGAGCCGAAAAGCATTGCAGATCAGCGAAAAACGCCACACGACCGAGATAAAACAATTAACCTCATAGTTCTACTGTTTAACGTAGGCCGAACCCCTCGGAACGCCTCGACAGCAGACCCCCATCCCTTCCCTCACTCCTCAGGAGATCCAGAATGTCCCTAACAGCAGATCCACCAGGACAGGATGCGATGACCGACGACGACGACGCCCAGCTGCGCAGTCTCGGATTCAACAACGAGTTCAAACGCGACATGGGACCGTGGGCCAACTTCGCCCTCGGCTTCACCTACCTGTCCCCGGTCGTCGGCATCTACGTGACCTTCGGCATCGCGTTGGCCGCCGGCGGACCTCCGATGATCTGGGCACTGGTCATCGCGGGCCTCGGACAGCTGCTGGTTGCCCTGGTGTTCGGCGAGATCGTCTCGCAGTACCCGCTGGCCGGCGGTATCTACCCCTGGGCCCGACGACTCTGGGGCCGACGATGGGCCTGGATCACCGGCTGGATCTACATGATGGCGCTGTTCGCGACCATCGCCGCCCTGGCCTACGGGTCGGCCCCCTACATCTGTGCGCTGTTCGGCATCGAACACACCACAGGTTCCACGGTCGTCGTCGGTCTGGTCCTGCTGGCCATCTCCACGGGCATCAACTTCCTCGGCACCAGGACACTCTCGCTGTTCGCCCGGATCGGCTTCACCGCCGAACTCCTCGGCGCGCTCGCCGTCGGCGTGTGGCTGTTGCTGACCGCACGCAACCACGACTTCTCGATCTTCTTCGACTCGTTCGGCGCCGGCGCTCCGGATGCCTACATCTGGGCCTTCCTGGCCGCAGGCCTGATCGGTGTCTACCAGTTCTACGGATTCGAAGCGTGTGGTGACGTCGCCGAAGAGGTCCCGAACCCGGGCCGGCGGATTCCCAAGACCATGCGGATGACCATCTACGTCGGTGGCGCTGCCGCCATCTTCATCACGATGGCCCTGACCCTGGCGGTGACCGACTTCGGCGCCGTGATGCGCGGCGAGGACACCGATCCGATCAACACCGTGCTGCAGGCGGCATTCGGTGACGTCGGCTCCAAGATCGTGCTGCTGATCGTGCTGGTCTCCTTCATCTCGGGTGCCCTGAGCCTGCAGGCGGCCGCCAGCCGTCTGCTGTTCTCCTACGCCCGCGACGGCATGATCAGCGGAAGTGCCGCCCTTAGCCGGGTTTCACCCACCCGCCGGGTTCCGCTGCTGGCGCTGACGATCGCCGGTCTGGTTCCCGCGCTCATCTTGATGATCACCTTCATCTCCACCGACACGCTGGCCAAGATCGTCTCCTTCGCCACCGCCGGCATCTATCTCGGATTCCAGATGGTGGTGCTGGCCGCACTGCGAGCACGGCTCAAAGGCTGGCAGCCGTCCGGTCCGTTCACCCTCGGGCGCTGGGGCATGGCGGTCAACATCGCAGCCCTGGTCTGGGGCGTTGCCGCCATCACCAACATGGTCTGGCCGCGAACCCCGGACGTGCCGTGGATCGACAACAACATCGTGTCGGTCATGCTGGTCACCGTCATCGCCGCCGGCACGATCTACATGCTCATCAGCGGTCGGGCGGAGAAGAGTGATGCACCGTTTGCCGACGCAATTCCGCGGGCCGACAAGACCAACCGATAACCCCACCCGGGGCCGCCGACCCACCCGGCCGGCGGCCCCACCCCCTCAACGTTTTCTGCGAAAGGACACCCAGTGACCACCACCGAGACCATCCAGCGCCGTATGGTGACCTCCTTCCCCGGTCCGAGGTCACTCGAGCTGCACGCCCGGCGCACCGCCGCGGTCCCGGACAGCATCGCCTCCACTCTGCCGGTCTACATCCAGCGGGCCAACGGCGCGCTCCTCGAAGACGTCGACGGCAACACCTTCATCGACTTCGGCTCGGGCATCGGTGTTCTCAACGTCGGCAACACCGCACCGGCGGTCGTCGAACGGGTGCAGCGGCAGGTCGCCGAGTTCACCCACACCTGCTTCCTGCTCGCCCCCTACGAGGGCTACGTCGAAGTGTGCGAAAACCTGAACCGCCTCACCCCGGGTGACCACCAGAAGCGCTCGATCCTGTTCAACTCCGGCGCCGAAGCCGTCGAGAATGCCGTCAAGGTGGCCCGGGCCGTCACCGGCCGCAGCGCCATCGTGGTGTTCGACCACTCCTTCCACGGGCGTACCAATCTGACGATGGCGATGACGGCCAAGGCCGTGCCCAACAAACAGGGCTTCGGACCGTTCGCCAACGAGATCTACCGGGCCCCGATGTCCTACCCGTTCCGCGACGGATTGACCGGCGCGGAGGCCGCAGCGCGGGCGATCGACATCATCGAGAAGCAGGTCGGCCGGGACGCCGTGGCCGCGATCGTCATCGAACCCATCCAGGGCGAGGGCGGTTTCATCGTGCCGGCCGAGGGCTTCCTGCCGGCATTGTCCGAGTGGGCCCGTGACGCGGGCGCCCTCTTCATCGCCGACGAGATCCAGAGCGGATTCGGCCGGTCCGGATACATGTTCGCGATCGAACACGAGGGGGTGGTGCCCGACATCGTCGTCACCGCCAAGGGCATCGCCGGCGGGCTGCCGCTGTCGGCCATCACCGGGCGCGCCGAGATCCTCGACAGCGTGCACAAGGGTGGCCTCGGCGGCACCTACAGCGGCAACCCGATCGCCTGTGCGGCCGCGCTGGGCACCATCGCGACTCTGGAGCAACAGGACCTGGTCAACCGGTCCCGCCAGATCGGGCAACGCATCGAGGTTCGGCTCAATGCCCTGCGCGACCGCCACCCCATCATCGGTGATGTCCGCGGGCGCGGCGCCATGCGCGGCCTCGAGTTCGTCATCCCCGGCACCACCACGCCCAACGCCCAGGCCTGTGCCGACGTGACCGGCCACTGCCACCGCAACGGCGTCCTGGCCCTGGCAGCAGGCACCTATGGCAATGTCATCCGGCTGCTGCCCCCGCTGATCATCACCGACGCCCAACTCGACGAGGGCCTCGACATTCTGGAGGAGGCGGTCACCGCGGTCAGTTCGGCTTTGACAGCCGGAGCCGAGGCCCCCCGGTAGCATCGAACTCCGCCGCCACCCGACACGAAGCCGTGCACCCCGACACACGAGACGACAGTGACCGCCAACGTTGATTCACAGCACCAGCTGACCCGACGGACGGTGTTCTCACCTCTGTCGGACAGCGGGCGCGTCGAAGAGGTCAGCCAGCGCATCGCTTCGGCCGTTCACCTGGGACTGCTCAGCGACGGTGAGCAGCTGCCCTCGGAGACCGAACTCGCCGCCCAGCTGAGCGTTTCGACCGTCACGCTGCGAGAAGCGCTGATGAACCTGCGGAATCAGGGACTGATCGAGACCCGTCGGGGCCGCAACGGTGGATCCTTCATCCGTGCCGACAGGGGTACCCCGACGGAGGTGCTCCATGAACGGCTGCGGGGCCTGAGCTCCACCGAATGGCGCGATCTCGGAGACGAACAGATGGCGATCGAAGCCGCCATCGCCTTCGTCGCAGCCGAACGTGCCACCGAGGAGGATGTGGAACGACTGCATGCCGTGATGGAACTGCTGCCGGCCGCCACCACGCCGGCAGCCAGATACCAGGCAGACAGTCGTTTCCACCTGGCACTGGCGGTCGCCTCACAGTCCGAGCGGCTCACCCGCAGCGAGATCAGGATCCTCGGTGAGACAGCCGATGTGATGTGGTTGCCGCACCCGGATGACGAATTGGACCAGGACGCGGTGCAGCACGCCCACGCCCAGATCGTGGCAGCCATCGAAGCCGAGGACAGCGAACTCGCCGCCCGGCTGGCCAGGGCACATGCCCAGGCGGGTACCCGCCGGATACGTCAACTGCAGTTGCGGGCAGTGGCCGGTGACAAGCGGCGTAATGCTCGGAGGACAAAATGAGTGCGGAAACCTGGACGTCCAGCTGACCCAGGCGGCCGCACACGTGGCCGGGGTGGTCGAGGACATCTTCAGCGCGCTCCGACAGGGAGCCGCCGAAGCCGCTGCGCTGTACTCAGAAGTGGCCGAGGACGGAACCGTCGACCCCGTGCAGTTGGCGGGTCTGCGACCGTCGATCGAACGTCGGTTGGCCGCCCACCCACACTTCGACGGCACCGGTCTGGTGGTGGACCCGTCGGTGCTGCGGGGTGTCGACCGCTACCAGGAATGGTGGCGCCCGCTGGGCGACGGCCGGTTCGAGTTCCTGGATGTGAAGACCGGGTTCCGGGAGGAGCCCTACGACTACACCACCATGTCCTGGTTCGTCGGAGCAGCACAGGGGATGGAGTGCATCCGGGGCCCGTACGTCGATCTGTCCGGCTCGGACCTCTATGTGTTGACGTTCGCGGTACCGGCGGTCCACGACGGCAGGTTCCTCGGCATATCCGGAGCCGACGTCACGGTGTCCAGCTTCGAGGGCCAGGTCATCGCCGACCTCTCGGTGCTGGACTGCGAGGTCGTGGTGGTCAATTCGGCTGACCGGGTGGTCATCTCGAGTTCACCGGACTACTCCCCCGGCGAACGCATGCGCGCATCGACTGCGAACGACGTCCACATCGGCGGACCCGGGGTCAACTGGCGCGTACACCGCGTCTGACCCGACACACCTACCGCTGAAACACAACTCGGAGCAGTTCACCACAACGTTCCGCTACGCGTGACGGCTGCCGCCGACATGCGTCGATCCGTCATGAGGAGATCAGGACATGTCAACGGCAGCCACTCACACCTCCGGGGCCATCACCGGCCTGCTCGCCACGGTGGCGGCGGTGCCCCACCCCCAGATGTTCATCGAGAACCCGGACAGCACCGGACAACTGGAGGCCATCATCTGGTGGCCCGACGGGCAGCCACCGCTGGGTGAGGTGTGCCGGGCATTCGAACACCTGGGGCTGCGAACGCTTCGACAGGACAACATCGCCGATGGCCGGGATCTGACGCGAGGGTCGCTGCACCGGTTCACCTTTGACGTCGAGCATGATCTCCACCCGCAGGCCTGCGACAAACTCCGGGATGCGTTCTCGGCTCAGGCCGAATACGACTTCGTGATCGACGAATACGCATCGTTGATCTGCACGGCCGGAATCTCCTGGCGCAACGTGGTACTCGTCCGTGCCGCCGGTCGATTCCTACGTCAGACCGGCCTGAACTTCTCCCACGCCTACATCGCCACCGTCCTGCGGTCACGGCCCGACTTCGTCGGACACTTCGTCGGTTATCTGCATGCCCGCTTCGATCCGGACACTGTCGACCGAGCCGAATCGATCAACACACACCGCGAGCTGATCGCTGCGGACATCGAGAAGGCCGACACCCTCGACGAAGACCGCATTCTGCGGTCGTTCGAATCGTTCGTCTCAGCCATGCTGCGCACCAACTGGTTTCAACAGAATTCAGATGGAACACCCAAGCCGTATGCGTCGTTCAAATTCGACTCGCGGAAACTCGGCGCGACATCGGCGGTGACGCCACTGCGCGAGATCTTCGTCGACGCCAACACCGTCGAGGGAATCCACGTGCGCTCGGCGACCGTGGCTCGGGGCGGTCTCCGGTTCTCCGATCGCACCGAGGACTACCGCACCGAAGTTCTCGGTCTGATGAAAACCCAGACGGTCAAGAACGCACCGATCGTGCCGTCCGGCGCCAAAGGCGCGTTCATCCGACGCACGGCGGACACCACCCCGGCGCAGGCCTATGAGATCTTCGTCAGCGGCCTGCTGGACCTCGTCGACAACCGAACCGATTCGGGTTACACCAGCGCGCCCCGGACCATCGCCTACGACGGCGAGGACTCGTATCTGGTGGTGGCGGCGGACAAGGGCACAGCGCGTTTCTCCGATCTGGCCAATTCCCTTTCCTGCCAACGCGGTTACTGGCTGGCCGATGCCTTCGCCTCCGGCGGGTCGACCGGATACGACCACAAGGCGATGGGCATCACCGCACGCGGAGCCTGGCTGTCGGTACGACGGCACTTCGAAGACATGGGTGTCGACGTCGCCGCCGACCCGGTGACCGTGGTCGGCATCGGCGACATGTCCGGTGACGTGTTCGGCAACGGCATGCTGCTGTCACGGCAGTTGCGCCTGGTCGCCGCGTTCGATCACCGGCACATCTTCGTCGACCCCGACCCAGATCCGGAGACCAGCTTCGCCGCCCGCCGAACCCTGGCGCAGGCAGCCGGATCCAGTTGGGCCGACTACGATTCGAGCGCCCTGTCCGAGGGCGGTGGGGTGTGGAGCCGATCGGCCAAACAGATCGACCTGGCGCCGGCGGCTCAACAGCGGCTCGGGCTGTCGACGGCGTCGGTGACGCCGGATCAACTGATCAAAGCCATCCTCCGCGCCGACGTCGACCTGCTCTGGAACGGCGGAATCGGCACCTATGTCAAGGCCGGGGTCGAAGGACACGCCGAGGCCGCCGATCCGGCCAACGATGCGGTGCGGGTCAACGCCGGTGAACTCCGCTGCCGGGTCATCGGAGAAGGTGGCAACCTGGGTCTGACCCAACGGGCCAGGATCGAATACGCCATGGCAGGCGGCCGGATCAACGCCGACTTCATCGACAACGCCGCCGGGGTGGCGACCAGCGACCTTGAGGTGAACATCAAGATCGCGATCGATGCCGCGCAGCAGGACGGACGACTCGCGCCCGAGGTCCGCAACGACGTGCTCGCCTCCGCCACCGCCGATGTGGCCGAACATGTGCTGCGCCAGTGCGACGGCCAGTTGCTGGCGATCAGCATGGCCGAGTCGCAGGCAGCACAGCTGATCAACCGGCACGAGCGTCTGATCGCCATCCTGGAACAGGACAGCGGCATCGACCGTGACGCCAACGTGCTGCCCACCACGGAGGAACTGACCGCCCGGGTCCGGGCCGGACGCGGGCTGTCCCGCCCGGAGATCGCAGTGCTGCTGGCGCACTCCAAGAACGTGGTCCGCGAGGAACTGCTGGCCTCCCCTGTTCCCGATGCGACGACCTTCAGAAGTGAACTGGCCACCTACTTCCCCGCCCCGATCCGAAGTGCGCTCGGCGACATCCGGTCCCACCCGCTGGAGCGGGAGATCATCGCCACCCGGGTCGCCGACTCACTGATCAATCACCTCGGTCCCGGACTGATCTATCAGCTCGAGGAGCGTCTGGGCGTGCGCTCACCAGCGGTGGCCTCCGCCTACGCGGTGGTCCGCGAACTCTTCGACATCGACGCCGAGTGGACGGCAGCACAACAGCCCGAACCGCACGGCACCGACCGACGACCCCGTATGCACTCGGTGCAACTGTTCGTCGAGCACATCGCGGCGCGGCTGCTGCGCAGGCACGGCGACGCGTTCGACATCGACGTCATGATCGCCACGAACCGGCCCGCTGTCGACAGCCTGCGGCGGCGACCGGACTGGACGTTGCTGCGGGACGAGGCCGTCGACCTGGTCGACACCGCGCTGCGACTGGAAACTGATGTCAACCACGTCGCCGACGTCTATCTCCGAATCGACGAGATCCTGGGCCTGACGGGCGCGTGCACTGCATTTGATCCGCTGGCCTCGGCGGCAGACTGGTGGGATGCCATGGCGGGGTGCGCCATTCGCGACGAGCTCGCCGACCGACGGCACGCCCTGGTCGCCGCCGTGCTCGAACCGGCCTACGACCACTCGGCACTGTCGTCGTGGACGGCAACCCGTACCGCACACATCAACAGGTTCATCGCCACCACCAACCTGTTGTACCGCGACGGGAGGTTCGGTATCGCCCAAGCCATGACGCTGATCGCCGAACTGCGTCTGCTGCACGACCACACCCGGAGATTGTTCGACAGCCCCATCACCACCCACTGACGAGAGGATCCACTTCATGGGACAGCTTGCTGGCAGGACCGTACTCATCACCGGAGCCACCAACGGCATCGGCCGAGAAATGGCCCGGCGATTCGCCGCGGAAGGCGCACGGTTGCTGTTGACCGGCCGCAATCCTGAGCGCGCCAAGACACTGCTCGAGGAACTGCACGGCGCCGGGACCGAGGCCCACTTTGTGCTGGGCGACCTTCGCTCCGAGGCGTTCATCGACGAGATCGCCGGTGCGGTGACCGAGCACTTCGGGCACCTGGACGCGATGGTGCTCAACGCCGGTGTCATCACTTACGGGACGCTGGCTGAGATCACCCCCGACCAGTACGACGAGATGATGAATGTCAACGTACGGGCACCCTGGCTGTGTATCCGCCGGATGCATTCGCTGCTGGCCGACGATGCCTCGGTGATCGTCACCGGATCGGTCAGTTCGTTCGCGGTGTTCCCGGGTGAGGGCGTCTACTGCATGACCAAGGCGGCGGTGATCCAGATGGTGCGCACGCTGGCTCTCGAACTCGCCGACCGCAGGATCCGGGTCAACGCACTGTGCCCCGGGGTCATCGGCGGCGACGGGATGTCCCAGGACGCCTTTGAGGCCAGCGGGACCCCGGCCGAGGAGGAAGCCGCCTCGGCGGCACTGACACCGCTGGGCCGGGTCGGGACGCTGGCTGAGATCGCCTCCGGTGCGGTCTTCCTTGCCTCCGACCAGTCGTCGTTCATGACCGGCAACAGCCTTGTGCTCGACGGCGGGATCATCATTCCGCGGGTATGAGGTCGCACGCCGCGCGTGCCGGCCATCCCGGCATAGGGTGGCGTCGTGTCCCTCTGGTCAGCCGGACGGTATGAGGCCGTCGCCCAACGCATAGCGCCGATCGCCACCCAACTGGTGGAGACCGTGGATCGGCTGCGCCCGCTGTCCGGCGCCGAGGTGGTGGACCTCGCCTGCGGCACCGGCAACGCCGCGCTGATCGCCGCGGGACGGGGCGCCCGGGTCACCGGCGTGGATCTGACACCGGAACTGCTGGACCTGGCTGTGGCGAAGCCGGGTGGCCGGGACGTCACGTGGGTGACCGCCGACGCGGCCGACACCGGCCTGCCCGATGCGGCCTTCGACATCGCCGTGTCCAACATGGGCATCATCTTCGTCGAACCCGAACGACAGGTCAGAGAGCTCGAACGGCTCCTCAAACCCCATGGTGTACTGGCGTTCTCCGCGTGGCAGCGGGTGCCGGGCAATCCGCTGTCGGACCCCATCGCGGCGGTGTTCGCCGACGCGCCGCCCGCCCCCTTCACTCCCGATCAGTGGGGTGACCCAGAGCGGGCCGAGCGGCGACTGGCAGCCGGATTCGACGACATCGCGATCGACACCGGAACCTTCACCTGGCGCTTCGACGACCTCGACGCCGCGCTGCGGTTCGTGCAGCACGAGTCCCCCATGCACCTGGCCGCGTTCGCCCGGGCCGACGGCGCGCAGCGCACGAGCCTGGCCGACGCGTTCGCCGCGGCACTGCGCGACCACGTCGACGCCGACGGCGGGGTGCGGTTCGACTCGCCCTACGCGGTGATCACCGCGCGCCGCGGGGCTTGATCCCGAAACGACGCCATCCGCGGGCCGACGACGCCCGCATCACCGCGAGCACGAAGCGGGACTTGCGTCTCGACGCCGGGTACCACAGCAGCTCGCTCTTCTGTGTCGGGAACCGCGGCGCCGTGATGGCCTGTTGGCGACAATATTTCAGGATCCCGTGCGGCCCACCGGCGCGATAGCCCACCCCGGAGGACTTCCAGCCGCCCATCGGCAGCGTCGGACAGAACACGTTGGCCAGGGCGTCGTTGACGTTGACCGCCCCCACCTCCAGGCGCCGCGCGATGCGTTCACCGCGGTGGGGGTCGCCGGTCCACACCGTGGCCGACAACCCGTAACTGGAGTCGTTGGCCAGGCGGATCGCCTCGTTCTCGTCGGCCACCTTGACCACCGGGATCGTCGGGCCGAAGGTCTCATCGGTCATGCAGGCCATGGTCTGGTCGACGTCGGCCAGCACCGTGGGGGCGAAGAACGTCCCGACCCCCGTGGGCTCACCGCCCGCGAGCACCCTGGCGCCCGTCGCGGTCGCCTCCTCGACGTGCCTGGCCACGAGGTCGCGTTGCGCCTCGGTCGCCATGGCCCCGGTGTCGCGGTCGGTGCCCTGCCCGACGGCGCGGACCCTGGTCGCGAGTTTCTCGAGGAACGCGTCATACACCGGTGCCTCGACGTAGACCCGTTCCACCGAGACGCAGACCTGCCCTGAGTTGAACAGCCCGCCCCAGGTGATCCCGTTGGCCGCGCGGTCCAGGTCGGCGTCGGCGAGCACGATCGCGGGATCCTTGCCGCCCAGTTCCAGGCTGTACGGAATGAGTCGCTGCGCGCACGCCACCGCGACCTTGCGACCGGTGGCGGTCGATCCGGTGAACTGCATGTAGTCGACATTGTCGATCAGCGCGGCGCCGGTGTCGCCGTAGCCGGTGACCAGGTCGAGCACGGGCGGCGCCCCGATCTCGGTCCAGCCGCGCACGAACTCGACCCCTGAAAGTGGTGTCACCTCAGACGGTTTCAGCAGCACCGCAGAACCGGCGGCCAGGGCCGGTGCGACGTCGATCCCGGGCATCGCCAACGGGAAGTTCCACGGCGTGATCACGCCGACCAACGGCTGCGGGCGGTGGACCGTGGTGAACCGCTTCACGCGGTACAGCGGGCTGTGCGCCTTGGGATGTCGATCGGACAGGTACTCCTCGGCCCGGGTGGCCCAGAAGTGCACATTGTCGGCGGTGGCGACCGGCTCCAGGCTGGCGTCGACGCGGGACTTGCCGGTCTCCGAGATCAGCACCTCGGTGAGGTGCTCGGCGTTGTCGAGCAGCCAGTTCTGGAACTCCAGGAGCCAGCGGCGGCGCCCGCGAGGGCCCATGGCCTCCCACTCGGGCTGCGCCGCGCGCAGGTCGTCGGCCCTGTTCGCCACGGTGCGCGCGTCGTGGATGGGCACGGTGCCCGACACCTCGCCCGTGGCCGGGTTGCGCACGGTGATGTCGGTTTCGGTCCTCGGCTGTGTCGCGGTCATGACCACCCCCCTGTGAGTCACCTCACAGCATGGCACCACCGGCACGACATCGCTAGCGCGCCTGGTACAGAATCCCCCTGCCGATGGCCTCCCACACCACAGGCAGCGCGGCCTGCGCCAACGCGTCAGCGTCCACACCGTGATGGGCGGCCAGCAGGTCGATCAGGACGCCCAGCGGGACTTCGCCGCGACAGCCCGCCAGCAGCGCGGTCAGCACCTCGTCGACGCCCAGCACCGCGGCGGGACCGCCGGGCCTGCGCACCGCGGCACCGACCTGCTGCCACCCGTCCGGCCCGGGCAGGGACTGCTGTTCCAGGAACACCGGTGCCGTGCTCAGCCGCGCGGCCAGCAGCGCATCGTCGTCGGTGTCGCGCAGATAGGCGCGGCGTGCGAAGAACGCCTCCACCTCGGTGCCGGTGACCAGTTCGTCTGCGCCGGTGATCTCTTCCAGGATCTGCTCGGGCGCCTCGCCGTCGTTCGGTCGGCGCAGGCAGATCAGCCCCATACCGACACCGGTGATGCCCTCCGCGTCGAACCAGTCCAGCCATTCACCGCCCCGTCGCGCGGTCTGTTCGGGTGTCTCACCGGCGTCGGCCAGCCACAGCGACACATAGCTGACCGGGTCGGCCAGTTCGCGCTGCACGACCCAGGCGTGCAGGCCGGTGCCGGCCAACCAGCCCTGCACCCGCTCACGCCAGTCACACCCGGGCCGGACGATCCAGTTCGCCATGATCTGGGCGGTGCCGCCGGGTGCGAGGTGCTCGCCGACCTGTTCGATCAGACTCTGGGACAACGCATCTCCGGCCATACCGGAATCGCGGTAGATGTAGTCGGTGGATCCGGTGCCGACCACGAACGGCGGGTTGGACACGATCAGGTCGAACCGCTCACCGGCCACCGGTTCGAACAGGCTGCCGCGGCGGAGATCCCAGGTCATGCCGTTGAGCCGGGCGGTCGCCGCGGCAAGCGCCAGCGCCCGCTCGTTGGTGTCGGTCGCGACGATCTGCTCACAGTGGCCGTCGAGATGCAGGGCCTGGATGCCGCAGCCCGTGCCGAGGTCCAGGGCGCGGGCCACGGGTGTGCGGATCACCGCGCGGGCCAACGACATCGATGCGCCTCCGATGCCCAGCACGTGGTCTCGCCGGACCGGACCCGGCCGCATCGCGGCGTCCTGATCGGAGACGACGAGGAGATCGCGCGCACCGTCGCTGTGTGGCCGGATGTCCAGTGCCGCGCGCACAGTGTCCGGGCCGGCGGTCTCGAGCACCCCCTGGGCCACCAGCGTCGCGACGCCGGTGCTGGGCAGCGCGCGCCGGACCGCCTCGCCGGACTCCTCGGAACCCAGCAGGAACATCCGGACCAGCAGCGCCAGCGCCTGGTGTTCGGCGGACGCGGCGCGGGTGGCGCGCAGCGCGGGCCACCACACCCCACGGTGCAGTGCGGCATCGGCCTGCTCGCCGAGCAGGGCCGCCACGCCGTCGGTGGTGTAGCCCGCGGCACGCAGGTCTGCGCCGATGGCGTCGACGACGGAGGTGTCGGCCAGCGGCTGGGGCGCGGTCGTGGTCAAAAGAGTTCGGTCTGCTCGGCCTGCGGGCCCACGGCGGCGATCAACTCCGGCCCGTTGTTGCGCACACTGTTGACCAGCGTCGACACCTCGCGGATCGCGATCCGGTCCAAGTCGCCGTGTCCGCGCAGCAGTCCCTCGTCGATCGGGGCATCGGGATCCATCCAGCGATCCCAGTCAGGCGCACTGATGGTCAGCGGCATGCGGTCATGGACCTCCGCCAGCGGGCCCACCGCATCCGTGGTGATGATCGTGCAGCTGAGCAGGGGCGCGGCGTCCTTCGGGGCGCCCTTGGGCCGCCACGTGGTCCACAGCCCGGCCATGAACAGCGGCTCACCATCTGCGGAGTGCAGGTAGAACGGCGTCTTCTTGCCCTTCTCACCACGCCATTCGTACCAGCCGTCCATCGGCACCAGGCACCGTCTGCTCTTGGCCGAGTTGCGGAACGCGGGCGATTCGGTGACCTTCTCGGCGCGCGCGTTGATCAGCAGCGGGCCCTTGGTGTCGGGACCGCCGTCGGGACCGGCCTTGGTCCACGGGGGCACCAGCCCCCAGCGCATCGAGCGGATCCGGCGCGTGGATTCGTCGTCGGGTTCGGAGTGCCGTTTGACGACGGTGCTGATCCTCGTCGTGGGGGCCACGTTGTAATTGGCGCCAGAGCCCTCCTCCGATGCCGCCGCCGTCTCGTCCAGGGCCGCGATCTTCTGGGCCAGCAGCGCGGGGTCGGTGGTCACCGCAAACCGTCCACACATAACCTCCATGGTTCCAGAAGTCGCCGACAGGGCAGGATGGAGCCGTGCCGCACCACGAAAATTGGGCAGCCCCGCAGGCCGGCAGCCCGATCCACGCCACCGTCACCATCCCGGGGTCCAAGTCGCTGACCAACCGGACCCTGGTGCTCTCCGCGGTGGCCGCCGCGCAGGGCTCGGGTTCGTCGACCATCAGCGGCGCGCTGCGCAGCCGTGACACCGACCTGATGATCGGCGCGCTGCGCACTCTGGGTCTGCGGGTCGACGGTGACGGGTCGGAACTGACGGTCTCGGGCAGGATCGCTCCCGAACCGGCGGCCCGGATCGACTGCGGCCTGGCCGGAACGGTGTTGCGGTTCGTGCCGCCGCTGGCCGCGCTCGGTCACGAGGCGGTGCGGTTCGACGGCGACGAGCAGGCCCGCTCTCGCCCCATCGCGCCGCTGCTGGCCGGACTGCGCGCCCTCGGTGTCGACATCGACGCCGACGCCATGCCGTTCCAGGTCACCGGTGCGGGCAGGGTCAAGGGCGGCACGGTGGCCATCGATGCCTCGGCGTCCTCCCAGTTCGTCTCGGGCCTGCTGCTGTGCGGCGCGGCCTTCGACGACGGCGTGACCGTCGAGCACACCGGCACCTCGGTGCCGTCGGCGCCGCACGTGACGATGACCGTCGAGATGCTCCGCCTGGCCGGCGTCGACGTCGACGACTCCACCCCCAACCGGTGGCGCGTCGAACCGGGACGCGTGCGGGCCCGGCACTGGGCGGTCGAGCCCGACCTGTCGAACGCCGTTCCGTTCCTGTCGGCGGCCGTGGTCACGGGGGGCACGGTGCGCATCGCGGGCTGGCCGACGCCCAGCCTGCAGCCCGCCGACACCATCCTGAACATCCTGGCGCTGACCAACGCCGCGGTCTCGCAGGCCGACACCCACCTGGAGGTGCACGGGTCCGCCGAGTACGGCGGGTTCGACGTCGACCTCCACGACGTCGGTGAACTGGCACCCGCCGTGGCGGCCCTGGCGGCGCTGGCCACCCCGGGCTCGGTGTCGCAGCTGCGGGGCATCGCGCACCTGCGCGGGCATGAGACCGACCGGCTCGCGGCACTGACCGCCGAGATCAACGGCCTCGGCGGGCAGTGCGAGGAGACTGCCGACGGCCTGACCATCACCGCGGCGCGGCTGCACGGCGGCACGTGGCACTCCTACGCCGACCATCGGATGGCGACCGCCGGTGCGATCATCGGCCTGCGGGTTCCCGGAGTCGAGGTCGAGGACATCGCCACGACGGCCAAGACGCTGCCGGACTTCCCGCAGCTGTGGGCGGACATGCTGGCGGGCCAGGACTGAACGCCGTGGGGGGCCGCACGTACGACGAGTCGGATGTCCGCATCCGTCCGGGTAAGGGGTCTCGCCCCCGGACCAAGATCCGCCCCGACCACGCCGACGCCCAGGCCGCGATGGTCGTGACGGTGGACCGCGGGCGCTGGGGCTGCGTTCTCGGCGGCGACCCAGAACACCCCGTCACCGCGATGCGCGCCCGGGAACTCGGCCGCACGCCGATCGTCGTCGGCGACGCCGTCGACGTGGTCGGCGACCTCTCGGGCCGACCCGACACCCTGGCCCGCATCGTGCGCCGGGGTGAGCGGCGAACGGTGTTGCGGCGCACCGCCGATGACACCGATCCGACCGAGCGCGTGGTGGTCGCCAACGCCGACCAGCTGCTGATCGTGGTGGCGCTCGCCGATCCGCCGCCCCGCACCGGCTTCGTCGAACGGGCCCTGATCGCGGCCTATGCCGGCGGTCTGACTCCCATCCTGTGCCTGACCAAGTCTGATCTGGCACCGGCCGAACCGTTCGCCGCGCAGTTCGCGGACCTGGACCTGCAGGTCCTGACCGCGGGCCGCGACGACCCCCTCGACGTCGTCGAGCCGGTGCTGGCCGGGAAACTCACCGTGCTGCTCGGCCATTCCGGCGTGGGGAAATCGACTCTGGTGAATCGCCTTGTGCCGCAGGCGGATCGCGCCACAGGCGAGGTGTCGGGCGTGGGCAAGGGCAAACACACGTCCACGCAGTCGGTGGCGCTGCCGCTGCGCGGTGGGGGGTGGGTGATCGACACGCCCGGGATCCGCTCGTTCGGCCTGGCGCACATCGAACCCGACGGCGTGCTGATGGCGTTCTCCGACCTGGCCGAGGCCGTCGAGGACTGTCCGCGCGGATGCGGGCACATGGGCCCGCCAGCCGATCCGGAGTGCGCCCTGGACCTGCTGACCGGGCCGGCCGCCGGCCGGGTCGCCGCAGCGCGGCATCTGCTCGCCGTGCTGCGCGAAGCCGCGGTCTGACCGATCAGGCGGCCAGTTCGGCCTGTCCCTCGGCGATGCGCTTGTCGCGGCGCGCGTTTCGCACCGCACGCACCTTGGCGATCGCACTCTTGAGCCCGCGCTTGCGGCCGGTCGCCGGGTCCGTGACCGCGAACTCCGGGCCGAGTCCGGCGAACATCCGCTCGCTGCGGGTCTCCGGGGCGTCGTCCGCGGTGTCGCGCAGGTACTTGTCGGGCAGCGACAGCTTGGCGATGGTTCGCCAGGACTTGCCGTACTGCGCCAGGAACGAACCCGTGGTGTACGGCAGGTCGTACTTGTCGCACACCTCGCGCACGCGGAACGAGATCTCGTGCAGGCGGTTGCTGGGCAGATCCGGGTAGAGGTGGTGCTCGATCTGATGGCACAGGTTGCCGCTCATGAAGCGCAGCAGCCATCCGCCCTCGAAGTTCGCGCTGCCCAGCATCTGGCGCAGGTACCACTGCCCCTTGGACTCGCCGACCATGTCGGTCTTGGTGAACTTCTCCGCGCCGTCGGGGAAGTGGCCGCAGAAGATGACCGCGTTGGACCAGACGTTGCGGATGACGTTGGCCACCGCATTGGCCGTCAGGGTGGACCTGAAGGTCGCCCGCGGCGACAGGGCCGTCAGCGCCGGGTAGGCGACGTAGTCCTTGGCCAGTTGGGCGCCGGCCTTGGCCGCGAATTCGCGGGCGCGGACCTTGCTGTCATCCCGGTTGTCCCGGCCCTTGAAGATCTTGCCGAGCTCGACGTGCTGCAGCCCCACGCCCCACTCGAAGCCGAGCGCGAGAATGGTGTTGTACACCAGGTTTCCGAGGTTGAACGGCTTCCATTTCTGGTCGCGCGTGACGCGGATCAGCCCGTAGCCGATGTCGTCGTCCATGCCCAGGATGTTGGTGTACTTGTGGTGCATGAAGTTGTGGGTGAACCGCCAGTGCTTGGACGCGCCGCCCATGTCCCACTCCCAGGTGGTGGAGTGGATCTCGGGATCGTTCATCCAATCCCACTGGCCGTGCATGACGTTGTGGCCGATCTCCATGTTCTCGATGATCTTGGCCGCGCCCAGTGTGGCGGTGCCCGCCCACCAGAACGAACGCTTCGAACTTCCCGCCAGCAGCAGTCGCCCAGCCAGCTCCAAGGCGCGCTGCGCGGCGATGGTGCGGCGAATGTAACGGGCGTCGCGCTCTCCGAGGGAGTCCTCGATGTCCTGCCGGATGGCGTCGAACTCGACGCCGAGGCTTTCGATCTCCGATTCGGTGAGGTGCGCGAACGCCGGAACGTCGGTCACTGCCATCGTTCTCTATCCCTTCGTCGTACCTACGCTAGCGTAACCTACGACGTCGTAGGTTACCAGTCGGTAAATGTTGTCAGACGTCGACGACGCAGTCGCCGGACGCCGCCGACACACACGTCTGGATGCGCGTGCCCGGCTCGTGCTCCTCGCCCGTGCGCAGATCCCGCACGTGGCCGTCGACCAGGCTCACCACACACGACTGACAGATGCCCATCCGGCATCCGAACGGCATGCGGACCCCGGCCTGCTCCCCCGCGTCCATGAGGGACGTGGCGCCATCGACGGTCGCCGTCGTGCCGCTGCGCCCGAAGGTGACCGTCCCGCCGGCACCGTGGGCCGCGGCCCGCGACACCGCGAACTTCTCCTGATGCAGACGCGCTCCCACGCCCGCCGCCGACCATACGCGCTCGGCGTCGGCGAGCATCGCCTCCGGACCACACGCCCAGGTCTGGCGCTCGCGCCAGTCCGGCACCTCGTCATCCAAGCGGTCCAGGTCAAGCCGACCCTGCACGCGGGTGGCCCGAAGTCGCAACCGATAACTCGGGTGGGCCGCTGCGAGTTCGGCGAGTTCGGCGCGAAACAGCGCGTCGTCCTCAGTGGGCGCGGAGTGCAGATGCTCGATGTCGGTGATCTGGTCACGACGCGCCAGTGTGCGCAGCATCGACATCACCGGAGTGATGCCGGACCCGGCCGTGAGGAACAGGACCTTCGGAGGCGCCGGATTGGGCATGACGAACTCACCCTGTGGTGCGGCCAGCCGGACGATGGCGCCGGGCGCGACCCCGGACACCAGGTGGGTCGACAGGAAGCCCTCCGGCATGGCCTTGACCGTGATGGTGATGGTGCGCGAACCCTTCAGCGCGGGCGAGGTCAGCGAATAGGACCGCCAGCGCCACCGGCCGTCGACGAGCACACCGATGCCGATGTACTGGCCGGGTTCGTAGTCGAACGAGAAGCCCCAGCCGGGCTTGATGACAAGCGTTGCGCTGTCGACGGTTTCGCGCCTGATCTCCAGAATCCGGCCACGCAGTTCCCGCGCCGACCACAGCGGATTGGCCAACTTGAGGTAGTCGTCGGGAAGCAGCGGTGTGGTGATGCGGGAGACGACGTTGCGCAGCAGATTGAGCCCGGGATGCTTCTCGGCGCCCACAACCTGGGGCCGAACCGTTTCGACGACGTTGGCACTGACCTTGATCTGGCTCTTGGCCACTTGGGGACTCCTGCCCTGAACAGCGTGTGGGTAGCCCCAACCCGGGACATTGAAACCTACGGTAGCGTAACCTACGCCTCCGTATCCAGTCTTTGCGTCGGGAATTACAGGAGCTCCAGCAGGAACGGCAGCTCCTGTGTCGCGTACCAGGCCAGATCATGGTCCTGCGCGTCGCCGACGGTCAGCTCGGCGTCCTCATCGCCCAGATCCGCCTCATCGATGACCGCGACCGCGGCCTTGACCGCTGGTTCCGCAGACGCGTTGTCGACGTAGACCGCCACGATGTCGGTCGTCGTCACGGCCGCACCCACCTTCACCACGGCGTCGTCGAGGTCGGGGCGTGGTTTCACAGGTTCGACGTCGGCGACGATCACCGCGCGGCGCGGCGGCAAGCCGTTCATCGCATCCTCGTCAGCGGCCAGCAGCCGCAGCGACGCCAGCGCGGCTTCGGTGATCGCGACCTCGGCGAGTTCGTCGTCGTCACCTTCGGCGTAGGCCTCGCGCAGCGTGGGGGTGACCGCGAAGGCGGTCCCGCCGACCGGAAAGAGTTCTCCCTCGGCGACGAGCTGGCGCAGCATGGCCAGCGTGGCCGGGATGTAGACCCGCATCAGGGCAGACTAGCGATGCGTTGGCGGGGACTACTCACGATCCCCGAGCAGAGTCGCGACGTAGTCGTCGACATAGGTGGACTGATCCCGCGGCGGTCGTTGGTAACCCGTGGCCTCCACGGGGCGTTTCGGCAGGTGCACCTTCGGTCGCTGCACGTCGTGATAGGGAATCGTCGAGAGCAGGTGGCTCATCATGTTCAACCGGGCGTGCTTCTTGATGTCGGATTCCACGACGTACCAGGGACTGACCACGGTGTCGGTGTGCGCCATCATCTCGTCCTTGGCGCGCGAGTAGTCCTCCCACCGGTACACCGACTCCAGGTCCATCGTGGACAGCTTCCACTGCCGCACCGGGTCGTGCAGACGCTTGCGGAACCGGCGCAACTGCTCCTCCTCCGACACCGAGAACCAGTACTTGCGCAGCAGGATGCCGTCATCGATGAGCATCTGCTCGAACTGCGGCGCCTGATGCAGGAACAGCGCCCGCTCCTCCGGTGTGCAGAACCCCATCACGGTCTCGACACCGGCCCGGTTGTACCAGGAGCGGTCGAACAGCACGATCTCGCCGCGGGTCGGCAGGTGCTCCACGTAGCGCTGGAAGTACCACTGGCCGCGTTCCCGTTCGGTGGGGGCGGGCAGCGCCGCGATGCGCGCGACACGAGGGCTCAGGTACTCGGTGATGCGCTTGATCGTGCCGCCCTTACCCGCGGCGTCCCGGCCTTCGAACAACACCACAATCCGGGCTCCGGTGTGCTTCACCCACTCCTGCAGCTTCACGAATTCGGTTTGCAGGCGGAAGATCTCGGCCTCGTAGACATCGTTGGGGATGCGATGCGACGCCTTGCGTCCACCGGACCTCCCGGCTTTCGACGCTTTCGACCCCTTGCCCACCGTCGAATCGTACTGCGGTCGCTCAGGAACGTGCCGCGTCGAGCAGTTCGTCGAGCGACTCGCGCAGCAGGCCGGGCAGCTCATCGACGTCGCTCATCGCCTCGCGGTCGGCGTTGATGCCGAAGTACAGGCTGCCGCAGTACGACGTGACGCCGATGGCCAGCACCTGGTTGTGCAGGAGCGGGGGCACCGCGTAGGTCTCGAGCAGCTTTGTGCCCGCGATGTACATCTGAGACTGTGCGCCCGGCACGTTGGTGATCAGCAGATTGAACTGCCGGGCCGGGAAACTGGTGGCCACCCGGGTGCCCATCGCGTGCAGTGTCGGCGGTGCGAAGCCCGACAGCGTGACGATGGTGCGCGCGTCCACGAGGCTCGCCGCGGTCGAGTGGGATTCGGTGGCATGCGCGATCTGTGACAGCCGGACCACCGCGTTGCCCTCCCCCACCGGCAGGTCCACCAGGAACGGTGTCACCTCGCTGATCGCCTGCCCGGCCGAGGCGGCACCGTCGGCGCCGAGTTCGGGATACACCGACATCGGGGCCATGGCCCGTACCGTCGCCGTCGGCGTCACCGGCTCGCCACGGGAGAGCAGCCAGTTTCGCAGGGCTCCGGCGATGACCGCCAGGACGACATCGTTGACGTCGCAGTTGTAACGCGCCCGAACCTGGCGGTAGTCGTCGAGGCTGCCCCTGGCCACCGTGAATCTCCGGTTGCGCGACACCGTCGTGTTCAGCGGGCTGTTCGGGGCGGTGCCACGCGCAAGGGTGCGTGCCGCATCGGCGATTCGGTGGGCGGTGTCGATCAACTGGCCCGAGTTCGTGACGGCCCCGGTGACCGCGGAGCGCACCGCGTCCAACTGCTGGCGCGGACCGGAGAACCAGTCACCGACCGCGCCGAGCACCAGTGCGGCCGTTCCCGGCTCCCGCGCGGGGATCCAGATGTCCTCCCCGAGCGGTGACGGCTTCGGGGTCCGATCGGCGATCACGTGGCCCATCTCGAGTGCCGCCATGCCGTTGACCAACGCTTGGTGCGACTTGGTGTAGATGGCGATGCGGTTCTTGGCGAGCCCTTCGACCAGGTACATCTCCCACAGTGGACGCGACTTGTCCAGCGGTCGGGATCCGATGCGCGCGATCAGGTCGTGCAGTTGGGCGTCGGTGCCCGGAGACGGCAGCGCGGAACGCCGAATGTGGTAGGTGATGTCGAAGTCACGGTCGTCGATCCACACCGGGCGGGCCAGCCCGAGTTTGACCTCTCGAACCTTCTGGCGGTAGCGGGGCACCTGCGGCAGACGCTCTTCGACTGTCGCGAGGAGGGTTTCGTAGCTCAGCCCCGATCGCGGCCTGCGCAGGATCGACAGCGACCCGACGTACATGGGGGTGGCGGAGTTCTCAAGCTGATAGAAGGACGCATCGGATGCCGACAGTCTGGTCACCATTCGCGCTGCCGTCCCCCTCGCCTGACATCCACTGCTGGTCACGTTAACCGCCCAGCCGCCCACCGTGCACAACGGGTGCACACACGCGGGGCACGGATGTGTCAGGATCGCCCTCGTCGGGTCCGCCACTCTCCAGCGGGCGACGTGTTCCGAGCACGCGTATGGAGGGTGGAGTCTTGACAGCTGCCAGATCGACGGTGGCGCATCCCGCGGTCACCCGCGTCGTCGACTACGAACCACAGGTCGGCGCCGCACCCGAGGTGCCGCGGTCACGGTCGCACCGTGCCCCACCACTTCGGGTCGTGACCCCGCCGGCCACAGGTGGTCCGTCGACGCGGTTCCGGGAGGCCGCCGCGTTCGCCGACGCCGCGTTGCGCACGGTGCTGGAGGTGATCGACCGCCGACGGCCACCGGCTCAACTGCGGCCCCTGATGCCGTCGGGGCTGGCCGATTCCGTCACCGCCCGCGCCGCGGCCGGTGCGGGCGGGCGCGCCGCGGCAGTCCTGCGCGCGACGCGGGTTCAGGCCTGCGACCGGTCGGAGGACGCGTTCGAGGTCGCGGCGGCGTTCTCGCGGCACACCCGCTGGCACGCCGTGGCGTGCCGGGTGGAACGGTGCGGGACCCGATGGCAGGTCGTCGCCCTGCACATCGGGTGAGCCCGGTCAGTTCCTGCGGGCCGACTTGGCCGCCTTGCGCGCGGCCTCGCGCCGCTCCTTGCGGGTCGAACCGGTCGCGCCGGCCGTCTGCGGGCCGGAGGAACCGTGCCGCTGCACCTCGGCGCTGCCGTCCTCGGCCGGACCCGTGTAGGTCAGCGCGGGCGTCTTGTCCGAGTCGTCGATTCCCTTGGCGCGCAGCCCCGTCGGCGCGGCATGGCGGCCGCTCGGCGCTTCGTCCTGCTGCTCGGCGTCCTTGCGCGCCGCGGCGCCCGCCGCGGCGAACTCGGCCAGCCCCTCGGGCGCGGCGACGGGAGCGACGGCGGGCTGCTGCGGCGCCGCCTCGACCTGGACGTTGAACAGGAAGCCGACCGACTCCTCCTTCAACCCGTCGAGCATGGCGCGGAACATGTCATAGCCCTCGCGCTGGTACTCGACCACCGGGTCGCGCTGGGCCATGGCCCGCAGGCCGATGCCCTCCCGCAGGTAGTCCATCTCGTAGAGGTGCTCACGCCACTTGCGGTCGATCACGTTGAGCAGCACGTTGCGCTCGAGCTGGCGCATGGCGCCCTCGCCTGCGAGTTCCTCGAGTTCGGCCTCGCGCTTGGCGTAGGCCTTCTCGGCGTCCTCGACCAGCGCCGCGAGCAGTTCGTCACGCGTGAGCTCACCGGGTTCACCGACCGCGTCGGAGTCCAGCAGGTCCTGGTGGTTGATTCCGACCGGGTAGAGCGCCCGCAGTGCCTCCCACAGCTTCTCCAGGTCCCAGTCCTCGGAGTAACCCTCGGCGGTCGCACCGTCCACGTAGGCGGTGATGACGTCGACCAGCATGTCGTGGGCCTGCTGCTGCAGGTCCTCACCCTCAAGGATGCGCTTGCGCTCCTTGTAGATGACCTTGCGCTGCTGGTTCATCACCTCGTCGTATTTGAGGACGTTCTTGCGGATCTCGAAGTTCTGCTGCTCGACCTGGGTCTGGGCGCTCTTGATCGCGCGGCTGACCATCTTGGCCTCGATCGGCACGTCCTCGGGCAGGTTGATCCTGGTCAGCAGGGACTCCAGCGCCGCGCCGTTGAAGCGCCGCATCAGCTCGTCACCCAGGGACAGGTAGAACCGGGACTCGCCCGGATCGCCCTGGCGGCCCGAGCGGCCGCGCAGCTGGTTGTCGATACGGCGTGACTCATGACGCTCGGTGCCCAGCACGTACAGCCCGCCGGCGGCGCGCACCGCCTCGGCCTCCTTGGCCACCTCGGCCTTGACCTGCTCGAGCACGTCGTCCCAGGCGGCCTCGTACTCGTCGGGGGTCTCGACGGGGTCGAGGCCCTTCTCGCGCAGGCGCTTGTCGGCCAGGAAGTCGACGTTGCCGCCCAGCACGATGTCGGTACCGCGGCCGGCCATGTTGGTGGCGACGGTGATCGCGCCGCGCCGACCGGCCTCGGCGATGATGTTCGCCTCCTGCTCGTGGTACTTCGCGTTCAGCACGTTGTGCGGGATCCGCCGCTTCTGGAACTGCCGCGACAGGTACTCCGACCGCTCGACGCTGGTGGTGCCGATCAGCACCGGCTGACCCTTCTCGTACCGCTCCACGACGTCGTCGACGACCGCGATGTACTTGGCCTCTTCGGTCTTGTAGATCAGGTCGGACTGATCCTTGCGGATCATCGGCTTGTTGGTCGGGATCGGCACCACGCCCAGCTTGTAGATCTCGTGCAGCTCAGCGGCCTCGGTCTCGGCCGTACCGGTCATACCGGACAGCTTGTTGTAGAGCCGGAAGTAGTTCTGCAGCGTGATGGTGGCCAGGGTCTGGTTCTCGGCCTTGATCTCGACGCGTTCCTTGGCCTCGATGGCCTGGTGCATGCCCTCGTTGTAGCGGCGGCCCACCAGCACGCGGCCGGTGAACTCGTCGACGATCACCACTTCGCCGTTGCGGACGATGTAGTCCTTGTCGCGCTGGAACAGCTCCTTGGCCTTGATGGCATTGTTCAGGTAGCTGACCAGCGGCGAGTTGGCGGCCTCGTAGAGGTTCTCGATACCGAGCTGATCCTCGACGAACTCGACCCCCAGTTCGTGCACGCCGATGGTGCGTTTCCGCAGGTCAACCTCGTAGTGGACGTCCTTCTCCATCAACGGGGCCAACCGGGCGAACTCGGCGTACCAGTTCGAGGCGCCGTCGGCCGGGCCGGAGATGATCAACGGGGTTCGCGCCTCGTCGATCAGGATCGAGTCGACCTCGTCGACCACGGCGAAGTTGTGGCCGCGCTGCACCATCTCGGCCACCGAGTGCGCCATGTTGTCGCGCAGGTAGTCGAACCCGAACTCGTTGTTGGTGCCATAGGTGATGTCGGCCGCGTACGCGGCGCGCCGCTGCTCCGGCGTCATCTGGGACAGGATCACCCCGACGTCGAGACCGAGGAAGCGGTGCACCCGCCCCATCCACTCGCTGTCGCGCCTGGCCAGGTAGTCGTTGACCGTGACGACGTGCACACCCTTGCCGGACAGCGCGTTGAGGTAGGCGGGCAGCACACAGGTCAGCGTCTTGCCCTCACCGGTCTTCATCTCCGCGACGTTGCCGAAGTGCAGGGCCGCCCCGCCCATGATCTGGACGTCGAAGGGGCGCTGCGAGAGCACCCGCCAGGAGGCCTCACGGGCCACCGCGAAGGCCTCGGGCAGCAGGTCATCGAGGGTTTCACCCTTGTCGATCCGCTTCTTGAACTCGTCGGTCTTGGCGCGCAGCTCGTCATCGGAGAGCTTCTCGACGTCGGCGGACAAGGTGTTGACGTAGTCAGCCACCCCTCGCAGGCGCTTGACCATGCGACCTTCACCAAGGCGCAGCAGCTTAGACAGCACTGATATATCCCCTACAGGATTGGAGTCTTTTCGCGCTCCATCGTAGGTGACGCCTGATCATGCACGGTCCCAGAAACGACTTGTGGAGCCTGAGCGGCGGGCCGCGCCGCTCAGGCTCCACAATCTCAGCTCAGGTTCAGCCGAGCGTCAGGACAGGCGAATCAGGCCGTAATCGAACGCGTGCCTGCGGTAGACGACCGATGCTTTGTCGGTCTCCTTGTCATGGAACAGGAAGAAGTCGTGGCCCACGAGCTCCATTTCGTAGAGCGCGTCGTCGACGGTCATCGGCCTGGAATCGTGCTCCTTGACGCGGACCACGCGGCCCGGCTCGTGGTCGTCGACGACCGGTTCGGCGGGTCGAGGACCATCGGCGGGGGGAATGAAGGCCTCGGGAACGACGGCGGTCGCCTCAGCCAACGACACCGGTGTCTTGTCCCCGTAGTGGATCTTGCGCCGGTCCTTCTGCCGGCGTAACCGGGCCTCGAGCTTGGCCACAGCAGATTCCAACGCACCGTAGAAGCTTTCGGCGCAGGCCTCACCGCGCACCACTGGGCCACGCCCACGCGCGGTGATCTCGACGTGCTGACAACTCTTGCGCTGACGGCGGTTGCGTTCATGAAAGAGTTCGACATCGAACATGTAGATGGTCTTGTCGAACCGCTCAAGGCGGGCGAGCTTCTCAGAGACATGGATGCGGAAGTGGTCGGGAACTTCGACGTTGCGGCCCTTGACAACCACTTCGGCGTGCGGCGAGTCGGACTCGTCACGTTCTGCCAAAAGCTGGCCTGAATCCACGGATTGACTTGACATGCTTGACAACTCATTTCTGTCGCGTCGAACGCGCACATGCGCGTGTGGCCTGTTCAACCTGTTGAATGGGTGCGCGGCGGGGTCGTTCGGATTCGCGCCACCCCGCGGCGCCAGGGGTCGAATATCACCTCCTACGCACCGGGGTCTCCAGTTGAAACCGGGTGGCGGGCCTCGTTGCGGAAGCCCGTCGTGGCAACCTGCGGTGTGCTCACGATGTTGTCACCGAAGGTAGTCCGAGTTCACCTGAACGTGCCACCCTTTTCGCGCACCTGTTGCCAGAACTTTCGACCCCCGTTACGAGGACCTGGGTCCCTTGCGGCGCCTCACGCGTGCGCCAGCGCCAGGACCCCGACGACGTCCACCCCCGCGCCTCGCAGAACCCGCACCGATTCACGGGCGGTCGCACCGGTCGTGACGATGTCGTCGACCACCAGCGCGGGTGCCTCGGGCGGTCCCGTCCGCAGCCGCACCCGGCCCGCGACGTTGCGTTCCCGACGACGGCTGTCCAGGCCGACGGAGTCGCGGACGAACGCCCGCATCACCAGTGCCGGGGACACCGTGACGGCGTCGTGGCCGGCGACGGCCGCCCGGGCCAGGCGCGTCACCGGGTCGCCGCCGCGGCGCCGCGCCGAGGTCCGGCGGGTCGGGGCAGGAACCAGAGACAGCGGTTCCGGCACGACACCCCAGCCGATCAGCCGGTGCACACCGAAGGCCAGGGCCCGCGCCAACGGGGCACACAGGTCGGTGCGGCCGTGCTCCTTGAGCGCCACGATGGCCTGTCTGCGCGGACCGGCGTAGCGGCCGAGGGCAAACGTCGGCACGCCCGGGTCCAGGCGTGGGCTGATCACGTGGGGCGCGTCCGCAGCCACCTCGAGTGCCGCCGCGCAGGCGTCACACCACCGGGTCTCGGGTGTGCCGCATCCGCCGCACTGCAGCGGCAGGATCAGGTCGAGCATGCCTGCAGTGTGCGGACGGGCACCGACAGATCAGCCGGGCAGCACCGGCACGGCGCCGGGCACCATGAAGGCCCGCACCTCCGACCACGCCCGGTTGTCCGCGCCGGAACCCGACAACTGCAGCACCCCGCGCTGGTCGGCCACGTACACCGTCGAGGGGTTCGCCGCGACCGTGCCGACGGGCATCCGCAGGCCTCGACTGGGCCCGTCGGAGTTGACGCCGTCGAGGTTGACATAGGACACCGGATGCGCGGGGTCGTTGCGGCTGACGACGATGTCGTCGCCGGTCCGCCACGACAACGACACCACCGACGAGCCCAGGCCGAAGCCGAGCCGGCGGGGATAGGTCAGCGCGAACTCGCCGCCCGGTGTCTGCTCCACCCCGGCGAGGATGACCTGCCCCTCGATGACCATCGCGGCACGGGTGCCGTCGCGGGACAGTTGAAGTTCGCTGATCGCCCCGGGGAACTGAGTCGTCACGGCGATGGGATCCACTGGGACGCTGGCGGGTTGACCGGTGGCGGCCTCCTGGGTCACCCGCAGCACCACGTTGCCGTCCACCACGACCCACACCGCGCCGTCGAGCCCCCAGGTCGGTCGGCTGATGCTGCGCCCGTCGGCCGCCTCGACCGCGTCCTGCCCGTTGTTCCCGATCCAGAGTTTGGCCGCCATGTCGGGAGCGCCCGCGCGCTCGGTGACCACCGAGGCCACGCCATGCCCGTCGCGGGACAGCGCGGCCGAGGTCTGGCCCGGCATCGACCCGAACGCGCCCGGCACGCGACTCGAGCGCTGGCCGTCGAGGAACACCAGCGACCCGCCGACCAGAGCGTGCACACCGGCCGAGGCGCCGTCGGCCACACCCGGATCGGTGGCCGCGACGTCGGATGTCTCCCAGCCGTCGGCGAACCGTTCGTCGAGGGGCAGTCCGTCGGCGTTGATGACGTACGGTCCGCGGATGTCGGCGCGAGCCAACGTCCAGATGATCTGTGCGGCAAGCAGAGCCCGGCTCTGGGGATCGGCGGTCTGCAGGTTCTCCAGTTCGATGCGGGCCCCGCCGTACCCCCGGCCGATGCCGGTCTTGCCGCCGTCGGCCCGCGTCACCGGTCCACGCAGTCGCACCGGCGGGCCCAGCATGTTGCGCACCGAGTTCGCGAGTTCGGGGCGCGGTCCGGTGATCAGTTTGGAGACCAGTTCCGTGGCCAGCTGATCATCCTCGGCGACCGCGACGTACCGCGGGTCGGGCACCGTGGTCTTGCCCGAGGGCGCCACGAAGTAGAGCGGGTGCCGCTTGTAGGTCTCCTGAAACTGCTTCCAGTCCAGGAAGACTCCGTTGGGCAGCTTGTCGATCCGCCAGCCCTCAGACGTCTTGACCAGCTCGATCGGCCCCGGGTCGGGCAGCGCCCCCTCCGCCGTCTCGAACACTCCGAGGTCGGACAGCGACCCGAGGATGTCGGCCCGCATCACCGCCGAGACTCGGTTCGCGCTGCGAGTCTCGGTGAACACCACGCGGTCGATCAGCAGCGCCGAGCCCGCGTCATCCCATGCCTGCGAAGCGGATTCGGTGAGGAACTGCCGCGCCGCCAGGTGCCGGTTGGCGGGGTCCGCGGTGGCCTTGAGGAACTCGCGCAGCAGCAGATCCGGCTCCATCCCGGGAGTCGGCTTGGGCAGGCTCTGCGGGGCGGGTCGCTCCACGGTTCCGATCGCCTGCGGCGCAGACGAACTGGGCACGCCCGCGCAGCCCGACAGCAGGGCCGCGGCCATCGTCAGCGCCGCGAGCAGCGCACCGAGGCGTGTCACGCATTCTCCCCGGCGTGCTCATGCTGACGGGCCTGCTGCCGGTCCCGGCTCTCGGCGCCGACCGGTTTGAGCGGCAGCGGGCTGGTGGTGACCTTGTGCCCTCGCACCAACGGCAGCGTGAGCCGGAAGCACGAACCCTTACCGGGCTCCCCCCACGCCTCCAACCTGCCCTGGTGCAGGCGCGCGTCCTCGATGCTGATCGCCAGGCCCAGACCGGTGCCGCCCGAGCGACGCACGCGCGACGGGTCGGACCGCCAGAACCGGCTGAACACGAGCTTCTCCTCGCCGGGGCGAAGGCCGACACCGTAGTCCCGGACCGTGACCGCCACGGTGTCCTCGTCGGCGGCCATCCGGATCCGCACGGGTTTGTGCTCGGCGTGGTCGATCGCGTTGGCGATCAGGTTGCGCAGGATCCGCTCCACCCGGCGGGTGTCCACCTCGGCGATCACCCCCTCGGAGGGCATGTCCACCAGGAGTTCGATGCCCGCGTCAGCCGCCAGGTGGCCCACGTTGTCCAGGGCGCTGTTCACCGTGGAGCGCAGGTCCACGGCCTCGACCGACAACTCCGCGACGCCCGCGTCGTGGCGCGAGATCTCGAGCAGGTCGGCCAGCAGCGACTCGAACCGGTCGAGCTCGCTGACCATGAGTTCGGTCGATCGGCGCAGCGCGGGATCGAGGTCGTCGCTGTTGTCGTGGATCAGGTCGGCCGCCATCCGCACGGTGGTCAACGGGGTGCGCAGTTCGTGGCTGACGTCGGAGGTGAATCTGCGCTGCAGGTTGCCGAACTCCTCGAGTTGGGTGATCTGCCGGCTCAGGCTCTCGGCCATGTCGTTGAACGAGACCGCCAGGCGCGCCATGTCGTCCTCACCACGCACCGGCATCCGCTCGGTCAGGTGCCCCTCGGCGAACCGCTCGGCGATCCTCGACGCCGACCGCACGGGCTGCACCACCTGCCGCGACACCAGCCACGCCACGCCGGTCAGCAGCAGCAGCAGCACGATGCCGCCGGTGGCCATCGTGCCCCGCACCAACGAGATCGTGCTCTCCTCGCTGGTCAGCGGGAAGATCAGATACAGCTCGAGGTTCGTGACGCGCGAGGACGTCGGGCTGCCGATGATCAGCGCCGGACCCGAGAAACCGTCGGTGTGCACGGTCGCGTACTGATAGCTGACCTGGCCGGCCTTGACGAACTCGCGCAGCGCCTCGGGCACCTCGTCGACGGGTCCGGCCGCGGTCGCGGCGCGCGGACCGTCACCGGGAACGACGAGCACCGCGTCGAAGGTGCCCGCGAGCCCGGCGCCCGCGCGCGGATCGGTCTTGGAGATCAGGGTGTTGCGGGCCAACTGCAGGCTGCTGTCGAGCGACCTCGTCTCCTCACCGCCGACGATTCCCGCGACGGTGGTGCGCGCGCGCTCGATCTCCTCGCTGGCGGCCCGCACCTTCACATCCAGCACACGGTCGGTGATCTGGCTGGTCAGCACGAAGCCGAGCACCAGGATCACCGCCAACGACAACCCCAGCGTGAGCACGACGACCCGCAGTTGCAGCGACCGCCGCCACAGCACGCCGACGGCTCGACTCAGCGCCCGAAGACCGCGCAGCAGCGGCCCCGTGCCACCCAAGCGGCCCCGAATGCGCCGCTTGGAGCGCAGGATCATGGGCGCCGCTCCTCCCGGGCGTCACGGCGCAGGGTCACGGTGGTCCGGCCTTGTAACCCACTCCTCGAACGGTGAGCACCACCTGCGGGTTCTCCGGGTCCTTCTCGACCTTGGCACGCAGGCGCTGGACGTGCACATTCACCAGGCGGGTGTCCGCCGGGTGGCGATATCCCCACACCTGTTCGAGCAGCACATCCCGAGTAAACACCTGCCGCGGTTTGCGGGCCAGAGCGACCAGCAGGTCGAACTCCAGCGGGGTCAGGGAGATCTGCTCACCCTGGCGGGTGACCTTGTGCGCCGGCACGTCGATCTCGACATCGCCGATCGAGAGCATCTCGGCCGGCTCGTCCTCGTTGCGGCGCAGGCGGGCACGCACCCGCGCGACCAGCTCCTTGGGTTTGAACGGCTTCATGACGTAGTCGTCGGCGCCCGATTCCAGTCCCAGCACCACGTCGACGGTGTCGGTCTTGGCGGTCAGCATCACGATCGGAACGCCGGAGTCGGCGCGCAGCACGCGGCACACGTCGATGCCGTTCATCCCGGGCAGCATCAGGTCGAGCAGCACCAGGTCCGGACGCAGTTCCCGCACGGCAGTCAGGGCCTGGGTGCCATCCCCGATGACCGCGGTGTCGAAACCTTCGTTGCGCAAGACGATCGTGAGCATCTCTGCCAACGATGCGTCGTCATCGACGACAAGGATCCTTTGCCTCATGACACCCAATGGTGTCACCACTGAGCGGCAAAACCGCGCTGCCACACCCGGCCGTGTCCGGGTAATCCTGGCGGACCCGTCACACCGGCGGAATCTGCTGCCGCACGACCACCGCCGGCGGGCTTAGGATTCTTCCGGACGACACCGTGCGCAGCAAAGAGTTCTAGGGGGGACATGGCGACGCCGGACCATCTCTCGATGTCGACGTCCGACGTGATCTACTCGGCCGACCACCTCGACTCCATCGCGTTGCAGGCCGCCGCGGAGCGCCGCGCGCTGGCCGTCGAACTGTCCGGCCTGACGGATGCCTGGCAATCCGAGGGCCGGCCCGGATTCGTCGCCTTCACCGAGGCCGTGCACCGGCAGTCGGAACGTATTCAGCAGGAGGTGACCGACGTCGCCGACAAGCTGAGGCACGCCGCGCGCGAGTACACCTCGACCGCGCACCAGGGCGCCGAGCTCCTTCGGTACCACCACGGTCGGCCACCGACGCCGTGACGATGTGGCTGCGCCAGATCGAGTCCTGGAACGTCGGTGCGCTCCGCTCGATCGCCGAGGAGCTCGACACCGAGCTCGATGCCGCACGCCGCGCCGCCGACGAACTCGCCCACGTCGCCATCCTGCCGGGGTGGGACTCCCCCGCCGCCGACGTCGCACGCGAGCGGGTGCGCTCCGCCCGGGCAGGCGTCCTCGACGACGCGGCCGTCATCGGCGCCGTCGCGCAGTTGGCGGAGGAGACCGCCCAGGCGGTCGCCGAACTGCAGCGCGAGTTGGCCGACATCCGGGCCGCCGTCGCCGCCGGCGACGGGCATCTGCTGCTGTCGGATTCGGGTGAGGTGACCGTGATCGGCTCCGCGGAGGAGATCGCGCAGTGGCGAGACGACGCCGAGGAGATCGAGGCCCGCGCGAAGGCCCTGCTGCGGCAGGCCGACGACATCGACGCCGACTGCCGCGAGGTGTTCGACAACATCGCCGAGGGTGAGGTGACCGCGCACGGCGCCACCGACCTCGCCGGTGCCCGCCGCGCGGGCGAACAGCAGTCCGGACTGTCGGCGCCGTACCCGCCCGAGGGCGAGGGCACTCGCCCCGTCGACGTCACCGCGTGGTGGGAGGCGCTGACACCCGAGGAGCAGCAGAAGGTCACGGTCGAGCACCCCGACTGGCTCGGCAACCGCGACGGGGTGCCGGTGGTCGTCCGCGACGGCGTCAACCGCAGGTTCCTGGAGCAGGAGATCGCCGCCGCGCAGGCCGACGTCGACGCCATCCCGACCCGCGAGGAGTACCGCCAACAGCACCCCGGCATGAACGCCGCGCAGTTCAACAGCGCGTACTCCGCGCTGGTCTCCGACCGCAGGCGGCGCCTGGACGAGGCGCTGAGTGTCAAGACCGCGATGTCGTCGCTGGGCCAGCCGGAGAAGGGCTACGACCCGAACCGGTATCTCATGCTGTTCTCACCGACCGAGACCGAGCTGCTCGCCGCGGTCGCGATCGGCAACCCCGACACCGCCACGCACGTCGCCGTCACGACGCCGGGCATGAACACGCATGCCACCTCGCTGCCGGGGATGGCGGCCGAGGCCGTGGCGCTGCGCGACGAGGCCAACTTCCAACTCGGCAAGACGGGATTCGGCGACGAGTCGGTCGCGACGATCGCCTGGTTCGGTTACGACCCGCCCGACGTGGACGAGACCGTCGGCGGCGCGGTCCTGGAGAACCGCGCCAACGCGGGCGGGGTGGACCTAGCGCAGTTCTACCGCGGCATCAACGCCACCAACGTCAACGGATCCGATGTGCACCTTTCGGCGTTCGGCCACTCCTACGGTTCCACCACGACCGCCCAGGCGCTCAACGAACTCGGCGCCTCCGGCGTGGTCGACGACGCCGCGTTCTACGGGTCCCCCGGCCTGGGCTACGCCAACGAACCGATTCTGGGCATGCCCGCGCTCATCGTCGACGAGACTCAGCTGTATGTGCCCGACGGGCACGCGTACGTGATGTCCGCCGACGGCGACCCGGTGTCCGAGGAGGTCACGAAATGGGGTTTGTCCCTGCCGATCTCGATCGCCGATCTCGGTGGTCACGGCCCGAATCCGACGTCGCTGCCGCTGGAGAGGCTCTCCACGGACGCCTCCACCCCGGCATTCGGCGGTCCACGCGAGGCCGCGACCGGTCACTCCGAATATCCTCGGCTGGGGACCAACGACGTACTGCGCACCTCCGGCTACAACCTCGCGATCGTCGCGTCGGGGCTGGCCGATCGACGCCCCGAACTGCTGATCCGAGAAGGAGAATGACGGTGCTGGGTGCCGTTCTACGCACAGTGCTCGCGACGGGCACAGCCCTTGCCGTGCTCACCGCCTGCGGTGAGCCCGAGTCACCGATACTGAACAAGGACGCAATCCCCATGAACCTGCGCACCCTGCCGACTCTGAAGCAGACCCAGAACCAGATGCTCGACCTGATCGAAGCGGTCCGAGTGCGGATCGCCGCGGAGGCCCCCCAGGCCGGCGCGTGGCACTGGGCCGACGGATGGTCAGGTTCGGGCTGCACCGACGACGCCGGCGATTCGGGCATCGCGCTGTACTTCCCGGACCTGACGGCGAAGTACGGCCTGAGCACCGCGGAATGGGACCGCGTGCTCCCGGCGGTCACCGCCCTGGCCGCCGAGGCGGGCCTGACCGAGGTCGCGATGCCGCAGAACAGCGAGACCAATCACGACGCGCGGTTCACCAGTGGCGACGGGCGCGAACTGCTCGTCGGTTCGTCGGTCGCGACGGTCATCACCGCGAGGATCTCGTGCCGGCGCGAGGCCGGCGACCCGATCGACGTCGACGGCGTCATCCCGATGCCGCCCGACCCAGCGTGACCGCGAGGCCGCGCGCGTCGGTCTCGGGCGAGATGCGCCGCCACGGCCCAGCCCAGTTCGCGTCGGCCAGCTGCGAGTACACCGCACCCGTGCGCTGCTGCAGATCGTCGTCCCGCTCGTAGGCGTCACGCGCCCGGCCGGCCTCGTGCTGCGCCCGATGACGCGCCCGCTGTGCCGCCAGTTCCACCGGAACATCAAGCAGCAGTTGCAGATCCGGCACCGGAAGGTGGAATCGGCCGAACTCCAGGCGGTGCACCCAGTCCACCACGTCACCGTCGGCGCCCTGGCGCAGACGGGCCGCACTGTAGGCCGCGTTGGACGCGACATAGCGGTCCAGGATCACCACGTCGTGGCTCGCGCGCACCTCGGCGAGCTGCTCGAGCGCCCCGGCGCGGTCCAGCGCGAACAGCATCGCCATCGCGTACACCGATTCCGCGAGGTCCCCGTGCTCACCGTGCAGGGCCTCGGCCGCCACGTCAGCGTGCACCGACTGGCCGTAGCGCGGAAAAGCCAACGTGGCCACCGATTTTCCAGACTCCTCGAAACCGGCCCGCAGACCCTGCGCCAGGGTGCGCTTGCCCGCGCCGTCGAGGCCCTCAATGACGATCAACACGGGCGCAAGCTTAGAACTGCCCGCAGTTCGGCGTGGTCGGCACACCGTTGAACCGGTCCGCGATCCACTGCATGGCCGGTTCGCCGTCGACGAGCATGGGCAGTCCGTGATTGACGATGGCCTTGTTCAGGAACGGTGGCTGCTCATTGGTGCGGAACTCGACGTCGGCCCCCATCGCACACCAGTCCCGGCCCAGTTGGTTGGCCCCCGTCCACGGCACCAGGGGGTCGAATCGGTTGATGTTGATCAACATTGGGGAGTTGGGCCGCAGCGTGCCGAGGCGCTGAAGTTCGAACAGTCCGCGGAAGGGCTCCTGCTGCATCATCTCGGCGACCGGCTCGGTGAAATAGGGCTGCAGATGCCGAAACATGAACTTGGTCAACGTTTCCGCCACACACTGGGTCTTGGTCTTGTACAGCAGGTCCTCACCGCGCGGGGTGAGCTTCGACCGGATCGCGGCCTCGGCCTCGGGGTAGGTCTGGATGACGCTGTTCAGTGCGTACCCCACCGCGCCCACCAATGCGCTGCCGTCGGCGTAGGGCATCATCTCGGCCAGGTTGGCCGGCGGTGCCCCGGCGTAGCTGCCGACGATGTTGAGTTCGGGCGCGTAACTGGGCGCGAGTTCTGCGGCCGACGCCGCGGCCCCACCACCCTGCGAGTATCCCCAGAACGCCGTCGGGCCATCGGGGGTCAGCGACGTGTCCGGCAGCAGGCGCGCGGCACGGGCCGCATCGAGCATGGCGTGCCCCTGTGAGAGCCGGTTGACGTAGGTGTGCACGGTGCCGAGCGTGCCGAGGCCCTCGTAGTCGGTCATCAGGATCGCGAAGCCGCGCGCCACCATCGTCGAGACGAACAGTTCCTCGTAGTTGAACGCGATGTCCAGATACGGCGACCAGTGGATGCCCTGGTTGAACTGCCGCGACGGCGCGCACTGATCACCCTGGCCCTGGGTGCCGGGCCCGTAGACGATCAGCGGCCGCGGCCCCTGCCCCGGCCAGTCGTTGAAGGGCTCGAAATACGTTCCGGTGACGGCGTTCGCGTTTCCGCGCGCATCGGTGCTGCGGTACATGACCCGGGTTCCGGTGGCCATGATCATCCCGAGTTCCCCCGAGGGCTCCAACACCAATCGGGAGGGTTCGGTCCGGATCAGGTCTCCCGGCCGGCTCTCCGGCAACGGATTCGGTGGCGTGTAGAACTCGGTGTACTCGTCCTCGTTGTAGTACGGGTACCAGTCCCGGTCCGCCGCCGCGATCGGGAAACTCGTTGCCGTACAACCGATGACCAGACCGATCAGCGCAACTGTGACGGCCGCCCCTACTCGTCGCATCAGCGGACAGTACCAAACGGTATGGACGGCGTGGGCGGGCAGCTGCGAATTCCGCAGGACCCCGCCCAGCGGAAAGGCCCGCACCCTCGGGGTACGGGCCTTTCCGACGCGCTGTGCTCAGTACCGGTAGTGGTCCGGCTTGTACGGGCCCTCGACGTCGACGCCGATGTACTCGGCCTGCTCCTTGGTGAGCCGGGTCAGCGCACCACCGAGTGCCTCGACGTGGATCTTGGCGACCTTCTCGTCGAGGTGCTTGGCGAGGCGGTACACCTCGTTGTCGTACTCGTCGTTCTTGGTCCACAGCTCGATCTGGGCGATCACCTGGTTGGAGAAGCTGTTGCTCATCACGAACGAGGGGTGCCCGGTGGCGTTGCCCAGGTTCAGCAGGCGTCCCTCCGACAGCAGGATGATCGACTTGCCGCTGTCGCCGAACGTCCACTCGTCGACCTGCGGCTTGATGTTGATCCGGGTGGCACCGGACTTCTCCAAGGCGGCGATGTCGATCTCGTTGTCGAAGTGCCCGATGTTGCCCAGAATGGCGTGATCCTTCATCGCCTTCATGTGCTCAAGGGTGATGATGTCCTTGTTACCGGTCGCGGTGATCACGATGTCGGCGTTACCGATCGCCTGCTCGACGGTCACCACGTCGTAGCCGTCCATCATCGCCTGCAGCGCGTTGATCGGATCGATCTCGGTGACCTGCACGCGCGCGCCCTGGCCGGCCAGCGACTCCGCGCAGCCCTTGCCCACGTCGCCGTAGCCGCAGATCAGCACCTTCTTGCCACCGATGAGGGCGTCGGTGCCGCGGTTGATGCCGTCGATCAGCGAGTGCCGGGTGCCGTACTTGTTGTCGAACTTGCTCTTGGTGACGGAGTCGTTGACGTTGATCGCCGGGAACGACAGCTCACCGGCCGCGGCGAACTGGTACAGCCGCAGCACACCGGTCGTGGTCTCCTCGGTGACGCCCTTGACCGACTCGGCGATCTTGGTCCACTTGTCCTTCTCGGACTCGAACCGCTCACGCAGGATGGACAGGAAGACCTTCCACTCGGCGGGGTCGTCGTCCTCGGCGGGGGGCACCACGCCGGCCTTCTCGTACTGCGCACCGCGCAGGACCATCATGGTGGCGTCGCCGCCGTCGTCGAGGATCATGTTGGCGGGCTCGCCCTCCCAGGTGAGCATCTGCTCGGCGGCCCACCAGTACTCCTCGAGCGTCTCGCCCTTCCAGGCGAACACCGGCACACCCTGCGGTTCCTCGACGGTGCCGTGCGGACCGACGACGACCGCGGCGGCCGCGTGGTCCTGGGTGGAGAAGATGTTGCACGAGGCCCAGCGGACCTCGGCGCCGAGGCTCACGAGCGTCTCGATGAGCACCGCGGTCTGGACGGTCATGTGCAGCGACCCGGAGATGCGCGCGCCCTTGAGCGGCAGCACCTCGGCGTATTCGCGGCGCAGCGCCATCAGGCCGGGCATCTCGTGCTCGGCCAGACGGATCTCCTTGCGGCCGAATTCGGCCAGGGACAGGTCGGCGACCTTGTAATCGATGCCATTGCGGCTATCGGCGGTCAGCGTCATACGGAATGGTTTCCTTCACAGGTCCGGTTGCTCAGCGTGGTTACACGTTAGACCGCCCCCGACGCGCGCCGGGGTCCAGGCCACGCGGGCCACCACGTACGCACGGTCAATCGGTCTGAATGACACCGTACCGCTCGGCGAACGGTGTCATGAGCCGTGCCAGATCTCCGGCGACATCGTGGTCGGACTCCGGCGGCATGGAGACATAGCTCAGGGCCAGACGCACGATCGCGCGCGCCAGCACTCCGGCGTTCTCCTCCGAGGTGTCCATCCAGCTGTTGAGGAAGATGTCCGACAGCTTCGCCGAGGCCCGCGTGATGATCGGTGCGCTGTCGGTGGTGATGATCTGCAGCAGGTCCGGCTTGGCCACGCCCGTGAGCAGGGAGATGACCAGCGGGTCGGCCGCGGATTCGGTGAAGAACGCGCGGAATCCCTCGTGGAAGGCGGTGTTGACCTGCCCGACGTTGTTGTCCACCGCATCGCCGACGGCGTCGACCAGGCGATCGGCGAGCCGCAGCGCGTACCCCTGGGCCAGGCCCTGGCGGGAACCGAACTCGTTGTAGATGGTCTGTCGACTGACCCCCGCGGCCTTGGCGACGTCGGAGAGCGTGATCGATGACCAGTCGCTGGTCAGCAGCAGATCACGCATGGCATCGAGGACCATATCGCGCAGCAGCCCACGGGAGGCCTCGGCGTACGGGACGCGCGCGGAACCCTCCCGACGGCCGCCGGGCTGGCGCGGAACACTGCTCACCCGGGCGAGACTAGTCAACGTCGCGCCCTTTCGGTTCGCCCCCGCGCCGTCACAGTGTCACGGCCTGGCGACTTCGACCATCTCGAAGTCGGACTTGGCCGCCCCGCAGTCCGGGCAGCTCCAGTCGTCGGGGATGTCGTCCCATCGGGTTCCCGGCGCGATCCCGTCCTCAGGCCAGCCCTTGGCCTCGTCGTACTCGAATCCGCACTGCACGCACACGAACAGCCTGTAGTCGTTCACTGGGTCACCTCGTTCCTGTTCTGCACGGGCTCGAAATCGATCTTCTCGCGCACCCCGCAGTCGGGGCAGGTCCAGTCGTCGGGAATGGCCTCCCACGCCGTGCCGGGCGGAAAGCCCTCCCGGGGTGCGCCTTCGGCCTCGTGGTAGACGTAGTCGCAGACCGGGCAGCGGTGACTGGTCATGCCGCCACCTCGGACCGCCCGTAGCGCGCCAGGACCTTGTCGCGCATGCGCGGGTGGATGTTGACCCGGCTGAGGTCGCCGTCGTAGTGCGCGAGCACCCGGTGATCCATGACGCGGCGCCACAGTGGCGGGAAGTAGGTCAGGGCGATCATCGAGGCGTATCCACTCGGAAGGTTCGGGGCGCCGTCCATGCTGCGCAGCGTCTGGTAACGCCGGGTCGGATTGGCGTGGTGATCACTGTGCCGCTGCAGGTGGTACAGGAAGAGGTTGGTCACGATGTGATCGGAGTTCCAACTGTGCTCCGGGGTGCAGCGCTCATACCGCCCGCTCGCGGTCTTCTGCCGCAGCAGGCCGTAGTGCTCGAGGTAGTTGACGGTCTCCAGCAGTGTGAATCCGAAGACCGCCGAGATCACGATGTACGGGATCAGTGCCAGGCCGAACACCGCGATCAGCGCGCCGTAGAGCACCACCGACATCACCCACGCATTCAGCACGTCGTTGGACCAGTGCCACGTCGGCTTGCCGGCCCGCTCCAGTCGCTTGGCCTCCAACTCCCACGACGACGTGAGGCTGCCCCACACACTGCGCGGCAGGAACTCCCAGAACGTTTCGCCGAAGCGCGCCGACGCCGGATCCTCAGGGGTGGCCACGCGCACGTGGTGCCCGCGGTTGTGCTCGATGTAGAAGTGGCCGTAGCAGGTCTGCGCCAGGGTGATCTTCGACAACCAGCGCTCCAGCGCGTCCTTCTTGTGCCCGAGTTCATGCGCGGTGTTGATGCCGATGCCGCCCAGCACGCCGACCGAGAGCGCCAGCCCGATCTTGGTGGGCCAGTTCAGCCCGCCGTCGAAGCCCAGCCAACCCAGGTCCGATGCGGTGAACAGGTAGGCGCCGAAGATCACGCTGGCGTACTGGAACGGGATGTAGGCGTAGGTGCAGTACCGGTAGTACCTGTCGTTCTCCAATCGCTCCATCACCTCCTCCGGCGGGTTCTGGCCGTCGGGGCCGAACTTCAGGTCGAGCAGTGGCAGCAGGATGTAGAGCAGGATCGGGCCGACCCAGAACGGGATCGTGGCCGCGACGTGCCAGCCCGCACTGTTGAGCGCCCACACCAGCGGCAGCATCACGAACAACGCGGTGGGGGCGATCAGGCCCATCAGCCACAGGTGACGCTTCCTGTCACGCCAGACTTCCGGGTTGGCTTCCAGCGATGTCACGGGACACCTCCTTGTGAGAGCGATCACGGCTACCCCTGGACTATATGCGGCCTTTTGTCGCCTGTCTAGACATTGGATATGGTTTTGTAAACCTGATCGGCCCGCGAGCGCGCGACCACGCGCACAGTGAGCGGGTGACAACGAGGTGGGCCGCAGGCCCCTTACGGGGTGTCCGACGGCAGCGCGCCGTCGCGCTCCCGCCGCCCCAACACCGAATGCCTGCGGCCGTAGGCGTAGTAGATGACCACGCCAAGCGCCATCCAGATCAGGAACCGGATCCAGGTCAGGGCGGTCAGATTCAGCATCAGCCACAGGCAGGCCACGATCGAGATGATCGGCAGCAGCGGCACCCACGGGACCCGGAACCCGCGCTTGAGATCGGGCCGCGTCCGACGCAGCACAATCACGCCCGCCGACACCAGCACGAACGCGAACAGCGTCCCGACGTTCACCATCTCCTCGAGCTTGTCGATGGGGAACACCGAGGCGGCCACCGCGATCAGCACCGCGACGATCACCGTGATGCGCACGGGTGTGCCGTGCGGGCCGGTCTTGGCCAGCTGCCGCGGCAGCAGGCCGTCCCGCGACATCGCGAAGATCACCCGCGACTGGCCGAGCACCAGCACCATGACGACGGTGGTCAACCCCGCCAGCGCGCCGATCGAGATCACCGTGGCCGCCCAGTCCACGCCGTTGGCGGCGAACGCGGTCGCCAGGTTGGCCTGCCCGTGCTCCCCCGACTTCAGCTCGGTGTAGGACACCATGCCGGTCAGCACCACCGACACCGCGACGTAGAAGACGGTCACGATGGCCAGCGTCGCCAGAATGCCGCGGGCCACATCGCGCTGCGGGTTCTTGGTCTCCTCCGCGGTCGTCGCGACGACGTCGAAGCCGATGAAGGCGAAGAACACGATCGACGCACCAGCCAACAGGCCGTACCAGCCGTAGTGGCTGCCCTCGGCCCCGGTCAGCAGTGAGAACAGGGACTGGTTGACACCCGAACCGGACTCACCGCCTGACTCGGCGGGCGGGATGAACGGCGTGTAGTTGGCGGCCTTGATGTAGAACGCCCCGACCACCACGACCAGCAGCACGACCGCGACCTTGATCGCGGTGATGGCGGCCGAGAAGTTCGACGACAGCTTGGTGCCCAGTCCCAGCAGGGTCGCGACGATCGCCACGATCAGCAGCGCACCCCAGTCCACATCCAGCGGACCCACGGCCGTGACGCCGCCCGAGAAGCCGAACACCGTGCCCAGATAGGACGACCAGCCCTTGGCCACCACGGCCGCCCCGATCGCGAACTCGAGGATCAGATCCCATCCGATGATCCACGCGATGAACTCGCCGAAGGTCGCGTACGAGAACGTGTACGCGCTGCCGGCGACGGGCAGCGTGGAGGCGAATTCGGCGTAGCACAGCGCCGCCAGCCCGCACGTCACCGCGGCCAGGAGGAACGACACGGAGATGGCCGGACCCGCGATGTTGCCAGCGGTGGACGCGGTGACCGTGAATATGCCCGCGCCGACGACCACCGAGACGCCGAAAACGGTGAGATCCCACCACGTCAGGTCCTTGCGAAGCCGGGTCCCCGGTTCGTCGGTGTCGGCGATCGACTGTTCGACAGACTTTGTTCGCCAGCGCGTCGTCACAGGATCGTCACCTCTCGATATGGGCCGGTTTCGGCAATGTACCCACTACGGTGGCGTTCGATGACCAGGACTCCCAAACTCCGGCCGAAGCATGCGGCGATCATCGGCGGGAGCGTCGCCGGACTGTGCGCCGCCCGTGTCCTGTCCGACCACTGCGACCGTGTGACGCTGTTCGAACGCGACGAACTGCCCGACCAACCGGTCAACCGCAGCGCGATCCCTCAGGGTCAGCATGTGCACCTGCTGATGGCCCGCGGCGGTGAGGAACTCGAGAAGCTGTTCCCCGGCATCCTCGACGAGATGGTGGCCGCCGGCGTTCCCGTCGTGCGCAACGATCCGGACTCGATCCACTTCTCGGCGGCCGGGCACGTGCTCGGCACGGGCAGAACCCTGGAGTCGACGTACACCGCCTACGTCCCCAGCCGCGCTCAGCTGGAATGGCAGATCCGGCGCCGCGCCACCGCGCTGCCCGGGGTCGAACTCGTCAACCGTGGCGTGGCCCATCCCCGATTCGACCGGGCCGCCGGTCGGGTCACCGGTGTCGTGCTCGACGACGGCGTGACCGTCGATGCCGATCTGGTGGTGGATGCCTCGGGTCGCGGCAGCCGGCTCCCGGTGTGGTTGCAGGAGTGGGGTTTCGAACGCCCTCGCGAAGACTCCGTGAAGATCGGCGTCACCTACGCCTCGCATCGGGTGCGCATCCCCGAGGGCATGATGTCCGAGAAGATGGTCCTGATGAGTGCCGGGCACGACCAACCGCTCGGCATGGGCATGCTGTTCCACGAGGACGGCGTGTGGACCGTGACGGCCTTCGGCGTGGGCAGGGCCGAGCCGCCCAAGGACCTCGACGGCATCCGCGATCTGGCGGACGCGCTGCTGCCAGCACACATCAGCACCGCGCTGCGCGCCGGAGAACCCGTGGGCGAGATGAACTTTCACCGCTACCCCACCAGCAGGTGGCGCCGCTACGACAAACTCGACCGCATGCCCGAGGGCATCATCCCGTTCGGCGACGCGGTCGCGAGCATGAATCCGACCTACGGGCAGGGCGTCACCCTGACCGCCATCCAGGCCGCCAACCTGCGGTCAGTGCTCGAGGGCGGCGGCGACGTGGTCACCAAACTGGCGCGCAGCACCGCGCGAAGCACGTTCCCGGTGTGGACCATGAACGCCGTCGCCGATTACGTCGGCCACAACGCCGAGGGTGAGCACCCGCGCTGGTACGGCCCCATGTTCGGACTGTTCGACCAGTTCCTCGGCGCGGCGGAGACCGATCCTGTTCTCGCCGAATGGTTCCTGCGCCGCACCAGCCTGCTCGACAGCCTCTACCTGCGCCCGTCACCGCGACTGGTGGGGCGGGCGGTGCGGCACAACATGCGCGCATGGCTCGCCGAACGCCGCGGTGGGCGCGCAGGCGCGCCCGTCGCGGTCACCGAAGCCGGCTAGATCCCGACCGTCGCCCGGAACAGCGTCGCGGTGCGGTCGGCAACCAGCCGGATGGGTCCCTCGTCCGCCGGAACCCACGCCGCAGAACCGCGTTCGAGCCTCAACTGGCCAGACTTGGCGACCACGTCCACATCGCCGTGTGAACAGATGAGGATCTGCGGGCCTTCGTGCGCACACGGTGCATCCACCTCATGTCCGAGGTCGGCGCCCTCGAGATGCAGGACCGACACCGCGAACTCGGCGGCCGGAGTCAGGTAGCTGCGCTCGATCCCCTCCTGCTCGATCCGAGGGTGCAGATCGTCGGCAGTTGCCGGGGTGAAGTTCAGCACGCGCAGCAGTTCCGGGACGTCGACGTGTTTGGGAGTCAGTCCACCGCGAAGCACGTTGTCGGAGTTGGCCATCACCTCCACGCCCACACCCTGCAGGTAGCTGTGCAGATTGCCCGCCGGCAGATAGATGGCCTCGCCCGGTTCGAGGTGCACGCAGTTCAGCAGCAGGGCCGCCAGCACCCCGGCGTCGCCGGGATAGCGTTCGCCGAGTTCCAGGATCGTTCTGGCCTCGGCGGCGAACTCCGGTGCGCCCGACTGGACGTAGTTGATCGCACCCTCGAGGACAGCGGGCACCAGGACGTCGAGTTCAGGCTGCGGCAGCGTGATCCAGGTGGTGAACAGCGCGCGCAGGCCGTCAGACTCGGCACCGCCCGACAGCAGCGCGGCGTACGGGTCGAGCTCGGAGACGCCCAGAGCGCGCAGCAGTTCCACGGTCTGGGCGACCGGCCGGAACCCGGCCATCGCATCGAAGGGCTCGAGGGCGATCAGGATCTCCGGTTTGTGGCTTCGATCGCGGTAGTTGCGCACCGGGGAGTTGAGCGGAACACCCAACCGGTCCTCGCGGGCGAACCCCTCGACGGCCTGCTCGGTGCTCGGATGTGCCTGCAGCGACAGCGGTTCGTCGGCGGCCAGCACCTTGACCAGGAACGGCAGCACATCGCCGAAGCGGGCTCGAACCGCCGGGCCGAGCTGCCCCTCCGGGTCCGCACGGACCGCGTCCAACAGGCTGTGCTCACCGTCGGGCGTCTGCACCCAGGCCGGATCGGCCGGATGCGCACCCAACCAGAGTTCGGCCTCGGGATGAGGTGCCGGCACCGGCCGTCCCGTGAAATCCGCGATCGCGGTTCTCGATCCCCAGGCGTATGTCCGTACCGCCCCACGCAGCAGGTCCACTAGTCGATCCCCTGTGTCTGTTCAGTCTCCATCCGGTGTCCTCAGCCCCTCACCAGACGCAGATACACGGCTGCCATCTCCAGCCGCACAGCGAGCGTAGCCAACTGCTGTTCGGGCCGGCCGTGCGACAGGGCCGTGGGGTCGCCGGCCAGGTCCGGCACGTCCTGCGCACCGACGACGTCGACATCGTCGAATCCGGCGACCCGGGCGGCCACCGCCGCCCGCTCGGTGGCCAGGGCCAGCGCCACGACCCGCAGGCGCGCGGGCAGCGGTCCGTCGAGCTCCTCGTCGTGGAACAGGGCGTCGACCGGGTCGGCCCCGCCGCCCGTCTCCGCCGCCGAGCGCAACGCCACCAGGCCGTCCGCCAGTCCACCGGCGGCCACCGGCTGCCCGGTGAGCCGCAGGAAGAACGAAGCGGCATGGCGGGCCAGGGCCAGCACCGCGGGGCTGTCCCCCACGAACGCGGCGCCGCGGTCGCCGATCCGGTCCGCGAGCGACTTCGCGGCGTTGGTGAAGACCTCGCGCGCGGCGCTGTTGCGCAGCGCCTCGGCGTCGAGGTCGTCGGCGAGCCCCGCGAGGTCGACGCGCACGCCGGGGTCGACGGCCTGGGCGATGGCCAGGCCCGCGGCCAGATAACGGCACAGGCCGAACCCGTCGGGCACCCAGACCCGCGGGGGCAACGCCACCGCACGCCCGGCGGACGCATCCCGAAGCGGCCCCTCCGCGGGCGCGACGACGACGACCCGGGCACCGCGGCGCACGCCCGTGGCCGCCGCGGTGACCAGCACCGGGTCCGCGGGGTCGTCACCGGCGACCACCAGCACATCGAGTGGCCCGATCCACTGCGGCACCTCGGCGGCAGGCACGATCGGTTCGGCGGCGACACCGGAGAGGATGGCCGCGAGCATCACCCCCGCCGACTCGGCGGTGCCGCGGCCCGACACCCAGATCAGTGAGCGGGGGCGGTCGCCGTGCAGCGCATCCAGCACGCCCTCGTCGACGGCCGCGGCAGTGGCCCGCACCTGAGCGCCCGCCATCGACGCCGCGCGCAGCAGGCCGTCGCGGTCGGCGGCGATCAGGCCCGCCGCGTCGTCGAGGTCGACGGAGGAGCGGGTGGCGTTCACGGGACCGCCTCAGCCGGCGACTCGAGTACGGCGATCTGCGCATCCACGTCGCTGACGATCGCGGCGACCTCGTCGGCCGTGCGGGCCTCGACATTGAGCCGCAGCAGCGGTTCGGTGTTGGAGGTGCGCAGGTTGAACCAGGCTCCCTCGCCGAGATCGACTGTCACACCGTCGAGATGGTCGATCGACTGGATGCGCGTTCCGAACGCCGTGAGCACCGCCTCGACGCAGGCGGGTGCATCGCGGACGGTGAAGTTGATCTCGCCGGAGGCTTCGTAGCGCTGATAGTCAGCGGTCAGCTCCGATAGGGGGCGATCTGAACGACCAAGCGCGGCAAGGACATACAGTGCTGCAAGCATTCCAGAGTCGGCGCCCCAGAAGTCGCGGAAATAGTAGTGGGCCGAGTGTTCGCCACCGAAGATCGCCCCGGTCTCGGCCATCAGGGCCTTGATGTAGGAGTGACCGACGCGCGAACGCACCGGCGTGCCACCGCGTTCGACGATCAGTTCGGGCACCGCCCGCGACGTGATCAGGTTGTGGATGACCGTGGCGCCGATCTCGCGAGTGAGCTCACCCGCGGCCACCAGGGCCGTGACCGCCGAGGGCGACACCGGTCGGCCCCGTTCGTCGACGACGAAGCACCGATCCGCATCCCCGTCGAACGCCAGGCCGATGTCGGCACGCTCGGCGACGACGAAGTTCTGCAGATCGACCAGGTTCGCCGGGTCCAGGGGGTTGGCCTCGTGATTGGGGAATGTGCCGTCGAGTTCGAAGTACAGCGGCAGCACCGTGAGCGCATCGATCGCCTCGAGCACAGCCGGCACGGTGTGTCCCGCCATACCGTTGCCCGCGTCCACCGCCACCCGCAGGTTCCGCAGCCCGGTGACGTCGACGATCGAGCGCAGGAACGCGCTGTAGTCGGCGAGCACGTCGCGGTCCGACACCGTTCCCGCCGGTCCGTTGTGGCTCGGCACACCGGCGATGACGTCGTCACGGATGGCGGCGAGCCCGGTGTCCTGCCCGACGGGCTTGGCCCCGGCACGGCACAGTTTGATCCCGTTGTAGGCGGCCGGGTTGTGGCTCGCGGTGAACATCGCGCCCGGACAGTCCAGCAGCCCGGAGGCAAAGTAGAGCTGATCAGTGGACGCCAGGCCGATCCGCACCACGTCGAGCCCCTGTTCGGTGACTCCGTCGGCGAACGCCGCCGCCAACTCGGGCGAACTCTCCCGCATGTCGTACCCGATCACGACCTGCGTCGAGTCATCCCGCACCAACCGCGCGAATGCCGCGCCGACCGCGGCCACGAACGGCGCGGTCAGCTGCTCCCCCACCAGGCCCCGAACGTCGTACGCCTTGATGACGCTGTTGACCGCGTCTGCGGCGAAACCGGGGTGACCCGACATGAAGAACTCCTGACAGAACACGACGGCCGTGACGCCGCCAACCACAACGAGAACGTGTCTGCCAGCCTAGCGGTCGCCGCGCCGTCCGAGGCCGCTGTCGAATCGCGTGCGGGCCGCGCGACTCAGTCGCTGGGATCCGGCAGAACGCGCAGGTGTCCGCGCCGGCGTCCGACGCCTGTCGCGCGGTGCGGAGGCGGAGCGAGGACCGCGCTGGACTGCGCCGCGGGCTGGTGTCCGGCGGGCTCGGAGAACCCTGCGACGGGCACCGTCCGGGCCGGGGCCTCGCGTCCTTCACGGACAGCGTCGGCCAAGGCCACCAGGTCGTCCTCATCGGGAAAATCGGGCTGCGCGGGCAGCGGGCCCGAATGCCGGACCAGCTCCCACCCCCGCGGCGCGGTGATGCGCCCGGCGTGGGAGACGCACAGATCCCACGAGTGCGGCTCGCGCACGGTGGCCAGCGGCCCCACCACGGCGGTCGAATCGGCATAGACGAACGTCAACGTCGCCACCGCATAATGGGGGCACCCGGGCCGGCAGCAGCGACGGGGAACATTCACTCCGTGAGGCTATCGTGCGGATTCCGTTCGGTCGCGTCGGACACGCGCACACGACGCGGCGCTGCCGAACCGTTACCTGGCCCCCTCCGCAGCGCCCGATACGATCAGCCGATGGCCGATTCCCGCAGATCTGGGCGTGACCGGTCGCGCCGACGGTCGACGCGGCACGGCCGGGAGGTGCGCGGCCCGTTGCTGCCCCCGACGGTTCCGGGATGGCGCAGCCGCGCCGAACGCTTCGACATGGCCGTGCTCGAAGCCTACGAACCCATCGAACGCAGTTGGCAGGAGCGCCTGACGGCGTTGGACATCGCGGTCGACGAGATTCCCCGCATCTCACCGCGCGATCCCGAGAACGTACAGTTCCCGCCCGAGGTCATCGCCGACGGTCCGATCGCGCTGGCGCGCCTGATGCCCGCCGGTGTCGACGTCCGCGGAAACGCCACTCGCGCGCGAATTGTGTTGTTCCGCAAGCCCATCGAACGTCGCGCCAAGGACACCACGGAACTCGGCGACGTGTTGCATGAGATTCTGGTGGCCCAGGTGGCCACCTATCTCGGCGTCGAACCCTCGGTCATCGACCCGACGTTCGACGAGGACTGAGCCCGCCGCCACCGGTCGCTGGTCGGCACGCACAGCGAAACGCCCGCCTCCGGCGTCACTCCCGCCGATGTGAGTGGCCACAGCGGGATTCGTGCCGAGACGGGCGAGCGGAAACCGACCCCCTGTCGACCCGCGAACCGCGGGCCGACCTCAGAAAGTTAGCTAGATGATGCCGCGCTTGAGGCGGCGGCGCTCACGCTCGGACAGACCGCCCCAGATGCCGAACCGTTCGTCGTTGGCCAACGCGTATTCCAGGCACGCATCGCGCACCTCGCAGCCCAGGCAGATGCGCTTGGCTTCACGGGTGGATCCGCCCTTCTCCGGGAAGAAGGCCTCCGGATCCGTCTGCGCGCAGAGCGCCCGCTCCTGCCAGTCATCGTCCTCAGTTGCCGACGCCGGGCCGAAATCGTCTGGCACCAAACTCAAGTGAGGACGGCCTGCCGCGCCCACCGAGACCGAGTCCGTAATGGTGTGCGGTGCACTTCCCAGTGAGCCGTAAAGGTGCTCAAAGGACATGTTCCGCCTCCTCACCTTTGGTTCGTGAATTCGTGAAATGTCGCCCAGTATTGTTCTGTGGCCATCCCATTCGAACATACGATCGAATCTCGGTCTGCGACACCGGAACCGGCCGGCCAACCTAGAAATGACACTGATGTGATTAGACACGCGTTAGCTGCTGGGGTCAAGCGCTGTGGTCGAAATTCATAGCACCAATTTCCGAGAATTCGGCGTGGCGTTGCCTGGGCGTGTCGTGTGAGTAATCGCACTGAGATTTCTGCGTGTCGATCGGCGCACACCAGTTGGGCGCCAGCTCGGGTGCACCGCCTAGTCTCGTTCGATGTGAGGATCACCGTACTGGTCGGCGGAGTGGGCGGCGCCCGCTTCCTGTTGGGCGTTCAGCGATTGCTGGGCTTGGGGCAGTTTGCGGGCGGCCAACCGCCGGCTCATGAGCTCACCGCGGTGGTCAACATCGGCGACGACGCCTGGATGCACGGCGTGCGAATCTGCCCGGACCTCGACACCTGCATGTACACCCTCGGCGGCGGCATCGACCCCGAGCGGGGCTGGGGGCACCGCGACGAGACCTGGAACGCCAAGGAGGAGCTGGCGGCCTATGGCGTGCAGCCCGACTGGTTCGGCCTGGGCGACCGCGACCTCGCGACCCACCTGGTGCGCAGCCAGATGCTGCGCGCCGGGTATCCACTCTCCGACGTCACCGAAGCGCTGTGCGTGCGCTGGCAGCCCGGTGCGCGCCTGCTCCCGGCCTCCGACGACCGCTGCGAGACCCACGTGGTGATCACCGATCCGGAGTCCGGGGATCGGCGCGCCATCCACTTCCAGGAGTGGTGGGTGCGCCACCGGGCCAAGGTGCCCACCCACAGCTTTGCGTTCGTCGGCGCGGAGAAGGCCACCGCGACCCCCGCCGTCACCGCGGCCATCAACGATGCCGACGTGGTGTTCCTGGCGCCGTCCAACCCCGTCGTGAGCATCGGCGCGATCCTCGCGATCCCCGGTGTCCGCGGCGCGTTGCGTTCCACGTCCGCACCCGTCGTCGGGTACTCCCCCATCATCGGCGGAAAGCCGTTGCGCGGCATGGCAGACGAATGCCTCTCGGTGATCGGGGTCGAGTCCACCTCGCAGGCCGTCGGAGAGCACTACGGCGCCCGTTCCGGCACGGGTGTCCTCGACGGCTGGCTGGTGCACGACGGCGACCACGCGGCGCTCGACGGAGTCGCCGTGCGCTCGGTCCCGCTGCTGATGACCGATCCCGACGCCACCGCGCAGATGGTCCGCGCGGGCCTGGAACTCGTCGGAGTGGACGCGCCGTGACCGTCGAGCACGGAGCCGCCGCCGCCGTCGAGATCCTGCCCGTCTCAGACCTTCCCGACTTCCGTCCGGGCGACGACCTCGCGGGGGCGATCGCGGCCTCGGCCTCCTGGCTGCGCGACGGCGACATCGTGGTCGTCACCAGCAAGGTGGTCTCGAAGTGCGAGGGCCGCATCGTGCCCGCCCCCACGGATCCCGACGAGCGGGACGCCCTGCGGCGCAGGCTCATCGACGCCGAGGCTGTGCGTGTGCTGGCACGCAAGGGCCGCACCCTCATCACGGAGAACGCCTACGGGCTGGTCCAGGCGGCCGCGGGCGTGGACGGTTCGAACATCGGCAGCGACGAGCTGGCCCTCCTGCCGGTCGACCCCGACGCGAGCGCGGCGCGGCTGCGCACCGCGCTGAGCGAACGCCTGGGCGTCACCGTCGGCGTGGTCATCACCGACACCATGGGCCGAGCGTGGCGCAACGGCCAGACCGATGTCGCCATCGGCGCCGCGGGCCTGTCGGTGCTGTACGGGTATGCCGGCGCCGAGGACACCCACGGCAATGAGCTTCTGGTCACCGAGGTTGCCGTCGCCGACGAGGTGGCCGCGGCGGCGGACCTGGTGAAGGGCAAGCTGACCGCGATCCCGGTCGCCGTGGTGCGCGGCCTCAATCTCGCCGACGACGGTTCCACGGGGCGCCGGCTGGTGCGGGCGGGCGAGGAGGATCTGTTCTGGCTCGGGACGGCCGAGGCGATCGATCTGGGCCGCCGCCAGGCCCAGCTGCTGCGACGTTCGGTGCGCAGGTTCGCCGCCGACCCGGTGGATCCCGACCTCATCGAGAGCGCCGTCGCCGAGGCGCTCACCGCTCCGGCGCCGCATCACACGCGACCGGTGCGCTTCGTCTGGCTTCGAGACAACACCCGTCGAACCGCGCTGCTGGACCGGCTCCGTCAGCGCTGGCGCGCGGATCTGGCGGCCGACGGCAGGGACGCCGAGTCCGTCGAACGCCGCGTGGCCCGCGGTCAGATCCTCTATGACGCACCCGAAGTCGTCATCCCGTTCATGGTCCCCGAGGGGGCACACGCCTACCCGGACGAGGCCCGCACCGCCGCCGAGCACACCATGTTCACTGTCGCGGTCGGTGCGGCCGTGCAGGGGCTGCTCGTCGCCCTGGCGGTGCGTGGGGTCGGAAGCTGTTGGATCGGTTCGACGATCTTCGCGGCCGACGACGTGCGCGCAGAACTCGACCTGCCCGCGGACTGGGAGCCCTTGGGTGCCATCGCGATCGGTCACCACCCCGACGAGGAGCCGCCTGGGCCCCGCGATCCCGTGCCCACCGCCGACCTGCTGGTGCTGCGGTGACACTTCGCGAGTCCGTGATCGCGACGCTCTCCGACTGGGCCGCACCCGATCCCGCGCAGGACGCCCTGCGGCACGCCGTGCTCGCGTTCGTGGAGGCGCGGGAGGACGCGTGCCGGCGGGCGTGTGCGCCCGGGCACATCACGGCCTCGGTGGCGGTACTGGACCACACCCGCGAGCACGTGCTGCTCACTCTGCATCCCCGGCTGGGACGGTGGGTCCAGTTGGGCGGGCACTGTGAGGACACCGACACCGACATCGTCGCGGCCGCACTGCGCGAGGGCACCGAGGAGTCCGGTATGCCGGGCCTGGACATCGATCCGAATCTCACGGCGCTGCATGTCCATCCGCTGACATGTTCGCTGGGCGTGCCGACCAGGCACCTGGACATGCAGTTCACCGCCTACGCCCCGGCCGGTGCCACTCCGGCGATCAGCGCCGAGTCACTGGATCTGCGGTGGTGGCCCGTGGCCGCACTGCCGTCCGGCACCGATGACGCCCTGGCACAGCTCGTCGCCCACGCCCGTGCGCTGGGCTGATTTGTGCGGAATTGCCGGTGTTTCAACGAAAAACACTGCAGATCCGCACATTTTCAGAACTGAGCCCGCGAGCGGTCGCGGGAAAGACTAGACGTCGCTCGAGTAGCGAATCCCGCAGTCCGGCAACACGACCCCGGGCCACACCCGGGCACCGCGCAGCAGTTCACACCGCGCTCCGATGACCGCGCCGTCGCCGATCACACCGTCACGGATCAACGCCCGCGGACCGATATGCGCGCCGAAGCCGACGATCGACCGTTCGATCATCGACCCCGCCTCGACCCGGGCGCCGTCGAAGATCACCGCACCGTCGAGTCGCACACCGGGGCCGATCTCGGCACCACGGCCCACGACGGTCCCGCCCACCAGCACCGCACCCGGCGCCACCGAAGCACCGTCGTGCACAAGGCTCTCCCCCCGCTGGCCGAGAAGTGCCGGCGAGGGCGCCAGCCCGCGGACCAGGTCCGAGGAGCCGCGGACGAAATCCTCCGGCGTGCCCATGTCGCGCCAGTACGAGGCGTCGACGTAACCGCAGATCTTGACGTCGTCGGTGAGCAGGGCCGGGAAGACCTCCCGCTCCACCGAGACCTCGCGTCCGCGCGGGATGCGGTCGATGATGTCGCGGTCGAAAACGTAACATCCCGCGTTGATCTGGTCGGTGGGCGGATCGTCGGTCTTCTCGAGGAAGGCCGTGACCCGGCCCTCGGCGTCGGTCGGCACGGACCCGAACGCACGCGGATCACTGACTCGCACAAGGTGCATCGACACCTGCGCGTCGTGGTTGTGGTGGAACCGCAGCAGCTCACCGAGATCCGCACCCGACAGCACGTCGCCGTTGAACACCACCGCGGTGTCGTGGCGCAGCTTGTCGGCGACGTTCGCGATGCCGCCGCCGGTGCCCAGGGGTTCGGGTTCGAAGACGTACTCGATCTGCAGGCCCAGCTTGGACCCGTCACCGAACTCATTCTCGAACACCGCGGCCTTGTAGGACGTGCCCAGCACCACGTGTTCGATGCCGGCCGCCGCGATCCGCGACAGCAGGTGGGTCAGGAACGGCAGGCCCGCGGTGGGCAGCATCGGTTTGGGCATCGACAGCGTCAGCGGCCGGAGCCGGGTGCCCTTACCACCGACGAGGACGACGGCATCCACCTTCTTGGGATCGAAGTCGCTCATGTCTTCCGCCTCCTCATCTCCCGCCGTGAGCGGCGCACGACGAGCCCTGATCGTACGGTGAGCGCGCTGCGCATCGCCCACCGCAGTGGCGCATTGCGCAGACCGGTGTGCCGGTCCGAGAGATAGGTCCAGGTGCTGTCGTGGTGCGCCGCGAGATTCCGGGCCGGATCCCGCCCCGTCGAGTGTCCCTTGGCGTGCAGAATCTCCGCCGACGGCGCGTAGACGTTGAGCCATCCGGCCCGGCCCAGGCGGTCACCGAGGTCGACGTCCTCCATGTACATGAAGTAGCGCTCGTCGAAGCCGCCGATGTCCTCGAACGCCGACCGGCGCACCAGAAGGCACGACCCCGACAGCCAGCCGACCGCGCGTTCGCTGGGCGTCTCGTGGTCCTGCCGGTAGGCGGCCGTCCACGGGTTGTTCTTCCAGAACGGTCCGACCACGGCGTGCATACCGCCCCTGATGATGCTGGGCAGGTGCCGTGCCGACGGGTACACCGAGCCGTCGGGGTCCCGGATCAGCGGCCCCACCGCGCCGGCTCGCGGCCAGCGTCGCGCGACCTCGATCAAGCTGTCGATGCTGCCCGGCGACCACACCACATCCGGGTTGGCGATCACGATGAACTCACCGGCATCCGGGCCGACCTCCGTGACTCCACGGTTGACCGCGGTGCCGTAGCCCAGGTTCCCGCCTGTGCGCAGCAGGCGCGCATTGGGGTAGCGCTCGACGGCGGCCTCGGGGGCCCCGTCGTCCGAACCGTTGTCGGCGATCACGACCTGCACGGGTCGGTCGGTGGCCACGGTCAACGACGACAGGAACCGCTCGAGATGCGCACCCGGTGAATAGGTCACCGTCACCACGGGCAGTTCGTCGGTCACGGCAGAAAGGGTAGCTGGCGAGGGGTCATGCCTCGGCGAGAGCCTGATCCACGGCGTCTGGCCAGGGCCGCAGCGCCGCGAGCCCGGCCGCGGTGGACAGCCGCGAGCCCAGCGCCGAATAGGTGGGTCGCGCCGCAGGCCGTGGGAACCGGTCGGTGCTCACCGGCCGGACCAGATCGGGGTCGGCCCCCACCGCGGCGTAGACCGCGCGGGCCTGCTCGTATCGACTGGCCGCGCCCCCATTGGCCGCGTGCAGCACACAGCCCTCGAGACCGTCATCGACAATCTGCAGCAGGGCCGTCACCAGGTCCCCGGTGTAGGTCGGCGAGCCGGTCTGATCGTCGACCACCTCTGCGCCCTCGCCGGCCCGCGCCCGCCGCGCCATCACCGCCGCGAAATCCGACCCGTCGGCGCCGGTGTACACCCACGACGTCCGAACCACCGTCGCCGTGGGCGCCGCCTCGAGCACCGCGTGCTCTCCGGCGAGCTTGCTGTGGCCGTAGACCGACAGCGGAGACGTGACGTCGTCCGGTTCGTAAGGCCTGGGGCCGGCGTCGCCGAAGTCACCGCTGAAGACGTAGTCGGTGGAGATGTGCACCACGTGCGCGCCGGCCCGCGCGCACGCCCGAGCGACATGGCCCGCACCGGTGCCGTTGACCGCGAAGGCCCGGTCCGGGTCACCCTCCGCGGCGTCGACGTTGGTCATGGCCGCGCAGTTGACCACGACATCGCCGCTGGTCAGTTCCGGCGCGGCGGACGGATCGGTGATGTCCCACTGCGCCGAGGTCAACGCCAGAACCCGCCGTCCCTCTCGCTCGGCGCGCCGCGCGAGGAAACTGCCGACCTGGCCTGCCGCACCCGTGATGACGATCCGCTCCGACACAACAGAAGAGTCTGGCACGCCGACCCCGGCTACCCGCCTCTGCCGGTGTCCGCAAGTAGCCTGGGCTGATGCCAGTCCGGGTCAGTCGCGTCATCGCGTCCGTGATTGCCGTCGCCATCGTGCTCGGCACGGGCGTGGCCTGGGCCAAGATCCGCTCGTTCGAGGGCGGGATCAACCACATCAGCACCGCGGCGCTCGGCGGCGGCGGTGAGGACGGCGCGATCGACATCCTGCTGGTCGGCGTCGACAGTCGCACCGATGCGCACGGCAACCCGCTGTCGGCCGAGGAGTTGGCAACCCTGCGGGTGGGCGACGACGTCGCGACCAACACCGACACCATCATCCTGGTCCGCATCCCCAACAACGGGAAGTCCGCGACCGCGATCTCCATCCCGCGCGACACCTACGTCGAGCTGCCCGACCACCAGGGCAAGATGAAGATCAACGGCGTGTACGGCGACGCCAAGCTGGCCACGATGAAGGAACTCATCGAGAACCAGGGCATGGACCCCGTCGAAGGTGAGAAGCGCGGCACCGAAGCCGGCCGTGAGGCTCTGATCGAGACCGTGGCACATCTGACCGGCGTGACTGTCGACCACTACGCAGAAATCGGCCTGCTCGGATTCGCACTGATCACCGACGCCCTCGGCGGAGTCGACGTCTGCCTCAAAAACGCGGTGTACGAACCTCTTTCAGGTGCCGACTTCCCTGCGGGCTGGCAGAAGCTGGACGGGCCGCAGGCGTTGAGCTTCGTCCGCCAGCGGCATGACCTTCCGCGCGGCGACCTCGACCGCGTGGTGCGTCAGCAGGCGGTGATGGCTTCGCTTGCCCACCAGGTGATCTCGAGCCAGACGCTGTCGAGTCCCGCGACGCTGAACCGGCTGCAGGAGGCCGTGCAGCGCTCGGTGGTGCTGTCCGAGGGCTGGGACATCATGAATTTCGTCGACCAGCTGCAGAAGCTGGCCGCGGGCAGCGTCGTGTTCGCCACCATCCCGGTGCTCGATGAGGCCGGGTGGAGCGATGACGGCATGCAGAGCGTGGTCCGGATCGATCCCGACAACGTCAAGGAATGGGTGCACAGCCTGCTGCAGGGCCAGGACGAGGGCAAGACCGAAGAGGTCGCCTACTCCCCCGACAAGACGACGGTCGACGTCATCAACGACTCCGACGTCGGCGGCCTGGCCGCCGCGGTCTCGCAGGTGCTGACGAGCCGCGGTTTCACCGGCGGCAACGTCGGCAACAACGAGGGCCCGAAGGTGCCCAACAGCCAGGTTCAGGCGGCCACCGTCGACGACCTCGGCGCACAGGCCGTCGCCAAGGAACTGGGCAACCTCCCGATCGTCGCCGACGGTTCGGTGCCCGAGGGGGCGGTGCGGGTCGTGCTGTCCTACGACTACACCGGTCCCGGGTCGGGGCTGGAGGGCTACTCGCCCGAGACCAGCGACGCGAGTCCGGTCGCCGCGGCCACGTCGGAGTCCCTGCCCTCACCCATCCTCACCGCGGGCTCCGACGACCCGCAGTGCGTCAACTGAGCCGAGGACACCGGTGCCGACCCTGACGGACGAGATCCTTGACCCCCTGATGCGGGACAACCCCGCGGGACCCCGCATCACCTATTACGACGATGCCACCGGTGAGCGCATTGAGCTGTCGACGGTGACACTGGCCAACTGGGCCGCCAAGACCGCCAACCTGCTGCGCGACGAACTCGGCGCCGACCCCTCGACGACGGTCGCCGTGCTGCTGCCCGCGCACTGGCAGACCGCCGCGGTGCTGCTCGGAGCCTGGTGGATCGGCGCGCAGGTGACGTTGACGGGTCCGGCGGACGTCGCGCTGTGCACCGCCGACCGCCTCCTTGAGGCCGAGGAGGCCGTGGGCATGGGCGAGATCGCGGTGCTGTCGCTGGACGCGTTCGGCAAACCGGTCGCGGATCTTCCGGTTGGCCTCACCGACTACGCGACGGCGGTGCGCGCCCAGGGCGACCAGATTGTGCCCGAACGGGTTCCGGGCCCGGCGTTGGCCGGTCGCACGGTCGACGAGGTGCTGGCCGAGGCGCGCGCGCAGGCTGCGACGCTCGGCCTCAGCGGCGCGGATCGGGTTCTGTCGACGCACGGCTGGGCCACCCCAGAAGACCTGCTGCGCAACCTGGTGGCGGTCCTGGCCTCCGGCGCCTCCCTGGTGCAGGTGGCCAACGAGGACGCGGCCACCCGGGAGCGCCGTGCGCAGACCGAGAAGGTCACCAGATTTCTGTGAGTTCGCTGGACGCGGACCAACACGCTCGCCTCGGCCCGGTGAAGACTAAGAATACGGCCAGATTCGCCCAGTGAGCGCACGTGCCCGCGGATTGCTGGGTGCAGAGTAGAATCCCTCAGCACACCGGCCCCAGGGTTTGCCAGGACCGGTTTCCGCAGCCGACACCGAGGGGCTCTCATGGGGCACACGATGACCGGGGTGGGCATAGCCCTCGTCCTGGCCCTCGGCGGCTGGCATCTCAGGAACCGCCGCCACCCCAACTGGCGAACCAATTCGCTGGCCCGCTTCTACGTCACCCTGGGCTATCCGCTGGTCGCGGTCGCGGTGTACCTGCTGGTGGTCGCGACCGGCACGGACAGCTGGGACTGGGCACTGGGCAGCCTCTGGGCGTTGATCGCCGCGGTGTGTTTCGTGCTGGGCTTCCAGCACCTCAACGCCCCGCCGCCCGCTGACACCGCGACGTCGACGCCAAGCGGGATCAGTGCCGAGCGGGCCGCAGGTGTGTCACGTCCCCGGCAGCCACGGTGATCCGCTCTCCCGCCGTGTCGATCAGCAGCCGGCCGAACTCGTCGACGTCGACGGCGCGCCCGACCACCTGCTGATCGCCGGGCAGCAGCGCCTTGACCTCGGTTCCCAGCGTCGCACTGCGGCGCCGGTAGTCGGCGAGCAGCTCCTCGTCGGCCCCCTCGGCGTCCCGCCATGACCGGACCCGGCCGGCGAGTTGAGCGAGGAATTCGATCAGCAGTGCCGTGCGGTCGACGGCCGAGGCTCCCAGCATGGACAGCGAGGCCGCGACCGGATCGGGCACCTCGTCGGCGGACAGCGTCACGTTGATTCCAGTGCCGATCACCACGATGGGCGCCGGTGAAGCCACCTCGGCCAGGATTCCGGCGAGTTTCCCGGTCTCGGCGAGAACGTCGTTGGGCCACTTGAGTTTCACCTCGATGCCGGTGACGGCGGCCACCGCGTCGACGACGGCCACCCCGGTCGCGAGCGGCAGCAGACCCCACGCCGAGGACGGCACGCCCGCGGGGTCCACCCCCACCGACACCGCGACCTGCGATCGCGGCGGGGTTGACCACTGCCGGCCGTTGCGGCCGCGGCCCGCGGTCTGATGTTCGGCCGCCAACACCGCCCCGGCGATGTCCTGCCCCGCTCTGGCCCGGGCCAGCAGATCCGCGTTCGTCGATCCGGTCTCGGTCACGACGTCGAATCGGCGCCACAGCTTGTCCGGCCCGACGATCCGGGCCCGAACCGTGTCGGCGTCCAGGGCGGGGCGATCACTGAGGTCCACGCTCCGCAGAGTACTGCGGGGACCGGCAGGCCTTAACAAGCACCGTCGCGGGTCAGCACGGCCCGCACGGTCTGCCACACGATCCGCAGGTCCTGCACCCAGGACCAGTTGTCGACGTAGGAGTGGTCAAGCCGGATGCGCTCCTCATCCGAGACGTCGGAGCGCCCCGACACCTGCCACAACCCGGTGATGCCCGGCTTCACCAGGGCCCGGCGTTGGACGAAGTGCTCCACCGTCTCCCCCTCCCCGGGGACCAGCGGACGCGGGCCGACGATGCTCATCGATCCGGCCAGGACGTTGAACAGCTGCGGCAGTTCATCGACGCTGGTCGTGCGGATGACCCGGCCCACGCGGGTGATCCTCGAGTCCGAGGCCGATTTGAAGAACACCGCGTCAGACCCACCGGAGCCCGTGGCGCCCCGCTCGGAGGCCTTTCTGGCCTCGGCGTCGACAACCATGCTGCGGAACTTGATGATCCGAAACCGCCTGCCGTGCTGGCCCACTCGCAGTTGGCGGAAGAACACCGGGCCGCCGTCCTCGAGTTTGATCGCGAGTGCGGTGGCCGCCAGCAGCGGAAGCACGACCGACAGGGCCGCGGCGCCGAACACCAGATCGAAGACGCGCTTGCCGTACATCGACGGACCGTCGCGGCGGGGTCGTTCGATGTGGAACAACGGCAGGTTGTCGATCGGGCGCACCTTCAGCCGTGGACCGGCGATGTCGGTCATGCCCGGGACGACGATGATGTCGACCCCCAGGGAGTCCAACCGCCACGCCAGCTGGCGCATCTTCTCGTGCCCGAGATGCTCCACGGCGGTGACGGCCAGCGTGTCGGCGCCGGTGAGGCGCAACGCGACCTCCACCGAATCCTCGTCCCCCAGCACCGGCAGCGCTCCGGACTCGGTCACCAGATCTCTGCCGGGGCCACCGTCGTAACCCGGGATGCAGACGCCGACGGCCGTGTACCCGCAGTCCTTGGACCGGACCAGGCTGGTGCACAGAACACGAACCTGTTCGGGCTTGCCGAGCACGAGGACTCGCGTGATGAACTGCCCACCGGCGCGGCGGCGAGCGAGGTCGTGGCGCAACAGCTTTCGACCGATGAGCAGACCGATCAGTCCGACCGGAAGCGCGATCAACAGGTATCCGCGCGAAAGCTGGGTCTGCAGAATCAGACTGGCGACGGCTGTGACGCCGAAGACCCACCCGGTGGCCGAGACCACGCGCCGGTACTCCTCGCCACCCACACCGATCAGCGAGACGTCGCGCGACTGCAGCACCCCCAGGGTGATGAGCCATGTGCCGGCCAGGGCCACCGACAGAACCGTCGCGCGCTGCCAGCTCACGTGGCCGGAGTGTTCGGTGCCCAGGACATGGAATCGGCCCACCTGCGCCAGTGCGACCGCGGCGATCACCACGACCGCGTCGACGGCCACGACACGTCGGCGATGAGTGACCTGCCACGTGCGCGCCTCGCCCGAGCCCGAGGTCGCGGTCGTGAGCTGCTGTCGCACTCTCTGGGTGGGAAATGTCCCCACAGGATCGGCCCCCCAGATCGGGACGTCAGGAGGAAGAGCAGCCATGAGAGGAGGCGCTTTCATTCGCTGTGACAGATTCAGCTAATACTTACACGCACCTGAGAGGCGGTCCACGGCAGCAAACACGTAGTGATCGATGTCACAAATTGTCGTGTATGCATATTCGCTGTAATACATGCGTAAGCAATTAAATGCAGGCCAGACAGTTGTTCTCCAGCTAACTATTCATAACTGTTGATCCACTCTGTTCGACACTGATCCCACATGCCCACGGCGCAGCGATCCCGGAACGGGGATTCAAGCACTTTTCAATGAATGTGCGGAATGCGGTTTTCAGACCACCCGTGACGTGACGTCGTTGAGCACAGCCGCCATGCGCTCGCGGAACCGCTGCCGCGAGAAACCCTCGGCCCAGGCGCGCACCTGTCCCGGGTCGTAGGCTCTCGGGTCGAACTGCGCCATCGTCACCGCAAACCGCTCGACCACGCCGTCGTCGTCACCGTCGGCCACCAGCACACCGGTCCGTCCCGGGATGACGGTGTCCACCGCGCCCCCCGCGCCCAGTGCGATGACGGGTGTCCCGGTGGCCATGGCCTCGACGGGCACGATCCCGAAATCCTCCACGCCGGGCATGAGCAGCGCCCGCGCGCGGCGGTACAGGTCGAGCAGTTGCGCGTGCGGCACCCGCCCGAGGAAGACGGTGTCGGGTCCCGCGAGCGCACGGCAGGCGTTCATGGCGCGCCCGTCGCCGACGACCACCAATCGCACTCCTGCCGAACGCGCGGCCCGGATCGCCAGATCGGGACGCTTGTAGGGCACGAGGCGTCCTGCGAGAAGGAAGAAGTCCTCGCGCGCGATCGACGGGTCCGGGGTGAAGCCCGCGGTGTCGACGGGAGGCGGAACCACCACTGACTCGCGTCCCCACCACCGCTGAATCCGGTCGGCGACGGCGGTCGAATTGGCGACGATACTCGTCAGCCGCCCGGCTGCGGCCAGTTCACCGCGCCGCGCGATCCGGGCCAGTCCTGCGAGCATCATCGCGCCCGCGGCACCGCCGGCCTCCTGCGCGCGCAGCGTCGGATCCCAGGCCCACCGGGCAGGGCTGTGCACGTAGGCGATGACCGGCGCCGCGGTGGCCAGCGCGGCCTGAACCGCGAACGCGTGATGGCTCACGACCACCACGTCGGCCCGGCGCAGGTCCATGGTGCGGAAGGCCCGCGGCAGCAGGGGCGCGAGCGGGGCGTAGCTCCCGAGCATGCGGTAGGCGGCGTTGAGCCGGGTGGCCTCCGGAGTGCACGGAAGACCCTGCGGCACAGCAGACCCCCGTGCTATCGGGACGTGCACGCTGGCGTGCGGCCAGGTCAGCCAGAGCTGCTCGACGACGTGTTCTGATCCCGCGATCTCGGTGAATCGCTCGTGCACGATCGCGATGCGCGGTTCGGTCACGGCACCTGGCACCTCCGCGTCATCTCGGACACCAGGTGGTAGGCCGGCTTCTCCGAGAAGTCCAGCCGCAGAAGCCCGAAATGGTCCTCGACGTCGTCGGGGTCGGCGCCGCGGTCGCGCGTCTGGTGGATGAAGATCGGGCCGAAGTACGTCGCCGACCGGATCCGCTCGATCGCCTGTCTGATCGCTCGTGCCTGGTCAGCCTCCGAGACCGCGGCATCGCTCTGCCCGCCCGTCGGCGCACCGAACTCGGTGAGCCAGATCCTCTTGGCCCCGTCGCCGTGGTCCTCCATGATGCCCCGCATCAGCGAAATCCGCTGGAAGGCATTCCAATCGGCGGTGCCCGGCGAATCCGGAAGTGCCGGATAGGTGTACGGATGCATGCCGACGGCATCCCAGGCGCTGCGGTCGCCGACGCGATACAGCTGCTCGAGGAATGTCGTCGGCGCGATGCTCTGTCCGTCGTCCCCGGCCGGCGCGAGTCCGGCCGTGATGAGCGTGACGCCAGGCACCCGGCCCCGGATGTGCTCAGCGGCCGCCGAAAGCATCGCCGCGTACGCCGCGACGTCCGGTTTCGGACGCGCGAAGGTGGGGATGTTGGGCTCGTTCCAGATCTCCCATGCGGTGATCCGGCCCGCGTAGTGCGCAGCGGCGTCGCCCGCGAATCGCCCGAAGGTGGCGGGGTCGGCGGGCAGCGCCCACTGATCGCCACGCGCGGTGGGGTCCACAGCCCAACTCGGCGAGGACAGCACCACGCCGAGCACCTGCATGCCGCGCTCCAGCGCCGCGTCGACGACCCGGTCGGTCTGACTCCAGTCCTGCTGGCCTTCAACACGTTCCACCGTCGACCATTCGGCGCCCACCCGGATTCTGCGAACGCCGGCCGCCCGCATGAGGTCCAGTTCCCGGGCCAACTCGGCATCGGACAGTCTCATGAGTTCTGCGCCTCCGGCCACGCCGATGTCCTCTCCCGGAGCGGCGCAGTTCACCGGATCGGCCTGCGAAACCGGAACCACGGTGTCGGTGAGCAACAGCGTCGAGGCGATCAGGATCGCCAGGTGGCACACCGTCACCGAAGTCCGAAGCCGGCGCCGCTGCGGACTCACCGGGCCACCTCGCGGGGCGCGGATTCGCCGACGGCGGCGGAGCCCTCAGCACTGGAGCTCAGCGGAATACAGCCCACCGCGCCGAGCAGCAGCCACGTGAAGTAGTCCATCGGGAAGATCTCGAGATAGGTCGAGACCAGCGAGGCCACCGCGGCGGCGGCGCGCAGCGCACCCACCCCGACGGCCAGACCGGCGTCGGCCGGCCGCGCTGCGGAGCGGGCGACGTGAAGGGTCGAGACGGCCGCGGCGACCAGGAACATGACGAAGAACCACAGGCCGAGAGGACCCAGTTCGATGAGCATTTTCATGTAGTAGTTGTCGGGCTGATAGGGCAGCCCGATCGAGTACGCGACCGCGCCGTCGATTCGGGTGGCGAAGCTCTCCGGCAGTTGCAGGGCGTCGGTGACGATCTTCTGCGCGGCCGATCCGGCCGAACCCAGGCCCGCGCCGAGCGGACGATCCAGAATGAGCGACCAGGTGACCCCCCACCCCTGTGCCCTCGTACTGAAGCTGTCCGGGGAGAACACCGTCGCCAGCGCCCCGCGCGGTGCGAACACCAGCACCGCGGGCACGGCCACCACCGCGGCGGCGGCCGCCGCGGCCAGCAGTTTCCGGTGTCTGAGCACGCCAATCCACAGAAGCCCGACCGCCAGGCCGACGAAACTGGCCCGTACCACCGACGCCGCGAGGCCCGCGACAAGGACGGGCAGCAGCCACAGGAAGACCTGATTGCGTCGTCTTCGCGGATCGTCGAGTGCGACGGCGACCCCGATGAGGATCGTCAGCATCAGGAAGAGCCCGTAGCCGAACGGTTGGACGAATGTGCCGAAGCTCCGCAGCGAGTCCCCTGCGAACCGAACCTGCTGGCCGTACTCATAACCGAGGCCCAACAGGAACTCCGCGCCGAGAACCTGTTGGGCGACACCCCAGAGCGCGTTGAGCGTCCCGCCCACCATGATCACCGTGACCAGGCGGTCGCGGTCCGCCGCCGACAGCGGTGCGAACCACAGGGCCACGACGACCAGCAGGTAGCAGAAGGTGATCTTGATGGGGATCCAACCCAGGCTGCCGTGGGTGAGAACCGCTGAGACACAGCCGATCACGACGAGCACAGCGATCGCAGGCCACCACGGCACGTTGAGCCGCGCCGGTGCCCGCAACCCGCTCCTGGTCACTGCCGCGGCGACGGTCACCAGCAGCAGGGCCTCCTTCCACCATGCCGGGGCAGCGTCGGGCAGGATGATCAGCAGGCCGTTCAACGGCGTGAGCGCCGCCAGGATGAGCAGGCCTCTCTGCGGGCGATGCAGGATGAACAGGCTCGCGACGGCCAGCGCCGCCGACCCCACACTCAACACCGCAGTGCAAGCTGTTCGAGGTAGACGTCGACGTAGTCGGCAGTCATCCGCTGCACCGAGAGGCGATCGGCGCCGAATGCCGCGCGCGCTGCCAGATCACGCCGCACGTCGTCGGAATCCACCACTCGCCGAACACATTCGGCCAGAGCGGCGCTGTCCCCGACCGGGAACAGGAGTCCGGCCTCGCCACCGTCGAGCGCCTCCGGGATGCCGTCGACGTCGGACGCGATGATCGGCACTCCGCACTCTCGGGCCTCGGAGAGCACCAGCGGGAAGGGATCCCGTCGGGACGCCAGCACCATCACGGTGGCCGCGTTGAGGTACTTGGCCGGTTCGGCCTCCAAGCCCACGAAGTGGATTCGCCCCGCGCAGGGCAGCGTCCGGGCGTGCGCGACCAGGTCCGCCCAGTCCGGGTTCCCGACGAACCACAGGGACAGATCGTCGTACTCGTCGGCCAGGGTCGCGAAGGCCGCGACCACCACGTCGGCACCCTTGCGTTCGGAGACCGCGCCCAGCACGACGACGGACCGGGGTCCAAGGTCGATCGGCGCCACGTCGGCGGCCGACCGGCGTCGTGGTGTCCCGATGGTGCCGTTGTGGACCGTGCGGTTGCGGCTCACGGGAATTCCACGTCGGGCCATGGCGGTGCTCACCGCCCGACTGACCCCCACCGTGGCGTCGGCCAGACCCATCAGCGCTGCCCCACGCTGGTATTCGTTGTGCACCGTGGTGACCAGCCGCGCGGTCACCGAACGGCGGGCGACGATGTCGCGCCACCGCACCGCGTACGACAGCACCGCCGGCGTCAAGGTGTGCGAGTGCACGATGTCGGGGCCGAACTCGGTCAGCAGGGCCGCGACCGCGCGCCAGGCCCGCAGCAGCGCCACCGGAGTGCGCTCGAATCTCACCGTGTGGTGCCGCGCGCCGAACCCCTCGACCAGGGACACGAACGCCCCACCTCCGGACACGACCATCACCTCGTGACCGGCGCTGGCCTGCGCGCACGCGAGATCCACTGCGACGTTGACGATTCCGTTTCCGGTGTCGCAGAGTTCGTTGAGCAGGTGCACGATCCTCACGTGTCGGCGCCGATCTGCACCCCGGCCTCAGCCTCGCGCACCGAGGTCGCCTCCGAGGTGACCATCACCAGCCGGCGGGGAATGCCGAGTTCGGCCAGCGTGCGGGCGGCGTGGTCGACACCGACCCGCTCGCCCTCGCCGCTGCGGGCCACGATGATCACCAGGCCGATGGCATCGGTGAGTTTGGCGGGCCATCCGGAGTCGATGTGCTCGACGTCGACGAAGGCGACCTCGTCGCCGTCGTCCAGCCACGTCCGTACGGGTTCCTCGGCCTCCGGCGTCACGACGAGCATGGTCTTCTGGCCTCGCCCCGAGCGGCGTGCGAGGAGACCGGCTGTGACGGGCGGGAACCCCACCGCGGCGGCGTCGCGCACCTCGAGGGCGATCCGTCGTGTCCGTGCGATCCGGTCGGCGCTGGCCTCGGTGAGCCGACGGCCGAACCGGCCGCGCAGGAAGACCAGCGCCTCAGCGGTCACGATGAACACCACCACCACCGTGAACAGGACCACCGATGTCGACAGCGGAGCCGACGGCGCCACCGCGTCCACGTCGGGTGCCGAAAGCACCGACAGTCCGTTGACGCCGGCCTCCCGGATCCTGTTGATCTGCGCGCCCAGTTCGTCGGCACGCGCGGCCAGCGCCGCTCGTTGCGGATCGCCGTCCGCGGTCGGATCGCGGTAGCCCCAGGTGCGGAGGAACTCGTCGTCTATGGCGGCGATCTGCTGCGCCACGCTGGCCAGTTCCTCGCTGGGTGCCGCGATCGCGCGCTGCAGCTCGTCACGCCGTTGTGCGCGAGACTGCCCGTCGAGTGCACGCACGGTGGTCAGCGCGAGCCTCAGCGCCTCGGCGCGATCCGGCGAGGACCCGGAGACCTCAAGCAGCAGAGGGGACTTCGACACCGTGACCAGCACGCTGTCACGCACTCGATCAGGGTCCCAGTCGATGCCCATCTCATGCGCCGTGGCCTGACGAACCTCCTGCGACTCGGCGAGGGCCAGATACGGTGCGGTCATCTGATAGAGGTAGGCGTCGCCGCTGACGACGGGGATCTGCGCATCGATCTGCGCGATGACGGTCGCGGTGTAGGTCGGCTTCACGCTCAGCAGGTAGCCGACGGCCGCGAGTCCGACCACCGCCGCGACCACTCCGGCGGGCACAGCGGCCCGGACCAACCGGCGCAGATGCCCGATCACATCCGGCGCGCGTCCGTCGTCCAACGGGTTGATGACCACTGCCCCACCCCTCTCGTCATGCCCTCAGTCGTCGACTCCGCGCCCACGACTCCCCACCCAGCGACTTCAGGCGGCATCATTTTGTGCAGAGATGTGCAACTATGGCAAATTATTAGGCCATCTTGGCTGTCCGCCTCCGATGCCACTGTGCACCAGTAGGCGCGTGTAATGAACGGACGAGTCAGCTCCAGGCAAATTCTTCGGATCCCACGCACGCACGCCGCGACGAGCGGCCAGCGAAGCGTTATGATCGGCTCCGCGTCGCCGGGGAGGCCAGGACGCAGGCCCGTCACCACCAGAATCGGGGTGTTCCATGACTTCCGCCGACGCAATCGTGTTCGGCGCCCTGGCAATGCAACCCGGTGGCGGCGGCGTCAGTACGTATGCCAGGGAAATGCTGCGCCACCTCGCTCCGCGACTGCCCGCGTCAACCACCGCCCGCGCGGTCGTCCAGCATCGCTCGGCCGCTGACGTCCCCCGAGGCATCGCCGCGGACACCGTCGCCGACAGCCACGGCATCGGGCGCGCGGTCCGCGCGAAACTGCCCGTCGCGCGCGGTGCCCTGTTCCACAGTCTCGACGCCGACCTGCCTGCCTGGGGGCCGGCGGCGACCGTCTCCACGGTGCATGACCTGTCGGTGTTCGACACCCCGTGGGCGTTCTCCCGGATCCGGGCACGGGGTGAACGAGCGCTGGTGTCCGACGCGGTGCGCCGGGCCGACGTCGTGATCGCCGTATCGGACTTCACCGCGCAACGCATCGCCGACCGGTTCGGCCGGGACAGCATCGTGACCCCCCTGGCACCCGCGTCGTGGGCCTGCCCGCCGAAGGACTCCGCCGTCGAGTCGGTCCGGGCGCGGTACCACCTTCCCGATCGGTTCGTGCTGCAGGTCGCGACCGTCGAACCCAGAAAGCGCCCACACCTGGTCGCGGAGGCGGCTCGCCAACTCGGCGTCCCCTGCGTTCTGGCCGGGCAGGGGTCGGACGGCCCGCACGCCCCGCGCGACGCCATCGGGCTGGGATTCGTGCCCACCGAAGACCTTCCGGCGCTCTACGCGGCGGCGACGGTGGTGGCCTACGCCTCCGTGTATGAGGGGTTCGGGCTGCCCCCGCTGGAGGCCATGGCCTGCGGGGCGGTGGTGGTCGCCAGTGCCGTCGGCGCGCTGCCCGAGGTCGTCGGCGACGGCGCCGTACTGGTCGGCAGCCCGCGGCTGCGCGAGTGGGTCGCAGCGTTGCGTCCGCTGCTCCTCGACGCCGACGCCCGTGTCGCGGTGCAGGACAACGCCGTGCGCGCGGCGACCACGCTCAGTTGGTCGGCCACCGCGGCCGAGACACTGCGTGCCTACGACAAGGCCGGGGTGACGTTGTGACAGAGCAGGTCGACGCCTCTGTGCAGTCGGCACGTGCGGTGCGCAACACCATTTCAATGGTGCTGAGCCGCATCGCGATCGCCGTCATGGGGTGGGCCGGCACAGTGATCATCGCCCGGATGCTCTCGCCCGACGAGTGGGGGAAGTTCTCCTTCATCTTCGGCGTGCTGGGACTGATGTCGATAGTCACCGACCTTGGCGTCGGCCGGGTGGTGCTGGCCAAACTGATCGACGGCGAGGATGAGGACGAACGCGGTCGAGTGGCCACGTCGTTCATCGTCCTGCGCCTGCTGCTTGGTCTCGCCGGTTATCTGATCGCAGTGCTGTTCGTGCTGCTGTCCGGATACTCCGCGCACGTCGTGTGGGCGACCGCGGTCGCCGGAATCGTGGTGGTCATCTCCACGCCCAGTCACGCGCTCACGGTGATGTACCAGAGCAGGTTGCGGCTGACCTACGTCGCCGCCGCCGAAATGCTGGGCCAGTTGGTGCAACTGGTGTTCACGATCGTGGCCGCACTCGTGGCACCCATTCTGCTCGTGTTCGTGATTCCTGCGATCGCCAACGAGGTCGTCGGCATCGTGGCGAAGCTGCGTGGTCTGCGCAGCGGCCGGCTCGGGCCGAGTCCGACTGGGCGGCTTGAGGTCTGGCGGTGGAAGGAGATGCTGCTGGAGGCGGTGCCGCTGAGCATCGGCTTCGCCTTCATCGAGATGACCTCGAAGATCGATCTGGTCATGCTGGCCCATCTGGACAGCTTCGAGTCCGTCGGGCTGTACTCGATCGGGTACAAGTTCGCCGACTTCGTCCTGGTGTTCGCACTTGCGGTCGTCACCCCGTTCACGACGGTGATGGTGGCGTCGTGGCCCAGGGATCCCGCCGGGTTCCGGCACGCCGTGCACCGGGCCACCGCCATCATCGCGGTGTTGTGCGCGGCGGGCACGGCGGCATTCTGGCCGAGTGCGCAGAACCTGCTGAGCCTGCTCTACGGCGAACGATTCGCGGCCGCCTCGTTCTCGACCAAGCTGATGGTCATCGGCGCGTGCCTGGCGGCGCTGGCCCAGCTGGGCCTGATGGCCCTGGTCTCGGCGGGCCGGCATCGGATCTACCCGTGGGCGTCCCTGCTGGCACTGGCGGTCAATGTCGCACTGAATCTCGTTCTGATTCCGCGGTTCTCCTACCACGGTGCCGCATGGGCCACCCTGGCCAGCTCAGCGGTCCTGGTCATCGCGATCGGCGCGGTGCTTCGCGGCAGCGTCGACGTGCCCGGAGTGCTGCCGCTGCGCCCGATTCTGGGCACGTCCGCGATCACGGCGGCCGTCATCACCGTCAGCACCGTGACACCGACGTTCAACACGGCACCGTGGCTAGCCGTCGCGCTCGGCAACGCGGCCGCCACCGTGCTGGCGGCCCACGCCTTCGGCTTCACCGGCGGCCTGTCCCTCCGGCGACTGCTGGCGCGCAACGGATCACGGGCCGACGCATGACGGCCACCGTGGCGTTTATCTCGCACACCGACAGCGCATCGGGGGCCGAGGCCGTGCTGTTGGACCTGGCCCGCCGCGCCCAGGCTGACGGGCACGCGGTGGTCGTGGCCTGTCCGACCGGGGAGCTCAGCGCGCGACTGCCCACGGGCGTCGGCCATCTCCCCCTGCCGAAACTGGGTCTGTCGGCGGACACCGGGTGGCGCCGGGGTGTCGCGATGCTCGTCCTGCTGGCCCGATGGGTGCGGGCGGCCGTCGCGCTGCGCGGACTGTGCGCCTCACCGTCGACTGCTGTCGTGGTCAACTCCCTGTTCGCGCTCCCCGCCGTTCGGCTGACCCTGCGGCCCCGCAGCAGCACGTGGCTGGTCCATGACACCGTCACCGAGCGCAAGCAGCGGTTGATCGTGCGGTTCAGCGCCCGCGCTCTGCGGTCCGCCGTCGCGGTGTCGCATGCCACCGCGGAACCGTTGTGTGGCTTCGGTTTTCCGGTCAACGTGGCATACAACGGGGTGGCCGTCGGGCCGCGCGGCAACCTCACTCACTCCGATCCACCGGTGATCGGGGTGCTGGCCAAACTGACACCCTGGAAGGGGCATCGCGTGCTTCTGGCGGCACTGTCGGAGCTGCCAGGGGTGGAGGTGGAGTTCGCGGGCGACCACTTCCCCGGCGAGCAGGACTACGTCGACGAGCTGCATCGCCTCGCCGATGCTCCCGAGGTCGCCGGGAGGGTCCGCTTTCTCGGCCGCAGCGACGCGGTGGCCTGCCTGGCACGCTGGACGGCGCTGGTGTCACCCAGCACCGGACCGGAGGCCGGGCCACTGGGCGTCTTGGAAGCCATGGCCGCGGGCACGCCGGTGATCGCCACCGATCATGGCGGCTCAGCCGAATACCTCTCCGGCGGTGCCGGAGTGCTGGTGCCTCCCGGAGATCCCGGCGCACTGGCGGTCGCGATCCGCGCCGTGCTCGGCGACGCGGCACTGCGGGAGGCGTTGGCGGCCGAGGCGTACGCGCGGGTGCGGGACCGACACGATCACACCGTCACCGCCCCCGAGATGCTGAGGCTGCTGATCCCGGACCGTTCACCGGTCGCCACCATCACTGGAACGCCTTGACCCGCAGCCTGCGCAGCATCGCCGACGCCACGCGCAGATCCCCCGCGAGGACGTCCCGCAGCCGGATCTGCTCACGCAGTTCCCGGCCGATACCGTGGTTGAACCTGACGATGTCCCGGAACTTGCTGTACGAACTGCTCGAACTGGACGCGTTGTACGCGGAGGCTCGGTTGATGGCCAGGGAGTCGGACTGCCCGTACCAGGACCCATTGACGCACAGTCGAACCCACAGGTCGATGTCGAAGGTGTAGTGGAAGTCGGGTCGGAACCCCGCCGATCGGCGAAAGTCCTCGGTCCTGAACATCAACGCCGCACTCGGACCGATCTCATCGGGAAGCCTGCGCACCAGCTCGCGCATGGCCTCACGCCCGGTGTGGAACCCCAACAGCCTGCTCGCGCCCCGCGATTTGGACAACACCACTCCGTCGTCGTCCACCACGTCGAAGAACGAGCACGTGGCCGCGACCCCGGGTTCGAGCATGATCGGCACCTGACGCGAGAGGCACTGTGGCGCAATCAGATCGTCGGCGCACACCAGTTTGAAGAAGCGCCCACGCGCGGAGTCCACGGAGCAGTTCCAGTTCTGGGCCATCGGCAGCGTGGTGCTGTTGGTGCGTACCCGCAGTCGGGGATCCCGACAGCCCGCCAGGATCTCGGCGGTGCGGTCGGTGCTGTTGTTGTCCACCACCACGACCTCGAAATCGTCGAAGTCCTGCGCGAGGATCGAGTCCAGTGTGGCCTCGAGCGTGCGTTCGGCGTTGTAGGCCGGAACGCACACCGACACCAGCGGAGACCGCCCTCCGCCACTCACAGGTTCCCCCTGCCCATGTCGGTCCTCCCGAACCGCCGGCACCGTTGCCGAGCCGATGTCAGCTGACTGCCCCCTTCGGCGGGACGATACCGTGCACGGCGCCGAATGTCTCGGTATGCGTGCTCATTCGCGCGAAGCGCTGCGGCGCTTCGGGTCGATCAGACAGTGCCGGGCACTGGTTGCTGCCGCGCCGGCACCGGTGGCGTGCGCCGCAGAATCAGCGCAGCAGGGCGCGGCTCATGACGACGCGCTGGATCTGGTTGGTGCCCTCGTAGATCTGAGTGATCTTGGCGTCGCGCATCATCCGCTCGACCGGGAAGTCGACGGTGTAACCCGCTCCGCCGAACAGCTGCACCGCGTCGGTCGTGACCTCCATCGCGATGTCGGAGGCCAGGCACTTGCTCGCGGCGGAGATGAACCCGAGATTGTGCTCACCGCGCTCGGCGCGCGCCGCTGCGTGGTACACCATCAGGCGGGCCGACTCGACCTTCATCGCCATGTCGGCGAGCATGAACTGCACCGCCTGGAACTCGCTGATGCTCGTGCCGAACTGCTTGCGGTCCTTGGTGTATGCGATCGCCGCGTCCAGCGCGCCCTGCGCGATACCGACGGCCTGCGCGCCGATGGTCGGGCGGGTGTGGTCCAGAGTGGCCAGCGCGGTCTTGAACCCCGTGCCCGGGTCGCCGATGATCCGGTCACCCGGGATGCGGCAGTTCTCGAAGTACAACTCGGTGGTCGGCGACCCCTTGATACCCAGCTTGCGTTCCTTGGGACCGACGCTGAAGCCCTCGTCGTCCTTGTGCACCATGAACGCGGAGATTCCGTTGGCGCCCTTGTCCGGATCGGTGACCGCCATGACGGTGTACCAGCTGGACTTGCCGCCGTTGGTGATCCAGCACTTGGCGCCGTTGAGGATCCAGCTGTCGCCGTCGGCCTTGGCGCGGGTGCGCATGCCGGCCGCGTCGCTGCCGGCCTCGCGCTCGGACAGCGCGTAGGAGGCCAACGCCTCGCCGGAGGCCAGCTGCGGCAGCACCTGCTTCTTCAGTTCGTCGGAGCCGCGCAGGATCAGGCCCATGGTGCCGAGCTTGTTGACGGCGGGGATCAGGGACGCCGAGGCGTCGACCCGTGCGACCTCTTCGATGACGATGCACGCCGCGACCGAGTCCGCACCCTGACCGCCGTACTCCTCGGGGACGTGGACGGCGTTGAATCCCGAGGCGTTCAGCGCCTGGAGCGCTTCTTCGGGGAAGCGGGCGTTCTCGTCCACATCGGCTGCGTGCGGAGCGATCTCCTTCTCGGCGAGTGCGCGGATCGCGGCGCGCAGCTCCTGGTGCTCCTCGGGAAGTTGGAACAGGTCGAACGACGGATTTCCGCCCCATGCAGCCATGATGAACTCCTTAATACCAGCGGGTAACTTTACTCGCCCGCCTTCTGGAAGACCATTCCCGCTGCTCAGCGCAGATTCTCGGAGTCACCCTGATCCGGAGTCAGTCACCGCCGAGGAGACGCGCCCGCAACGCCGCGTCCTTCTCCAGCACCATCGCCTCGAGATCGGCCTGGAACGTCGTCATCTTGGCGCGCAACGCCGTGTCGCTCGCGCCGAGTATCCGCACCGCGAGCAGACCCGCGTTGCGCGCACCGCCGATGGACACCGTGGCGACCGGAACCCCGGCCGGCATCTGCACGATCGACAGCAGTGAGTCCAGTCCGTCGAGGCGTGCCAGCGGCACGGGGACTCCGATGACCGGGAGCGGCGTCGCCGACGCGACCATGCCCGGCAGATGCGCGGCCCCGCCGGCGCCCGCGATGATCACCTCGACACCGCGGTCGGCCGCGGTGCTGGCGTAGTCCAACATCCGGCCCGGCGTGCGGTGCGCCGAGACCACCCCGACCTCGAACGGCACCTCGAACTCCGCCAGCGCCTCAGCCGCGTCCGCCATGACGGTCCAGTCGCTGTCGCTGCCCATGATCAGCCCGACTCGGGGGCTGGTGCTCATTGCAACTCCGTTCCATGTTCGTTCCAGTTGTCGGTCCACTGCGCGTGCGAGAGCCAGTGCGATGCGCGGTTCGCGCGTTCGCGCACGGCGGCGATGTCCTCGCCGGGCCTGCCGACAAGGTTGACATGGCCCAGCTTGCGGCCCGGACGCTCCCCCTTGCCGTACATGTGGACCTTCGCGTCGGGCATGCGCGCGAACAGATGATGGATGCGTTCGTCGACGCTCATCGTCGGAGTCTTCGGCGCGCCCAGAACGTTCGACATCACGGTCACCGCCGCACGCGCCGAGGTCTCCCCCAGCGGGTAATCCAGCACCGCACGCAGGTGCTGCTCGAACTGGCTGGTCACGGCGCCGTCCATGGTCCAGTGGCCCGAGTTGTGCGGGCGCATCGCGAGTTCGTTGATCAGGATGTCGCCGTCGGCCGTCTCGAACAGTTCGACGGCCATGACACCGACGACACCGAGTTGCTCGGCCAGGCGCAGGCCGAGCTGCTGGGCCGCGGCGGCCACCTCGTCGGGCAGTTCCGGCGCCGGCGCGATGACCTCGACGCAGATCCCGTCGCGCTGCACGGTCTGCACGATCGGCCACGCCGAACCCTGACCGAACGCCGACCGGGCCACCAGGGCGGACAGTTCGCGGCGCATGGCCACCCGCTCCTCGATCAGAATCGGCACACCGTCGGCGAGATACCGCTGCGCCACCTCGCGCGCCTGCTCGGCAGTGTCGAGAAGCACCACACCACGGCCGTCGTAGCCGCCGCGGATGGTCTTGATGACCGCGGCACCGCCGACCTCGCTGCTGAACGCTGCCGCCTCGTCGGCGCTGGTGACCTCCGCGAAGCGCGGCACCGGAGCCCCCAGATCAGAGAGCCGCCGCCGCATGACGAGTTTGTCCTGCGCGTGCACCAGCGCCTCGGGCGGAGGGGACACTGTCGCGCCCTCGGCGACCAGCTTGTCCAGGTACTCGGTGGGGACGTGTTCGTGGTCGAAGGTGACCACGGTCGCGCCCGTGGCCACCCTGCGCAGGGCCTCGTAGTCGGTGTGCGAACCGAGCACCACATCGGGACTGACCTGGGCGGCGGGATCGGAGGGGTCCACGGCCAGGACTCGCAGGGTCTGGCCGAGGGCGATCGCGGCCTGGTGGGTCATCCGAGCCAACTGGCCGCCGCCGATCATGGCGACGACCGGAGTGGACGAAGAACGGGTTTCAGAAGCTCGTGGCACGTCAACCATGGTGGCATGACCTGCGTCGTAACCACGATTCCGCACCAGCCTGGGTGCTTCCGTACACTGGCTTATCGTGTCCTTTGCTGATGCCACGATCGCGCGCCTGCCGCGGCCGATTCGGCCGTTCGCCGAGCGCCATCACGAGCTGATCAAGTTCGCGATCGTCGGCGCAACGACTTTCGTGATCGACTCGGCGATCTTCTACACGCTCAAACTGACCGTGTTGGAGCCCAAACCGGTCACCGCCAAGATCATCGCCGGCATCGTGGCCGTGATCGCCTCCTACATCCTCAACCGCGAGTGGAGCTTCCGTAACCGAGGTGGCCGGGAGCGTCATCACGAGGCGCTGTTGTTCTTCGGCGTCAGCGGCGTGGGCGTGCTGCTGTCGATGGCCCCGCTGTGGATCTCGAGCTATGTGCTGATGCTGCGTGTACCGATGGTGTCGCTGGCCACCGAGAACATCGCCGACTTCATCTCGGCTTACATCATCGGAAACCTTCTGCAGATGGCCTTCCGATTCTGGGCGTTCCGTCGTTTCGTCTTCCCCGACGAATTCGCCCGCGACCCGGAGAAGGCGCTCGAGTCGACCCTGACCGTCGGTGGCATCGCCGAAGCTCTCGAGGACGAGTACGAGACCCGGCACCGGGATTCCGACGGGGTGGTGACGCCGCTGCGCCGAAGCCGACGCTGGCGCGCTCGTCAGCTGGGCGACTCCTCGGAACCGAGGGTGTCGAAGACTTCGTGATAGAGCAGGGCGTGCACCTGCTCCACCCGGGGGATGTCGTAGAACTCCAACGGGTCCTGGCTCGCTGACTCGATGATCAGCGTCCCGGTGCGGAGCATGCGGTCGAGCAGTCCGTGCCGGAACTCCACACTGTTGACGCGAGCCAACGGGATGTCGATCCCGCTGCGTGTCAGCAGGCCGTGCCGAAACATCACGCGCCGGTCGGTGATCACGAAGTGGGTGGTCCACCACGTCAGAAACGGCCACACCGACAGCCAGCCCACGATCACGAGCCAGATCGCCAGGATCACCAGCGAGACCACCAACGTGGCGGTGGGATCCCACTGCAGTGAGTTGACGTAGGCCGCCCCGAACGACGCCAGCGCGGTCATCACCAGCAGCACCAGAACGGGACCGATCAGGCGCTTCCAGTGCGGATGGCGGTGCAACACCACCTGCTCATCAGCGGCAAGGACGTTGTCCGGGTATCCCACGTGGGGAGTTTAGCCAGAGGACGGCGTCACCAGCAGTCGATGTGGGAACGGGTGACGCCGACACCCACCCAGGTGTCCGGCGTCACCGTCTCACCGGCCTCCGGTGCCTGCCAACAGACCTTCCAGAACTCGTAGACCTCCTGGTCCTGATGCACGCCGTTGATGTTCTCGGTGTTCAATTCGAACTCCGCTCCGGCAGCCGCCTCCTTCAACGCGTCGTCGGCGTCCTGAAGGTTCATCTCCTTGATGTCCGGCATCGTCCAACCGCTGTCTTCGGCCGCGGCGTCCTCCGGCTGCGCGTGCGCAACGGCCGACACCATGAGCGCGGCCGCCGCCGCACCCGCAATGGCACCGAGAATCCTCATCATTCGCGCCCCCCATAATCACTCGATCCGGCGCCAGCGCCCCCCAGCGCGGACAGGTGCACAGATCGTATCGGCTGGCCCGCCCCGGAACCACATTTCTAAGGGAGTGGTAAGGGCCAACCGCGACGGGCGATGACGGTCCCGATAACATCAACGGCTATGACGAGCGTTACCGAGCCTGAAAACGACACGGTCGATATCCACACCACGGCGGGCAAGCTCGCCGAACTGCGCAAACGCGCGGAGCAGGCGCAGCACCCCGTGGGTGAAGCCGCGGTCGAGAAGGTGCACGCCAAGGGCAAGCTGACCGCGCGCGAGCGCGTGCTCGCGCTGCTCGACGAGGGCTCGTTCGTCGAACTCGACGCGCTGGCCAGGCACCGCAGCACCAACTTCGGGCTCGAGAAGAACCGCCCCGTCGGCGACGGCGTGGTGACCGGCTACGGCACGATCGACGGGCGCGACGTCTGCGTCTTCAGCCAGGACGCCACGGTGTTCGGCGGCAGCCTCGGCGAGGTCTACGGCGAGAAGATCGTCAAGGTCCAGGAGCTCGCCATCAAGACCGGCCGCCCGCTGATCGGCATCAACGACGGCGCCGGCGCCCGCATCCAGGAGGGTGTGGTCTCGCTCGGCCTGTACAGCCGGATCTTCCACAACAACATCAAGGCCTCGGGCGTCATCCCGCAGATCTCGTTGATCATGGGTGCCGCGGCCGGTGGCCACGTCTACTCCCCCGCCCTCACCGACTTCGTCATCATGGTCGACCAGACCAGCCAGATGTTCATCACCGGCCCGGACGTCATCAAGACCGTGACCGGCGAGGACGTCACCATGGAGGACCTCGGCGGCGCGCACACGCACATGGCCAAGTCGGGCACGGTGCACTACGTCGCCTCCGGCGAGCAGGATGCGCTGGACTACGTCCGCGACCTGCTGAGCTACCTGCCGCCCAACAACTACGCCGAGCCGCCGCGCTACCCGGCTCCTCCGCATCCCGGTGCGGTCGAGGACAATCTCACCGACGAGGACCTCGAGTTGGACACGCTGATCCCGGACTCGCCGAACCAGCCGTATGACATGCACGAGGTCATCGCCCGGATGCTCGACGACGACGAGTTCCTCGAGGTCCAGGCGGGCTACGCGCAGAACATCATCGTCGGCTTCGGCCGGGTGGACGGCCGTCCGGTCGGCATCGTGGCCAACCAGCCCACGCAGTTCGCCGGCTGCCTGGACATCAACGCCTCGGAGAAGGCCGCCCGGTTCATCCGCACCTGCGACGCCTTCAACATCCCGATCCTGCTGCTGGTCGACGTTCCGGGCTTCCTGCCGGGCACCGATCAGGAGTACAACGGCATCATCCGGCGCGGCGCCAAGCTGCTCTACGCCTACGGTGAGGCCACCGTCCCGAAGATCACCGTCATCACGCGCAAGTCCTACGGCGGCGCGTACTGCGTGATGGGCTCGAAGGACATGGGTGCCGACGTCGTGGTGGCCTGGCCCACCGCGCAGATCGCGGTCATGGGCGCATCGGGTGCGGTGGGCTTCGTCTACCGCCAGGAGCTGAAGAAGGCCGCGGCCGACGGACAGGACGTCGACGCGCTGCGCCTTCAGCTTCAGCAGGACTACGAGGACACGCTGGTCAACCCGTATGTCGCGGCCGAGCGCGGCTATGTCGACGCGGTCATCCCGCCGTCGCACACCCGCGGCTACATCTCCACGGCGCTGCGCCTGCTGGAGCGCAAGATCGTCCAGACCCCGCCGAAGAAGCACGGCAACATTCCGCTGTGATGCGGAACGTTGCACCCTGACCGCTTGCGAGGCAAGGACTTTCACCATGGACCATGACGCCGACATCACCGAGGTCAGCGACGCCCGCGACCTGACGATCGACGATCCGGCACCGCCGGTTCCGGAGCTCAGGATCCTCAAGGGCAACCCCACCGACGAGGAGGTGGCCGCCCTGGCCACCGTCCTGGCCGCGGCCTCCGGTGGTCAGCACGAGCCGGGCCCCCAGGAACTCAACCTCTGGGGCCACCCGGTGGACAAGCTGCGGTACTCGATCACCAGCTGGCAGCGGGTCACGCTGCTGGAACGGACGCACATGCGCCGATGACCCGGGTCGTCCTGGGTTCGGCCTCAAGCGGGCGACTGTCGGTGTTGCGCAACGCCGGCGTCGACCCGTTGGTCATCGTCTCCGGTGTCGACGAGGACGCCGTCATCGCGGCCCTTCCCGACGCCACACCGCCCGCCGTGGTGGCTGCGCTCGCCGACGCCAAAGCCGACGAGGTGGTCACGCGACTGCCTGCCGATGTCGCAGCGGACTGCGTGGTGATCGGCTGCGATTCGATGCTGCTGCTCGACGGGCGCCTGTGCGGCAAGCCGGGCACGGCACAGGCCGCGCGCAGCCAGTGGGGCGCGATGGCCGGACGTTCGGGTGAGCTCCTCACCGGTCACTGCCTGATCCGCACCGTCGACGGCCATGTTCATTCGAGGTGCACCGAAACAGGCAGCACGACAGTGCATTTCGGAACTCCGAGCGAGGCCGACCTGGACGCCTACATCGACCACGGGGAGCCACTCGGCGTTGCCGGCGGGTTCACCCTGGACGGCCTCGGCGGCTGGTTCGTCGATCGGATCGACGGTGACCCGGCCAACGTCATCGGCCTGAGCCTGCCGCTGCTGCGGCGCCTGTTGCATCGGGCCGGGCTGTCGCCGTCGGCGCTGTGGCGGGTCGGCGACTGACCGCTTAAGCCCGCGGAACCCGCACCGTCACGGCCAGGGCTCGATGGTCCGAGCCGGGCACGTCCACCACCTCGACGGAACTCGCCCGGCATCCGCGCGTCAGGACGTGGTCGATCCCGGAGAAGGGCGGCATCGGCAGGTGGGCCGGAAAGGTCCACGCCACCCCCGAACCCGCCTGTCTCGCGGCGTCTTCGTAGCCGTCGGCCAGCAGCTGCCGAAAGTTGCGCATGTCCACGGTGGCGTTGAAGTCCCCGGCGACGATCACGCAGCGTCCGTCCGCGACGTCGGCCAGTCTCGAAAGTTCGGCCCGGATCTTCTCGAGATCGTCTCTCCACTCCCGGACCGACCTGGTCACGGGGTTGGCGGTGTGCACGACGAACAGGAGGACCGGCAGCCGCACACCGGGCACCGTCACCTGCGAGGTCAGCGCGGGCATCGTGAAGTTCGTCAGCAGCCTCGACTCGGCCATCCGCCCGCGGGCCCACAGGCCGACGCCGACCGACAGCGGGCCGGGATGCGTCGCGGCTTCCGGGAACTGTGCATCCATGCCCGCCGCCACCAGGGCATCACGCATCGGGCGCGTGAGCTCCTCCACCGCGACGACGTCCGCGCGGTCCCGCGCCACGGCCGCGAAGGCCCCGGCGTCGGCGCCGCCGCGACGGAGGTTGGCGGTCAGCACCCTGACCGGCACCCCGTCGTCCCCGTCCCGACCGTCAGGGATGTACAGCGGGGCGTAAGACGCCACCAGGACGGCCACCAGCACCCCGGCCGCCGCAGCCCACCACCACCGGCGCGCCGCCAGGAACAGAACGGTCGCCGGTACCGCAGCGGCCACCAGGATCGGCCAGAGGGCACACAGCACGGCCGCTGCGGCGCTGCCCACCGGGACGAATCGGAAGGGCACCGCCACGGTCGCGATGAGCAGCAGGACGGCCCCCGTCACCGTCAGGAGTGCACGCATACGCCTCGCCGTCTCGAGAAACCGGCCCCACCGTACTCGCGGCCCGCGGCACACGCAGACCGTCCACCGGTAGGCTCATTCCCGTGCCTCTGCCTGCAGATCCCAGCCCTGACCTCAAGGGCTATGCCCACCCCGAACGCCTGGTGACCGCCGACTGGCTCTCAGCCCACCTCGGCACCAAGGGCCTGGCCATCGTCGAGTCCGACGAAGACGTCCTGCTCTACGACGTCGGCCACATACCCGGCGCGGTCAAGATCGACTGGCACACCGACCTCAACGACCCGGCGGTGCGCGACTACATCAACGGCGAGCAGTTCGCGGCGCTGATGGACCGCAAGGGCATCAGCCGGGACGACACGGTGGTGATCTACGGCGACAAGAGCAACTGGTGGGCGGCCTACGCGCTGTGGGTCTTCACGCTGTTCGGGCACCCGGATGTGCGCCTGCTCAACGGCGGGCGCGACCTGTGGATCTCCGATGGCCGCGACACCACGCTGGACGTGCCGACCAGGACCTCGACGGGGTACCCCGTCGTCGAGCGCAACGACGCTCCGATTCGCGCGTTCAAGGATGATGTGCTGGCCTCGCTCGGTCGCGAGATCCTGATCGACGTGCGGTCGCCCCAGGAGTACACCGGCGAGCGCACGCACATGCCCGATTACCCCGAGGAGGGCGCGCTGAGGGGCGGCCACATCCCGTCCGCCGTCTCGGTGCCGTGGGCCAGGGCCGCCGACGACCACGGCCGGTTCCGTTCCCGCGCCGAACTCGACGAGATCTACCGCTTCGCCACCGAGGGCGAGCCCGGTCATCGCGTCACCGCCTACTGCCGCATCGGGGAACGGTCCAGCCACACCTGGTTCGTGCTGACTCACCTGCTGGGCCTGGACAACGTGCGCAACTACGACGGCTCGTGGACGGAATGGGGCAACACCGTGCGGGTGCCCATCGTGACCGGTGACCAACCGGGACAAGCACCGACGTCATGAGCATGCCTGCCGCCCTGGCCGAGGTCGTCTCCGACTTCGCCGAGGTCGACGGCCAGGACAAGCTGCAACTGCTGCTCGAGTTCGCGCAGGAGCTCCCCGCGCTGCCCGCCGACCTCGAAGAGGCCGCCATGGAGCCGGTCCCGGAATGCCAGTCGCCGCTGTTCCTGCATGTCGACGCCAGCGATCCCGCACGCGTCAGGCTGTATTTCAGCGCGCCCCCCGAGGCGCCGACGACACGTGGCTTCGCCTCGATCCTCGCCACCGGACTCGACGGGCACTCCAAGGACGAGATCCTGGCCGTGCCCGACGACTTCTACACCGATCTCGGCCTGGCGAAGCTGATCAGCCCGCTGCGGCTGCGGGGAATGTCGGCCATGCTGACCCGCATCAAACGCCGGCTGCGCGAGGCCTGATCCGCCCATCCGGACGTGGCGCGACACTGGCGCGTCGGTGTGTTCTGCGCCACAACCGAGTCGGTGGCGGGTCCGCGGCGAGAAGCGCGACACCGGTGCTCAGGACCATGGCGGCACCGAAATCGCGCCGAACCGACCGGCCGCTGAAGAAACCTACTCACCAGTAACCGGCACCGCCTCACCGGACACGATTCGCGGCGCTTAAACTGCCCCAGATAGATTCTTAAAGACGTTTCTTAGACATGTGGGCGGCCAGGCCCTAATCGTTGAGTCACAGTAGGAGGCACAGGTGCCCAGTCACGCCAGTTCGACCATCTCCAAGGTCCTGGTAGCCAACCGCGGCGAAATCGCCGTCCGTGTGATCCGTGCGGCCAAGGACGCGGGACTGCAGAGTGTCGCGGTGTACGCCGAACCCGACGCTGACGCCCCTCACGTCCGGTTGGCCGACGAGGCGTTCGCCCTCGGCGGGCAGACCTCCGCGGAGTCCTACCTGGTGTTCGAGAAGCTGCTCGACGCGGCCGAGAAGTCCGGCGCCAACGCGATCCACCCGGGTTACGGCTTCCTCTCGGAGAACGCCGACTTCGCCCAGGCCGTCATCGACGCCGGACTGATCTGGATCGGCCCCAGCCCGCAGTCCATCCGTGACCTCGGCGACAAGGTGACCGCGCGTCACATCGCCGCTCGCGCCCAGGCCCCGCTGGTTCCGGGCACCCCTGACCCGGTCAAGGACGCCGACGAGGTCGTCGCGTTCGCCCAGGAGTACGGCGTGCCGGTCGCGATCAAGGCCGCCTTCGGCGGTGGCGGCCGCGGCATGAAGGTCGCCCGCTCCATCGAGGAGATCCCCGAACTGTTCGAGTCGGCCACCCGTGAGGCCGTGGCGGCCTTCGGTCGCGGCGAGTGCTTCGTCGAGCGCTACCTCGACAAGCCGCGCCACGTCGAGGCCCAGGTGATCGCCGACAAGCACGGCAACGTCATCGTCGCGGGCACGCGTGACTGCTCGCTGCAGCGCCGCTTCCAGAAGCTGGTCGAGGAGGCCCCGGCGCCGTTCCTGACCGACGCGCAGCGCAAGGAGATCCACGAGTCCGCCAAGCGCATCTGCAAGGAGGCCGGCTACTACGGCGCCGGCACCGTGGAGTACCTCGTCGGTCAGGACGGCCTGATCAGCTTCCTCGAGGTCAACACCCGCCTGCAGGTGGAGCACCCGGTCACCGAGGAGACCGCGGGCATCGACCTGGTGCGTCAGCAGTTCCGCATCGCCAACGGCGAGAAGCTGGACATCACCGAGGATCCGACCCCGCGCGGTCACTCGTTCGAGTTCCGCATCAACGGCGAGGACGCCGGTCGCGGCTTCCTGCCCGCTCCCGGCCCCGTCAACCGCTTCGATCCCCCGACCGGCCCCGGTGTGCGCCTGGACTCGGGTGTGGAGACCGGTTCGGTCATCGGCGGACAGTTCGACTCGATGCTGGCCAAGCTGATCGTCACCGGCGCGACCCGCGAAGAGGCGCTGGAGCGCTCTCGCCGCGCCCTGGCTGAGTTCCACGTCGAGGGCCTCGCCACGGTGATCCCGTTCCACCGCGCGGTGGTCAGCGATCCGGCGTTCATCGGCGACGACAACGGCTTCTCGGTGCACACCCGGTGGATCGAGACCGAGTGGGACAACACCATCGAACCGTTCACCGGCGGCGGAGCCGTCGATGCCGAAGAGGCCGAGCCGCGGCAGAAGGTCGTCGTCGAGGTCGGCGGCCGCCGCCTCGAGGTCTCGCTGCCCGGCGACCTGGCGATCGGCAACGGCGGCGCGCCCGCCCACGGCGCGATCCGCAAGAAGCCCAAGGCCCGCAAGCGCGGCGCCCACGGCGGTGCGGCCGCCTCCGGCGACGCCGTGACCGCCCCGATGCAGGGCACCGTGGTCAAGGTCGCCGTCGAGGAGGGACAGACCGTCGCTGCCGGTGACCTCGTCGTGGTCCTGGAGGCCATGAAGATGGAGAACCCGGTGACCGCGCACAAGGACGGCACCATCACGGGGCTGTCGGCCGAGGCCGGCGCCGCGATCACCCAGGGCACCGTGCTCTGCGAGATCAAGGACTGACGGCACCACCGAACACCGCGACTGAGCCGCCCAGGGTCCGCCCTGGGCGGCTCAGTCATTGGAACCGGGTCGTGCCGAGCTCCGCGCCGTTGCCGGTGACCAGGCTCCGCTCCTGCAGCGTGGTGCCGAAGTACCGGGCCTCGGCGCTGACCGTCACGGGCGTGTCCGCGTGCTGACGGGCCAGCACGACCCGGGCCAGATCCGCAAAGCTCATCGTGTCCGGGCCCCCGATGTCGACCACGCCGTTGCGGGGGCTGTCCTGCGCAGCCCGGGCCACCGCGGCCGCCACGGCGGCCGCGGCGATCGGCTGAATCAGGGCGTCCGGCGCCCGAACCTCACCGTCGATCGTCATCTCCGCGACGATCGCCTCGGCGAACTCCTGGAACTGAGTGGCCCGCACGATGGTGTACGGCAGCCCCGATCCGGTGATGATGCGCTCCTGTGCCACTTTCGCGCGCATGTAGCCGCTGTCCGGCAGGCCATCGCATCCCACGATGGACAGCGCGACGTAGTGCCCGACGCCCTGGTCCGACGCGGTGGCCACGAGGTTGCGCGACGACCTGGTGAAGAAGTCCAGCACCGCGTCGTCGGCGAAGGACGGTGAGTTGGTGACGTCGACGAGCACGTCGGCGCCGGCCAGGGCGTCGGCCAGACCCGCCCCGGTGAGCACGTCGGCACCGGTGTTCCGGGAGGCCGCGACGACCTCGTGGCCGCTTCCCTTCAGGATGTCGACGACGCTGCCGCCGATGAGGCCGCTGGCCCCGAGCACCGTGATCTTCATGCCAGTCCCCCCTCACGGAAAAGCGCCCCGCCCCAGTGACGATACGACTCGAATCCGCATGAGACGCTGTCGTCCATGGATCCCGTCGAGATCAATGCCGGCGCTTGGTATCTGCGAGCACTGCGCGCCGACGATCGCATGGATGACCGACCGGCACTGGCCGAGATCGGAATCACGGACCCGGACTACGTCGCGCAGTCCGAACGGCACTGGTCGGAGGACTCTCGATACACCTGGGCCGTGTGCGAGCCGACCACCGGAGAGATGCTCGCCGAGGCCGCGCTCGACGTCCACACCGGCGAGATCGTCCTGCGGGCGCGCCCCGGACACGATGGGGTCGCCGACACCGCGACACAGGCCGTGGGGCGATTCGCCGGTGCGCTCGGCATAAGCTGACCCCCATGCCGCAACGACCGCACATCGTCACCGTCACAGGCGCCGCCGGTCAGATCGGCTACGCGGCGCTGTTCCGGATCGCCGCGGGCGCCATGTTGGGCCATGACACCCCCGTCCTGCTGCGCCTGCTCGAACTCCCGTCGGCGGTGCGCGCCGCCGAGGGCGTCGTGATGGAACTCGACGACGGCGCCTTCCCCCTCCTGGCCGGGACCGAGATCCACGACGACCCGCGCCGGGCCTTCGACGGGGTCGACATCGCGCTGCTGATCGGCGCCAAACCACGCAGCAAGGGAATGGAGCGGGCCGATCTGCTCAGCGCCAACGCACGGATCTTCGCCGCCGCGGGGGATGCGCTCAACGCCGGCGCCGCATCCGGCGTGCGGGTGCTGGTGGTGGGCAACCCGGCCAACACCAACGCCCTGGTGGCGGCCGCGCACGCACCCGACATCCCGGCGCAGCGGTTCACCGCGCTGACCCGGCTGGATCACAACCGGGCGGTGGCGGCCCTGGCCCGGCACACCGGTGAACCGGTCACCGAGATCTCGCGGATGACCATCTGGGGCAATCACTCCCCCACGCAGTACCCGGACCTGTTCCACGCCATCGTCGCGGGCCGCTCGGGGGCCGACTACGCGGCCGACACCCATTGGCTCACCGACGACTTCATCCCCACCGTGGCACGCCGCGGCACCGCGATCATCGAGGCCCGCGGCGCCAGTTCGGCGGCGTCGGCGGCGAACGGCGCCATCGACCACGTCGACGACTGGGTGCACGGCACACCCGACGGTGACTGGACGTCGGTCGCACTGCCATCGCCGGGCGCCTACGGCGTCGATGAAGGCCTGGTGTGCTCGTTTCCGTGCCGGTCGGTCAACGGGCAGTGGGAAATCGTGGAAGGCCTTGACATCAACGCGTTCTCACGGGCGCGCATCGACGCCTCGGTTGCCGAACTGCGCTCCGAACGTGACGCCGTGGCCGCGCTTGGTCTGCTGCCGACCTGACTACCGTTCGTCGATGTCTTGACCCGTGGCGATGTCGTCGCATCCGACTTCGACGACATCGCCACGCGCCCTGAGGAAGTCGCGAGCACCGTGGTCACCGTGCAGACTCCCGCACACCGCGGGCCAGTGCCGCGCCGCGATCACCACGGGATGTCCTGGGCGCCCGCCGAACACAGCGCGAGCCAACCCGGACTCACCCTGGCCGGCCCGCAGCACCCGGGCGACGACGTCGGCACCGACATCCGGTGTGTCGATGACGTGCAGCACCGCGACGTCCGCCCCATCGGCCGCGCGAAGCCCGGCGCGCACCGAGGCGCTCATGCCGTCCGCCCAGTCTGCCGCAGTGACGGCGCGCGCCGGGGCGGGGACGTCGACCTCGGCGGCGCCCAGCACCACGATCACGTCATCACAGCCACCACGAGCCAACGCACGCACCGCCCGCTGGAGCCAATCACCGTTTTCCGCAAGCACTTTCGGCATGCCGTAGCGTGTTCCCGCGCCCGCGGCCAGCAGTACGCCGGCGACCCGACTCACTCCAACTGCTCACGAAGCCGAGCCAACGCGCGGGCCAGCAACCGCGAGACGTGCATCTGGGAGACGCCCACCCGTTCGGCGATCTGGGTCTGGGTCATCGATTCGAAGAACCTCAGCACCACGACCGTGCGCTCGCGTTCGGGCAGGGATTCCAGCAACGGCCGCAGCGCCTCCCGGTTCTCGATCTGATCGAGCGCCAGATCGACGTCGCCGAGACTGTCCGCGATCGCCGGGGCGTCCTCATCGCCTCCGCCACCACCACTGTCGATGGACAGGGTGTTGTACGAACTGCCCGCGACCAGACCCTCGACCACCTCGTCGCGGTCCATCTCCAGTTCCGCGGCGAGTTCGCTGGCGGTGGGGGCACGGCCCAGCCGCTGAGACAGTTCCGCGGTGGCGCTGCCGAGTCGCAGGTGGAGTTCCTTGAGCCGGCGCGGGACCTTGACCGACCAGCTGTTGTCCCGGAAGTGGCGCCGGACCTCGCCCATGATCGTCGGCACCGCGAACGACACGAAGTCCGACCCGGCGTCGACATCGAAGCGGATGACGGCGTTCACCAGACCCACTCGGGCGACCTGCACCAAGTCGTCGCGGGGCTCGCCGCGGCCATCGAACCGCCGGGCGATGTGGTCGGCCAGGGGCAGACAGCGTTCGACGATGCTGTCGCGCTGACGCTGAAACTTCGCGGAATCGGCCTTCAGCTTCGCCAACTCCCGGAACATGTCGGGCACATCGGCATATTCAGAGGTCGATCGTGAAGACGATCCGCGGGATGCGGCTGGGCTCACCTGCCCGGGCTCACTCTTCTCGTGGTCAACGCGATGCCGAACACCTGCTCGGTCCCATTGACCGGACTGCCGTCGGTGAAGGTGCGCACGTCGTCGGTCAGCGAGGTCAGCACATGCCAGCTGAAGCTGCCCGGGGTGAGGATCTCCTCGACGTTGAGTGTCACGGTGGACACCTCCACCACCACCTCGTCGGGCAGGGGGTCGATGACCAGAACCAGAGTCGCGCCGGGGCCCGCCGACCTGATGAGACGCGTGCATGCCTCGTCGACGGCCAGCCGCAGATCGGCGACGGCATCGAGGTCGAGGTCCTCGAACGTGCCCATCGCACCGATCACTGTGCGCACGGCCGCGAGGTTCTCCAGCTGGGCGGCGACCCGCACTTCGATGGCGCTCGCACTGCGAGCGGAGCGGGTGTCGATGCGCGCCTCGGCGCCTTCGGCATTCGTCATGTGCTGGCCTCCCGGCGGTGTCGGGTTGAGGCTACCCCAGGCACTGGACCCGCCGGCCATACCTGTGACCTCGGGTTTTGGCGGGCATCTGAGTGGGTGTTGGGTGCGCGTGTCATCGTCGCATCACATACCCCGGATTCATGGGAGGCCAAACGCCGAATTCCGCGGTCTCGCTCACACCTTCGCGCTCAGCCTCCGAGGGCAGGACCGGCGATCGGCGGGAGCCCCATGGTCAGGGTCAGCAGCATGACCATCATCAGGAACCAGCCCGCGCCCTGCCAGCCCCACCACGTGCCCTCGGCACGCCAGACCCGGTAGGTGCGCACAAACGCCCACACCGCAGAACCGAACAGGATGGCCGGTGCGAGCAGCCCGAGCAGCGTCCGCTGCGTGGCTCCGCAGGCCACGGTGTCGACGTCGGCCGCCGGGCCGTTGCATGTGCTGGCCCACAGGGCCGCGATGATCAGGAGAGCGACGCCCGCAAGGGCCGCGACGACGGCGAACCTGATGGCGGACCGGACCTCATGGTCCTCCCTGCCCAGATTGTCGCTGCGCCAGCCCTGCTCTGTCCTGCGCATAGCATCCATTGTCCTCACCTTTTCTCAGGTGTTGGCGGATTCCCGAGCAGGCACGCACATAAACGTCGCCGACGTCACAACCCCCGCTTGGCGGTGCGCACGGCATCCACCGCGGCTGCGTCGCCCTCGAACTCCACCCGGGCTTCGTCCCTGCCGAACAGCCAGACCAGCAACTCCGCCGGCGCACCGGTGACCGTCACCTCGGGCCCCGAACCCACCCGGGCCAGCCTCTCGCCGTCAGAGGCGCGCAGGGTCAGCCGAGCGGGAACCTTCGACAGGGCCAGACGAGACAGCCTGGGCACCTGTCGTCGCAGCGCCGACTCGGTGGCCGTGTCGAGATCCCGGGGCTGCCACCCCGGCTGAGCACGCCGGACGTCCTCGTGGTGGACGAACATCTCGACCACGTTGACCACCGAATCCAGCAGCTTGAACGGTGAGAACAGGGGCGGCCCGGACGCCACCTGCTCGACGAGCCGATCCCACTCGGTCGTGGCCGCGATGCGGTCCTGAACCTTGGCGGTGTACCCCGCAAACGGCGCGAGCGCGATGCCGGGCGCGGCGTCGAGACGGTGTTCTCTCAGCACCAGATGCGCCGTGAGGTCGCGGGCGGTCCACCCCTCGCAGAGGGTGGGGGCGTCCGGCCCCACCGAGCGCAGCGTTTCGACGAGCCGGGCACGTTCGGACTGGGCCACCGTCATGACTCCATGCAACCACAGCCCGCCGGCGCCCGATCGGATGTCGGAGCAGCGGCCTACGATCCGGTGCGTGTTGCGGGTCAGGGTGTATGCGGCGTTGGCCGTCGCCGCGGGGCTGGCCGCCCTTCTCACCGGCGCCCGGTCGTGGGTCGCGCTCGTCGTGACCGTCGCGGTCCCTCTGGTCGCGATGGCGCTGCCGCGGTTCGTCAGCGGGGCAGTGGCGGGTCTGCGGACACCCGGTCGGCGAGAACGTCCTGCGGAGTCGATGTCTGGCCTGGAGTTCGAGGACTACGTGGCGCGGGTCGCCCGGGGCTGCGGTGTCCCCGTCATCATGACGCCGCTCACGGGTGACTGGGGCGTCGATCTGATCGTCGGCCGCCGCCCCAATCGGGTTGCTGTGCAATGCAAACGGCAGTCCCGCCCCGTCGGCCCGGGCGCCGTGCAGGAGGTGGTGGCCGGCGCCCCGATGCAGGACTGCGCCGCCACCATGGTGGTCTCGAATCAGCCGTTCACCCCGGCCGCGCAGAAGTTGGCCGACCTTCACGGCTGCGTGCTCGTCGGCGGCCCGGATCTGCCGTATCTGCACCACACGATCCGCAGGCTCACCTCAGGCTGACCGCGCGGTCTCCCCCAATTCGCCCAGCACCGCCCGCACCACCGCGACGGCCTCGTCGATCTCGGAGCGCGAGACCGTCAGGGCAGGCCGGAACCGTACGCTGTCGACACCGCTGGCCAGCATGAGCACACCGTGGACGGCCAGCCCCCGGACGAGGTCGTCGCGCAGGGCCGCGGTCGGCAGGCTGAACGCGCACATCAGCCCGCGTCCGCGGACGTCACGCACCAGCTGCGGCCAGTCGGCGGCCACCTTCTCCAGCCGCGCCAGCAGATGACGGCCCTGCTCGCCTGCATGGGCGAAGAGTTCCTCGGCCTCAATGGTTTCCAGAATGCGACGGCTGCGAACCATGTCCACCAGGTTGCCGCCCCAGGTGGAGTTGATCCGGGAACTGACGCGGAAGACGTTTCCCGCGACCTCGTCGACCCGGCCGCCGGCCATGACGCCGCACACCTGAGTCTTCTTGCCGAAGGCCACGACGTCGGGTCGCACGCCCAGCTGCTGGTATGCCCACGCCGAACCGGTCAGTCCGCATCCGGTCTGCACCTCGTCGAAGATCAGCAGCGCATCGAACTCGTCGCACAGCGCGCGCATCGCGGCGAAGAACTGGGGCCGGAAGTGCCGGTCGCCGCCCTCACCCTGGATGGGTTCGGCGATGAAGCACGCGATGTCATGCGGGTGGGCCTCGAACGCGGCGCGGGCCTGGCGCAGCGACTCCGCCTCCAGCGCATCCATGTCGGCTCCAGGACGCAGATACGGCGCGTCGATGCGCGGCCAGTCGAACTTCGGGAAGCGGGCAACCTTGTTGGGATCGGTGTTGGTCAGCGAGAGCGTGTAACCGCTGCGACCATGGAAGGCACCCCGAAGGTGTAACACCTTGGTGCCCAACGCCGCATCGATCCCGCGCGCCTCGTTGTATCGGCTCTTCCAGTCGAACGCGGCCTTCAGCGCGTTCTCGACCGCGAGCGCACCGCCGTCGACGAAGAACAGGTGCGGCAGCTCCGGGTCCCCGAGCACGCGTGCGAACGTCTCCACAAAGCGGGCCATGGGCACGCTGTAGACGTCGGAGTTGCTGGGCTTGTTGATGGCCGCGGCGGCGAGTTCGGCGCGAAACGCGGGGTCCTCGGCGAGGGCGGGATGGTTCATCCCCAGCGCCGAGGACGCGAAGAACGTGAACATGTCCAGGTGACTGCGCCCGGTGCGGGCGTCGACCAGTCGAGATCCTCGGGACTGCTCCAGGTCCAGGACGAGATCCATGCCGTCGGCCAGGATGTGCCGGGCCAGCACGCCGTGAACGTCGGCAGGGTGTACATCGCTGCGTCCGGAGCGCTGACAGGAGGCGATGTCGGCCGTCGCAAGTACTTCGGTCATGCGGCCATGCTATCGGAGATATTCTCCCCATGCGCCATCTGACAGGATAAATTACGGTACGAATCGCCTATCGCTGTAGAAATTCTGTAAGATGATCGTGCTGCGCGTCTTGACGTTGGCCGCGGTGCGGATCCGCTGAAGCAGACCCTCGAGCGCCCGCGCCGACTCGACGTGGACGAGCAGCACGTAACTGTCCTCACCGGCCACCGAGTGGCACGACTCGATCTCATGGAGGTGCTCCAGCCGTGCCGGCGCATCATCGGGTTCAGAGGGGTCCAGCGGCGTGATCGCGACGAAGGCCGACAACTGCTGGCCGACCGCCTCAGGCGCGACGCGTGCGGCATACCCGGAGATCACGCCGCGGGCCTCGAGCCTGCGCACCCGCGACTGCACCGCCGAGACCGACAGGCCCGCGGTCGACGCGAGATGCGCCAGCGTCGCGCGCCCATCGGCCACCAGTTCACGAAGCAGGGTCCGGTCGATGTCATCGAGCTCGTCGGCGACCATGGGCGGAGACTATCGCAGGAGCGCGCTGACATGAACGCCTCGCAGCACATCCCCTGCTGGCGGCTCCGGGCCATGTTCGCCGCGGCGCTGTCACACATGTACGGCACCGAGGTGCCCGCCTACACCACGCTCGTGCAGGTCAGCGCCGAGGTCAACGCCGCTCATGTCGCCGCCCACCCGGACGACCAGCGGCTGGGTTCGCTGGACCGCGTCACGGCCGAGCGGCACGGCGCCATCCGGGTCGGGACGCCACATGAGCTCGCCCAGGTCGCCGCGCTGTTCTCCGCCTTCGGGATGCACCCCGTCGGCTACTACGACCTGCGCACGGCCGCCGCGCCGGTTCCCGTGGTCTCCACGGCATTCCGGCCGGTGGACTCAGACGAGTTGGCCCGCAACCCCTTCCGGGTCTTCACCTCGATGCTGGCGACCGCCGACGCGCGGTTCTTCAGCGCCGACCTGCGCACCCGCGTGGAGCGGTTCCTGAGCACTCGGGCGCTCTTCGACCCGGAACTGATCGCCACGGCCCGGACCATCGCCGCCGATGGGGGTTGCGCCCCTGAGGCCGCCCAGGAGTTCGTGGCACGCGCCGTCGCGGCGTTCGCACTGTCCCGCGAGCCGATCGACCGGGCCTGGTATGACGAACTGTCGCGGGTCTCGGCCGTCGCGGCCGACATCGCGGGTGTGACCACGACGCACATCAACCACCTCACACCGCGGGTGCTGGACATCGACGAGCTGTACCGCCGGATGAGCAGTCGCGGAATCACGATGATCGACGCGATCCAGGGTCCGCCACGCGTGCACGGTCCCGCTGTTCTGTTGCGCCAGACGTCGTTTCGCGCGCTGGCCGAACCACGCCTGTTCGTCGACGAGCACGCCCGCGTGAGCGAGGGCAGCCTGCGGGTGCGGTTCGGCGAGGTGGAGGCGCGGGGCGTGGCGCTCACGCGCAAGGGACGCCGACACTACGACCTGGCGATGTCCGCACCAGACCCGGCCGCGGTGTGGCACCAGCACTTCCCCGCCACCGATGCGGAGTTCGCCGCGCAGGGGCTGGCGTACTACCGCGGCGGGAATCCCACCGAACCCGTTGTCTACGAGGACTTCCTGCCGGCGTCGGCGGCCGGGATCTTCCGCTCCAACCTCGACGCCGACGCCCACGTCGGCCACGCCGTCGACGACTCGGAGTACAGCGCGAGCTGGCTGTCCGGAGCCATCGGCACCGATCTCCTCGACCCTTACGACCTCTACGAGAAAGCGGCATCATGACCACCATGGAGTCCACATCGATCACCGTCCCCAGCGTCGAAGACCTGCGCGAGCGAGCCGAGGCCGCGTTACGCGCGGTCGGCGCGGACCTCACGCTCGGCGCGCCGGGTGCCGGTGGCGTCCAGGCCAGCACGCCCCTCACCGGCGACGTGCTGTTCTCGCTGACCGAGGCCGGTGCAGACGATGCCGACACCGCGGTCGCGCAGGCGGGACGGGCATTCACGACGTGGCGCACCACACCGGCACCGGTGCGCGGAGCGCTCGTCGGCCGACTGGGCGAACTGTTGGCCGAACACAAGGACGAGCTGGCGCAGTTGGTCACCATCGAGGCCGGCAAGATCACCTCCGAGGCGCTGGGCGAGGTTCAGGAGATGATCGACATCTGCGAGTTCGCCGTCGGACTGTCCCGGCAGTTGTACGGCAGGACCATCGCCTCCGAGCGCCCCGGCCACCGCCTCATGGAGACCTGGCATCCGCTTGGCGTGGTCGGTGTGATCACGGCATTCAACTTCCCGGTTGCGGTGTGGGCCTGGAACACCGCAATCGCCTTGGTCTGCGGCGACACCGTGGTGTGGAAACCATCGGAGCTGACCCCGCTGACGGCCGTCGCGTGCCAGACGCTGATCTCCCGGGCCGCACGGGATGTGGGTGCTCCCGTCGAGGTGAGCCGGCTGCTCCTCGGCGGCCGCGAGGTCGGCGAGGCCCTGGTGGACGATCCGCGGGTCGCGCTGTTGAGCGCCACGGGGTCGGTGCGCATGGGACGCGAGGTCGGGCCGCGGGTCGCGCAGCGGTTCGGACGGGTGCTGCTGGAGTTGGGCGGCAACAACGCCGCGATCGTCACTCCGTCGGCCGACCTGGATCTGGCGGTGCGCGGCATCGTGTTCTCCGCGGCGGGCACCGCGGGCCAGCGCTGCACGACACTGCGCCGGTTGATCGCGCACCGGTCGGTGGTCGATGAACTGGTGTCACGCATCGTCACGGCGTACCGCACTCTGCCCGTGGGGGATCCGTTCACCGAGGGCACGCTGGTGGGGCCGCTGATCCACGAGCGCGCCTACCGCGACATGGTGGGTGCGCTGGAGCAGGCCCGCGCCGACGGCGGTGAGGTGATCGGCGGGCAGCGTCACGGCGACGACGGCGACTCCTTCTACGTCTCCCCCGCCGTGGTGCGCATGCCGTCGCAGACCGCGGTCGTGCACAACGAGACCTTCGCACCCATCCTGTATGTGCTGACCTACGACACCCTCGACGAGGCGATCACCCTGAACAACGCTGTGCCGCAGGGGCTGTCGTCGGCGATCTTCACCACCGACATCCGCGAAGCGGAGCGGTTCATGGCCGCCGACGGTTCCGACTGCGGCATCGCCAATGTCAACATCGGCACCTCGGGCGCCGAGATCGGCGGCGCGTTCGGCGGCGAGAAGGAGACCGGCGGCGGCCGCGAATCCGGGTCGGACGCGTGGAAGGCCTACATGCGCCGCGCCACCAACACCGTCAACTACTCCTCGGACCTGCCGTTGGCGCAGGGCGTGCAGTTCGGCTAGTCCGCGTTCACTCCGGCATGGGCGCGTCACAGCGCGCGCGGAAATCCGCCGCGGGCTGCCTGAGGCCCCTCAGGTCGTTCTGCACCTGCGGGTTGGCCTCCAGGTACGCCGTGATCTGGTCGCGGCGTTCGTCGCGGTTGACGTTCTTGAGTCCGGTGAAGAACGCGTTGACGTCCGGGTGTGTGAACAGATAATCCGACGTCGCGGCCGTGACGCCCGACATGACGCTCGCCAGGTCGGCGGCCGAGCAGTTGGGCGGTTCAGCCAGCGCGACCGGTGCGCCGCCCAAGGCGACCACACCCGCGATGACCGCCGTGCCACACGCTCTACCGAAGAATCCCATCTTCAACTCCTTCACCCCGTCCTCACGACGCCGCCGCTGCCGGTCACAGTAGACCAGACAGTGCCCGAATGGGCCATTGCTGACAACCTGGTGATCTTCTGAACATTCTGCACCGCAGCATGTTTCGCGTTGTGCCCGTCATCTGCGGCCGCCACCCCGGCCGCCACCGCCGCCCCGTCCCGGCAGATCGTTGTTGGGCCGGGGCGGACGCGCCCCGGCGCCGGGGCCGTTGTCGCCGGGGTCGAGCACCACGCCGAAGGACCAGCCGTAATCATCGCAGTACCAGTCGAGATCGCACGGATAGGGCACCACCGGCCCCGAACCGGGCCCCTGCCCGGTGTCCGTGCCGCGCGCATCCCCCTGCGAACACAACGTCGTCCCTCCAGACGTGACGCAGTCCGCAGCAGCCTCGGGAACGGGGGCGGCCACCACCGATATCCCCACCGCGAGTATCGGCAACGACACCATCACTGCCACACGCATCGGCACCCGCTTCCCCCGGCGACCACAACTGATGCCGAAGATATGTCCGTTTATGACGCGTCGTCATCCCCCAGAACGGGGGAGGACACAGCTCGGTCGATCACGAAGTGCGCCGGCGAGTTCGACTAGTTGTGACCGTAGAGTGCGTCGCCGACTCCGATCCCGTAGTCGGTTTCGCAGAACCAGTCGATGGTGCACGGGTAGGGCGTGAACGAACCCCGCTGGGTGACCGAGGGCTGCTGCGGTCCGCTTCCGGTCACCTGGGGTGAGGGTTTCGGCGGCCCGCCGTCCGAGCAGATCATCGTCCCCCGGGTGAAGGTGCAGTCCGCCGAAGCCGCCGGAGCGACCCCCAGGCCTGCCGCGGCCACCGCGACGAATGTCACCAGAACTGTCGCGCTTCTTCTGTCCATCGCGCAGACTCCCGCCCGGCGCCGCAACAGTGCTCAATCATCGTGTGCAGGCCGAGCATCTCTCGGCGCCACAGCCTTTCAGCTTATTCCCAGGCGAGGCCCACACACCACCATTCGGGTCCGAAGCCTTGGCCGCCCCCGGTGTCCTCCCCCGAATTGGGGGACGTGGAGAGGGCAGCGCCGGTCGTAACATCCGAACCATCCACCACACACCCGGAGAGAGTGGACGATGCCCGACACTGAACCCGCCTGGTCCAGGCCCGCCGCGAAGGCCATTCCGCCGGAGGGGTATTTCGATCTTGAGCGGGGCCGGTACGGCCCCGTCTTCCCCCGCACCCCCGCCTGTTATGGGTTCTCGATCATCGCCAAGGTGAAGGAGGGCCGCGAGGAGGCGGTGCGGGCATACGGGAAGCAGATCGAGGAGGCCATCGCCGCCTCACCCGACGTGCTGGCTCCGCTGCGGCTGCACTACCTGCGCTGGGTGCTCTTCGACGTGGGCTCGGGACTGCATTTTCAATATCAGGGCATCTTCGACACCGACTTCGACAAATACACCGAGGACGCCGTCCGGCTGTTCAGTCAGACCGGCATCACCACGGTGTTCACCAACCTCGAGGGATTCCCCGAGGACTGGCAGACCAACCCGGAGGCCTTCATCGACTTCGTTCGGGCGCATCAGTGCCCGAGTTTCCTGGAATACGGCGAATACCCCTACGTCACGGCCGACGAGATCAAGAAGGCCCTGCGCCTCAAGGCCGCGTTCTCCGACATGCTCGATCAGATGCAGTGAACCTCGAACTCGACGACATCCAGCACATCCTGTTGACCCGGACTCCGGCCATGACGGGACGCTATGAGTTCCTGACCTTCGACTCGGCGACCGCGGGCCGGCAGTGGTTGTCCGAACTGCTGGACACGGCGCAGTCCGCGGCCGACGTCCGCGACACGATGGACCGGTCGAAACGCTGGGTCACGTTGGCGTTCACCCACAGTGGGTTGCGCGCGCTCGGCGTGCCCGAACGCGACCTCGCGACCTTCCCGGACGAGTTCCGGGAAGGTATGGCCGCGCGTGCGGACATCCTGGGCGACACCGGAGCCAACGCGCCGCAGCACTGGGTGGGTGGTCTGGCCGACGAGAATCTGCACGCCATCGCGATCCTGTTCGCCCGTGACGATGAGGAGTACCGACGCTGCGTCGGCGAGCATGACGGACTGCTGGCCCGCTGTCCCGGGGTGCGCAGCCTGTCGCACCTCGACCTCAACGCCAATCCCCCGTTCAACTACGCCCACGACCACTTCGGATTCCGCGACCGGTTGTCACAACCGGTCATCGCCGGCTCGGGTGAGGAGCCCACCCCCGGCTCCGGAGCGCCCCTGGCTGCCGGCGAGTTCATCCTCGGTTATCCCGACGAGGACGGACCCGTGACCACTCTGCCGCAGCCCGAGGTGCTCTCGCGCAACGGCAGCTTCATGGCGTATCGCCGCCTGCAGGAACATGTCGGCACGTTCCGGGAGTACCTGCTGTCCCATGCCGAGACACCCGACCAGCAGGAGCTGTTGGCCGCGAAGTTCATGGGCCGCTGGCGCAGCGGCGCACCGCTGGTGCTGGCCCCCACCGCGGATGACCCGGAACTGGGCGCAGACCCGATGCGCAGCAACGACTTCAACTACGGCGAGATGGATCCGCTGGGATACGCCTGTCCTCTTGGGTCACACGCACGTCGGCTCAACCCGCGCGACACCGCGCACTACATGAATCGGCGCAGGATGATACGACGCGGTGCCACCTATGGACCCGCACTCCCCGAGGGCGCACCGGACGACGGGGTGGACCGCGGCATCGCGGCCTTCATCATCTGCGCCAGCCTGGTGCGCCAGTTCGAGTTCGCGCAGAACGTGTGGATCAATGACAGGACGTTCCACGAGCTCGGCAATGAGCACGATCCGATCTGCGGCACCCAGGACGGCACGCTGGACTTCACCGTCCCGAAGCGTCCGATCCGTAAGGTGCACAAGGGCATCCCCGCATTCACCACGCTGCGCGGCGGCGCATATTTCTTTCTTCCGGGGATGCGGGCGCTGCGCCACCTCGCCGATCAGACACCCCGGGGGCAGTGATGACTCTCCGACCCGCCCGCACCTACAACCAGAACCACCAGCACCGCATTCACGACGGCCACCGCCGCATCAGCATCTACTGGACGTGGAGTTATCCGTGGGAGGCACAGCGGGATCCGGCTGCGATGGCCAATCGGTTCTCCACCATGACCGAAGTCCGCAACGTCGTGTACCCGTCGTATGAGACGCCCGAGTTCGAGGCCGCCAACTTCCTGCAGGGCGTCGCGGGCACCCTTGAACTGTTCCACCGCTCGACGTTGAGCTTCCAGGACCTCGTGGGGTCGGTCACCGGTCACCCGGTGGCGGTCTTTCAGCGCGTCGATCAGGCCGGCTACCCGCAGCCGATCGACGAGCGGATTCTCGCCGACACCGACACACTGATGGTGTTCGGTCTTGACCATCTGGTGTCAGGACTGCAGGCCGGCGCCGATGAGGTGGAGGCACTCCGGGACTGGCTGCGCCGCGACGGGACCTGCCTTCTGTTGGCGCCCCACCACGATGTGGGTTTCACCGACGACCTGGCGGTGCGCCAGATGGAGTACGAACACCACGGGGACCGCCTGGTGCCGCGCCAACAGCGGTTCAGCAGCTACACCAGGTCCCTGATGTCCGCCCTCAACGTGCCCGTGCGCAACATCTGGGGCCTGCGCCCCGCTGTGGTGCACGGCACGAAGGACATCGCACCCTTGACGGTGTTCGGTGATCTCGACGGACTCGGGCTGCTCAACGGCGTCCCGACGCTGAGCTTCCACCAGCACCTGCCGCACTACGAGGTGACCGCCGCCGAGGGCGAGCAGGTGCGGGTGCTCGGCCGACAGCGTGTCGACCCGCACCGCCCGCACCCGTTCACCGCCGCGGGCAACACCGAGTTCAACGCCGTCATCTGGCTGCCGCCCGGCGGCGACCGCGCGGGTGACATCGTGCTGATCGACTCGACCCATTTCACGACGCTGTTCGGCGGCACGGACAGCCTGCGGACTCTCTGGCGCAATCTGGCGACCATGGCCTGATCACTGCGGTGAGGCCGCACTGAGGGCGGGAGGTCGAGGGGGCTTCCCGCCCTCAGTGCGGTGTCAGCGGGGCGCGCGTCACCACCTGGGGCGCTAACCGGAGAGCAGCCCGGTCCGCCTGGCCTCGGCGACCGCCTCACCGCGGGACGCCACATCCAGCTTGCGGTAGATCGACGTCGCCTGGCTCTTGACCGTCTCCCGCCCGATCGTGAGCTCATCCGCGATGTGCTGCAGCGACAGATGCGTGGCCAGGTGGGGCAGCAGACGCAATTCGGCAGCCGTCAACGGCTGGCGGCGCCCACGCGAGGCCAGTGCGCGCACCCGGTCAAGCCTGCGGCTCAGACCCAGCGCGCCCGGCTCGCGACGGAGTGCGCGGTCACCCTCGGCGAGATGCCGCAGCATCGTGTCGCGATCCCCGATCACGGCCCCAGTCCACGCCAGCAGCCCGTGCCCCAACAGCGCGGTGCGGGCGGACAGACTGCCCAACCGGGCCAGCAGCCGCTCGGTGATCACGACGGCTTCCCGCGCCGCGCCGACGTCACCCACCCGCGCCGCGGTCACCGCGCTGGTGGCGTACACCACGACCATCGGGACGACGTCGCCGAGATCGTGGGTATCGGCGATGCGCCGGGCCGCGGCGCTGCGTTCGACGCAGCCGATGTCGTCACCGTCGCCGAGGTCGAGCAGCGCCAGGTGCGCCAGTGCGGCGGCCTCGAACCCCGGCAGCTCGGCCAGCGTGGGCAGGGCGGACTCCAACAGTTCTCGAGCGGCGGCGCTGTGGCCCAGCATCGCCTCGGCCGCCCCCTTCATCACCGTCGCCGCCCCCCACCACGGGTTCCCGATGTCCTCGCAGGCGCTGCGCACGGTCTCGGCGTGCCGCAGCACAGCGTGCACACCTGAAACCCCGACGAGTGAACCCACCAGGGCCACAGCGACACTCACCGACGGTGTGCCATCGGACATCGGCTGGCCACGATCGGCACGGACGGCCGACTGCAGTGAGCGCTGGATGAGTTCGGCGTCGCCCTGCAGGACACCGAGCCAGGCCGAGGCGATCGCGGCGTCGGGATACTCGGCCACCGTGCGCTCATCCAGAAGACCGATGCGCCGAGCGAGAATCGCTGTGTGCCCGTCGAATCCGAGTCGGATGGCATCACGGCCCACAAGTGCCGCCGCGTGCGCCCGATCCTGCGCCGCAAGGGATTGGCGCACCGCACCGTCGATGTCACCCTGCTCCGTCAGGAAGCGGCACGCCCTTCTGGCGAGGTCGCGGTACCGCACCGGGTCGCGGGCCAGCACGCGCGCACGGAGCAGATCAGCCAGCAGCCGGTGCCAGCGGTACCAGGCGCGTTCGCGGTCCAGAGGAACCAGCAGAGGGTGGCCCGCGACCCGAATGGCCTCCAGTCGCCTGGCACTGTCGACACGGTCGAGCACCTCGTCCAGCGCGGACGCGCTGAACCGCTCCAGGATCGACGATTCGATCATGAAGTCCACGGACTCGCCATCCAGGGATCCCAGCACCTCCTCGACCAGATAGTCCGCGACCAACGCGTCGCATCCGGTGACGGTCACGGGATCGGCGCCGCCCCGGGTCGCCATGCCGACCAGCGCGATTCCGGCGGGCCAGCCCTCACATCTGTCGAGCACCGTCGCGAGCATCGCCGCGTCGCATGGGCCCGCGACGCCGACGAAGGTCTCGGTCGCCTCCCGATCGGACATCGCCAGATCCTGCGCTCCGACCTCGACGACAGAACCCGAAAGCCGGCGCCGGGCCAGGTGGAGCAGCGGTGCGGCGCGCCCCACCAGGACCACGATCAACGACGCAGGGGGTGTGTCGACGAGCGCCTGCAGGGCCGCGACCGCACGCGTCGAGGTCAGCGTGTGCACATCGTCGATGACGACGACCCGCGTGCCGGCCTGAGCCAGTGACTCGATGTGCCGCAGCAGGTGGACGTACCCGTGGTCGACGGTGTCGGCCGGTACCCACGCGAAGACCCGATCGTCGGACTCGTCCCACTGCACCGTCACGGTGGTCTTGCCGTAGCCCGCGGGGGCCGTGACCACCACCAGATCCCCGTCTCGAGACGCCGACAGCTTCGCCAGCACGCCGGTTCGGCGCACGCTTCCCGCGGGCACCCCCGGACGGCCGGCTGTGACGGCCGCGATGCACGGCTGCCAGTCCCCCGCCACCACAGAGGGATCGTATACACGCAGGTGGGGCACCCGCTGGCGCAATCGCGCATCGATTTGTCGCACCCTGCGGGCACGATGGTGTGGTGGCCCGCTCCCCCGACGCGCTGTCCCGCTTCAGCACGCTGACGCGGAGTTGGTTCACGGGCACCTTCTCCGCGCCCACACCCGCGCAGGCGCAGGCCTGGGAAGCGATCGCCGACGGGCACAACACGCTGGTCATCGCCCCGACCGGGTCGGGTAAGACACTCGCCGCGTTCCTGTGGGCCATCGACGAACTGGCCCGCCACCCGCGTGAGGGCTCGCCCAAGACCAGGGTGCTCTACATCTCGCCGCTGAAGGCCCTGGCCGTCGACGTCGAACGCAACCTGCGCACACCGCTGACCGGTATCGCGCGCATCGCCGAGCGCAACGGCACCGAACCGCCCGCGATCAGCGTCGGAGTGCGGTCCGGCGACACTCCACCCAACCGCCGCCGGGAGCTGCTCACCAAACCGCCGGACATCCTCATCACGACACCGGAGTCGCTGTTCTTGATGTTGACCTCGGCGGCCCGCGAGACTCTCAGTGATGTCCGCACCGTGATCGTCGACGAAGTGCACGCCGTCGCCGCCACCAAACGCGGCGCACATCTGGCGCTGTCCCTGGAACGCCTCGACGCGATGCTGGAGAGGCCCGCGCAGCGGATCGGACTGTCGGCGACGGTGCGGCCCCCCGAGGAGGTGGCGCGCTTCCTGGCCGGGACGGCGTCGGCCACCCCGGCCATCGTCGCGCCACCCGCGGCCAAGACGTTCGAACTCGCAGTGCAGGTGCCCGTACCGGACATGGCCAACCTGACGGACAACAGCATCTGGCCGGACGTCGAGGAGCGCATCGTCGACCTGATCGAGGCGCACAATTCGTCGATCGTGTTCGCCAATTCGCGCCGGTTGGCCGAGCGGCTCACCGCACGCCTCAACGAGATCCACGCCGAGCGCACGGGCACCGAACTGGGCTCGCACAATCCGACCGTCGCAGGCGGCGCCCCCGCGCACATCATGGGCAGCGGACAGACGTTCGGCGCGGCACCGGTGCTGGCGCGGGCACACCACGGGTCGGTGTCCAAAGAGGCCCGCGCCGAGGTCGAGGACGCACTCAAGAGTGGCCAACTCAAGGCCGTCGTCGCGACCTCGAGCCTCGAACTCGGGATCGACATGGGCGCGGTCGATCTGGTCATCCAGGTGGAGACCCCGCCATCGGTGGCCAGCGGCCTGCAACGGATCGGCCGCGCGGGCCATCAGGTCGGCGAGATCAGCCAGGGCGTGCTGTTCCCCAAGCATCGCACCGACCTGATCGGGTGTGCGGTGAGCGTGCAGCGCATGCTGGCCGGTCAGATCGAGACCATGCGGGTGCCGGCCAACCCCCTCGATGTGCTGGCCCAGCACACGGTCGCGGCGTGCGCGCTGGAACCGATCAGCGCCGACGCATGGTTCGACACCGTGCGACGATCGGCCCCGTTCGCGGCGCTGCCGCGCAGCGCCTTTGAAGCCACCCTGGACCTGCTCAGCGGCAAGTACCCGTCAACGGACTTCGCCGAACTTCGTCCACGCATCGTCTACGACCGCGACACCGGGACGTTGACGGCCCGGCCCGGCGCACAGCGCCTGGCGGTCACCTCCGGTGGGGCGATCCCCGACCGTGGCCTGTTCACGGTGTACCTGGCCAGCAGCGCGGACTCCGAGAAGCCTTCGCGTGTCGGAGAACTCGACGAGGAGATGGTCTACGAGTCCCGTCCCGGCGATGTGATCTCCCTGGGCGCCACCAGTTGGCGCATCACCGAGATCACTCACGACCGGGTGCTGGTGGTCCCGGCGCCGGGAGAACCGGCACGGCTGCCGTTCTGGCGCGGCGACGGTGTGGGCAGACCCGTCGAACTGGGCGCGGCGATCGGGGCCTTCACCGGAGAACTGTCGGGCCTGGATCGGGACGCCTTCGAGCAGCGTTGCCGGACAATCGGTTTCGATGCATACGCCACAGACAACCTGTGGCAGCTCTTCGACGAACAGCGCACCGCGACCTCCGTGGTGCCGTCGGACACCACACTGGTCGTCGAGCGGTTCCGCGACGAGCTCGGCGACTGGCGCATCATCCTGCACTCGCCGTACGGCCTTCGGGTGCACGGGCCATTGGCGCTCGCGGTCGGCAAACGGTTGTACGACCGCTACGGCATCGACGAGAAGCCGACGGCGTCCGACGACGGCATCATCGTGCGACTGCCCGACACCGACGACGTGGCGCCCGGTGCCGACATCTTCGTCTTCGACGCCGACGAGATCGAACCGGTGGTGACGGCGGAGGTCGGCGGGTCGGCGCTGTTCGCCTCGCGCTTCCGGGAGTGCGCCGCACGGGCCCTGCTGCTGCCGCGCCGGCATCCCGGCAAGCGTTCACCTCTGTGGCACCAACGGCAGCGCGCCGCACAGCTTCTCGACATCGCGCGCCACCACCCGGACTTCCCGATCGTGCTGGAGGCGGTCCGGGAGTGCCTGCAGGACGTCTACGACGTGCCGATGCTCACCGACCTGATGAGCCGCATCGCACAGCGGCGGGTGCGACTGGTGGAGGTCGAGACCACGACACCCTCACCGTTCGCGGCCTCGCTGCTGTTCGGTTACGTCGGAGCGTTCATGTACGAGGGCGACAGCCCGCTGGCCGAGAGGCGTGCCGCCGCACTGGCATTGGATCCCACGCTGCTGGCCGAACTGCTGGGCCGCATCGAACTGCGCGAACTGCTCGACGCCGACGTCATCGCCTCGACCACCCGCCAGCTGCAGCACCTCACGCCTGAGCGGCAGGCGCGCGACGCCGAGGCGGTCGCAGACCTGCTGCGGCTGCTGGGACCGCTGACCAGCACCGAAATCGCCGATCGGTCCACCGCCGCTGACGTGGGCGGCTGGCTCGAGGGGCTTCGCGCCGCGCGGCGCGTGCACACGGTGTCCTACGCGGGTGAGCACTGGTGGGTTGCGGTGGAGGACATCGCGCGTCTGCGTGACGGGGTCGGCGTGGCCGTGCCGGTCGGCGTGCCGATCGCACTCCTGGATCCGGTCGTCGACCCACTGGGTGAACTGCTCGGACGCTATGCCCGTACCCGGGGGCCCTTCACCACCGCGGCGGCGGCCGCCCGGTTCGGTCTCGGCGTCCGGGTCGCCGCCGACGTGCTCGCCCGCCTGGCCGTCGACGGCAGACTCGTGCGTGGCGAATTCACCGATGTGCCCACCGATGCCGCAGGCGGCGAACAGTGGTGCGACGCCGAGGTTCTCAGGATTCTGCGCCGCCGGTCGCTGGCAGCGCTGCGCGCACAGATCGAACCGGTGAGCACCGCGGCGTATGCGCGATTCCTTCCGGCCTGGCAGATGGTGGGCACCGACGGCGTCTCGGGCACCGATGGCCTGGCCGCGGTGATCGACCAACTGGCGGGCGTGCCGATGCCCGCCTCGGCTGTGGAGCCGTTGATCTTCGGTCAACGGGTGCGGGACTATCAGCCCGCCATGCTCGATGAACTCCTCGCCTCCGGAGAGGTGCTGTGGTCGGGTGCCGGATCGCTGGGCACCTCCGACGGCTGGGTGGCGTTCCACACCGCCGACACCGCACCGTTGACACTGGCCCCACCCGTCGAACTCGACCTCACCGAAACCCATCGCGCCCTGCTCGACGCACTGCACGGCGGCGGGGCCTACTTCTTCCGCCAGCTTTCGGTCGACGGTGTCAGCGCCTCGGAACTCAAAGAAGCACTGTGGCAGTTGATCTGGGCAGGACATGTCACCGGTGACACGTTCGCACCGGTTCGGGCGATGCTCACCGGGGAGCGACGGCCCGGCACGCGCAGGCCCACCGCGCCGGCACACCGGCACCGGCGCGCACCGCGGTTGAGTCGCTACAGCATCGCCCACGGTCAGGCCCGCGACGTCGACCCGACAGTGGCCGGGCGGTGGTCTGCGCTGCCCGAAGCCGAACTGGACACCACGGTGCGCGCCCACTTCCAGGCCGACCTGCTGCTGGGCCGGCACGGCGTGCTGACCAAGGGCGCGGCCACCGCCGAGAATGTTCCGGGTGGATTCGCGATGCTCTACAAGGTCCTGACCGCGGCCGAGGACGCGGGCCGATGCCAACGCGGATATTTCGTCGAATCCCTCGGCGGCGCACAGTTCGCCACCGCCACCACGGTCGACCGCCTTCGCAGTCACGCCGACAGCATCGATGAGGAGCACCGGGTCGGCACCGCGGTCGCACTCGCCGCCACCGACCCGGCCAACCCGTATGGCGCTGCCCTGCCGTGGCCGGCCCGGGCGTCCGAGGGCGACTCGGCTCATCGTCCGGGCCGTAAGGCCGGTGCGCTCGTCGTGCTCGTCGACGGCGCGTTGACCTGGTTCGTCGAGCGGGGTGGACGGTCGCTGCTGAGCTTCACCACCGACCCCGGTGTGCACCACGCCGCGGCTGCGGCGCTGGCCGATCTGGTCCAGACCCGCCGCGTGCCTGGGCTGCTGGTGGAGCGCATCGACGGCGTCAACGTCCTGGAGGACCGCGGGTCAGCAGCCGCCACGGCGCTGGTCTCCGCGGGCTTCTCGCGCACCCCCCGCGGTCTCCGGTTGCGCTGATGCCCGAAGGCGACACCGTGTTCCGCACCGCGGCGAAACTGCGTGAGGCGCTGGTCGGCCGGACCCTGACCCGTTGCGATGTCCGGGTGCCGCGGTTCGCCGCGGCCGACCTCACCGGCGAGACAGTCGACGAGGTGCTCTGTCGCGGCAAGCATCTGTTCATCCGCGTGGGCGCTGCCAGCATCCACTCGCACCTGCTGATGGACGGCAGCTGGCAGATCGGCTCGCGTCCCCGCATCGATCACCGGGCCCGCATCGTGCTGGAGACCGCCGACACCCGCGCCGTCGGCGTCGACCTCGGCGTGTTGGAGGTGCTCGACCGTGCCGGCGACCTCGACGCAGTCGCGCACCTGGGCCCCGATCTGCTGGCCGAGGACTGGTCGGCGGAACAGGCGTGCGCCAACCTCACCGCGGACCCGGCGCGGCCGTTGGCTCAGGCGCTGCTGGACCAGCGGGTGATGGCGGGCATCGGCAACGTCTACGCCAACGAGTTGTGCTTCCTGTTCGGTCTGCGGCCGACGTCCTCGGTGGGTGAGCTGACCAATCCACGCCGCCTCGTCGACCAGGCCCGAAAAATGCTCATGCTCAATCGCATGCGGGTCAACCGCACCACGACGGGTGACACCCACCGGGGCAGGGAGCTGTGGGTGTACGGCCGAGCGACCCAGCCGTGCCGCCGGTGCGGGACACTCATCGACGCCGACCGATCGGCCGAGCGGGTCAGCTACTGGTGTCCTTCCTGTCAACGCTGACCCGCCGGTGGAGGACAATGACGACGTGGAGTGTCAGGTGGCCCGGGAGTCGCTGTCGGCCCGCATCGACGGCGAGCGCGAACCCGTGCCCTCGATGCGGGTGGACGAACACCTGGACTCATGCCCGGACTGCCGCGCCTGGTATGGCCAGGCTCAGCAGATGAACTCCCTGGTCAGCTCGCTGCTCGACTCGGAACCGGCCCGCAGCCTGCAGGCGGGTGCACAGGATCTGCCGCCTGCCACACCGCCGGTCCGGCACCGCGTGCTCGCCTGGGCGCTGGGCGTCACGGGTGCCGTCCAGGTTGCCCTGGCCCTGGGGCAGGCATTCGGCCTGGACTTCGGCATGGTCTCCACCCACCACGGCGGCGCGACGGCGGCCCATCTGCTCAACGAGTCCACCGCATGGTCGGCGGCCACGGGCGTGGTGGCCATCGCCGCCGCGGTCCGGCCCCGGCTGGCACCCGGCCTGGCCTGCGTGCTGAGCGTGTACGTCGCGCTGCTGGTCTACTACGTCATCGTCGACGACGCGATCGGACAGGTGACCGCGGCCCGCATACTCAGCCACCTGCCCGCAGTCCTCGCGGCGGCGCTCGCGCTGCTGGTGTGGCGTCAGCACAGCACACACAGAAACCCGCCCGGCGCCCACGCCACGTCCGGCGCGCGGGTCCGCCTGATTCGCTAAAGCATCACGCCGAACATGATCGCCATGCCCGCGGCGATCATGGCCTGACACAGTGTGCCGAAGTGCGCCATGGACATTCGGCCACCGGCCCGCTGCCGGCCGGCGAAATAGCGGTGCGTCCAACCGACCGCCGCAACCGCGAAGCCGACGGTCCAGAACCAATTGACCGCGGCGATCCACGCCGCATACCCGTGGGCGTGCTCATGGCCCCCGTGACCGGTCGCCTGCCCCGGCAGCACAGTGCCGTTCATCACGGCGTACATCCACGCCATCGCCAGCATCATCACCGCGTGATAGGCGTTGACCAGACGCGCCCACGATCCGCCGGACCGCAACATCACAGCGAGAAACCAGGCCGCGGCGGCCGTGAAGAACACCATCGGACCCGTGGTCGGAAGCTCCGCACCGCGCGGCCACGCCATCACGGCCATGGCGACCGCCATCACCAGGTGCAGCACATGCCCGGTGGCCGTGCCGGGCCGGCGGCGGCTGATGGCGACCGCGTACCCGCATTCGAGCGCACTGAGGCTGAACAGGATGGTCACCACCCAGCGCAGCCAGAGATCGGCGATCACCGCCGCACCGTATCGGCGCGCCGTCCGCGCCACCAGCCGAGGGCGACGTCGACGGCCACGAACGCCGCCAGCGAGAGCCCGAACAGCGGCGCGAACCACCCCACGGCCGCGAGCACCGCGACCACGACGACGGCCTCATGCGGTCGAAGCGCCCCCAGCGCACCACGGCGAGGCCCGGTGGGTGGACCACCGCGAACGGGCCTGCGCCGCCACCACATCCGGTAGCCGAGCACGATCATCACGATCAGGGCCAGCGCCACCAGGGCCAGCACGATCTGGTTGACCAGACCGAACAGCACCCCCATATGGGCGTCGATCGCCCAGTCGGTCAGCTTGGCCAGGGTCGGCCACGACGCGAAGTCGACGCGGTCGGTCACGGCGCCGGTCGCAGGATCCACGACCACGGCGTCGGCCCGGGTGGGCCAGTCGCGTTTGCGCTCGGCGACCTTCCAGCCCTGGTCGGGGCTGGTCGGCGGATACAGCCACATCGGGTCACGCAGGCCCGCGGCATGCGCGGCGCGCAGAACCGTGTCGACGCCGGCAAGGGCCTGGGGCTCGGGCAGCTCGGGTGCCTCGGCGAACCCGCCGCCATGGTGGTGGCCCGCGTGCCCGGCCGCGGCCTCAGACGACCCGGTCAACGTCGTGTCGACCACCGGCGCCCGGGTGTGCAGCGCGCCCTGAATCGCGTCGATCGACTCACCGGCGTGTTTCGACCAGGTCATCCCGGTGATCGCCAGGCCGAGCAGACCGACGATCACCCAGGCGCCGAGAGCGCCGTGCCAGGACAGCAGCCGTCGACGTCCGGAGCTTCCGCGGTCCGGGAGCAGGACCCGGCGAAGCCGTCCCGTGTCCGCGCGATGGCCGATCCACAGCAGCAGGCCCGCCAGCGCGACCACCCAGAGCCAACTGGCGGCCAGTTCGGAGTAGTTGCGCCCGAGCGCGCCGAGGTGAAGGTTGCGGTGGAACTCGTCGAACCAGGCCCGCACCGGCATCCACTCGCCGTAGGTGGTCAGCGCACCGCGCACCTGGCCGGTGTAGGGGTCGACGAACACGGTGCGGCCGTAGTCGGGCGCCACGTCGTCGACCGCCAGGGTGATCCGGGTGGTCTCCTCGGGTGTGGCGGGAGGCCGGACGCTCTCGACCGTGCCCTCGGGGTGCGCCGCGCGGGCCGCGGCCACCTGGTCGGACAGCGGCAGCGTCGTCTCCCCCACCACCTCGACGAGGCGCTGGTCACGCGTCAGAGCCTTGTCGAGCTCGGGAACCAGCGCGTACAGCAGCCCGGTGATGGCCGCGATCAGGATGAACGGGCCGACGAACACTCCCGCATAGAAGTGCAGCCGAACCAGCAGGGGACGCACCCGCGCCCACGCGGTCTCGGACACGCTCACGGTCTCGACGGGATCTTCAGGCTCAGCTGTCGGGGCTTGGCTCACGGTCGATTGGTCGGGGCGTCGCGGGCAGAAGTTCCCGCCGATTCTGTTACTACGACGGAGGGTCGTAGACTTCTGCTGGTCACGGGAAGGCAACGATGACACACGACTCACACCCTCGGGCAATCGCGGCGGTACTCGTCGGCGCCGCGGCAGCGGCCCTGGCGGTGGCCGGCTACGGCCTGGCCAGCGGGCCTGAGCGGTTCGTCGCCGCCGGGACGGCGTATCCCGGCACCGTCACCGATCTCGTCAACTTCACCGGCTTCTTTCTGGCCACACTGGCCGCGATGATCACCCTCGGCGCGCTCGTGCACATCGTGACCACCGCGACGCCCGACGACGACGGTCGAATCGATCCCGCGACGTTCCGCGTGCACCTGTTCGTGGAGCGCCTCGCTCCGGTGTGGGCGCTGGGCGCGGCGGCGATGGCGATCACCACCGGTGCCGCCGCAGCGGGCGTGCCCGTCACCCGGCTGGTGGCCAGTGGTGCCGCCCTGGACGCGATCGCCGCCTCCGAGCAGGCCCGAGGTTGGTGTGCGGCAACACTTTTCGCGGTCATCGTGGCGTTCGGTGTGCGATTCACGGTGCGCTGGCTGGGCCACGCCGTGCTGATGCTGCCCGCCGCGCTCGGCGTGCTGGCCGCGGCGGTGACGGGCAATCCCGGGCAGGGTCCCGACCACGACTTCGCCACCAGCGCGGTGATCGTCTTCGCCGTCTCCGCAGCGGTGCTCGTCGGCGCGAAGACCGCGGCCCTGCTGAGCCCGCCGCCGCTGGATCTGCGCCACCGGGTGCTGCTGACCCACGCCATCGCAGGCGCGGTGACGATGGCATTCGGCGTCGTGCTGGCGGCGGTGTTCGTGCCCGTTGGTGCGCTGTTCGACACGCTGTACGGCCGGGTGACGCTCGGCACCGCGGTGCTCCTGACGGTGATCCTGGTCGCCGACGTGGCCCAGCTGCGGGGGTGGACCCGGTCGTGGCTGCCCGCGGCCACCACGGTGGCCACGATCGGCGTCGTCGGCGGACTCAGCGCACTGGCCGTCGACGCACCACCCCGCTTCCTCACCCACGAGTTCACGGTGTGGGACGTGTTCCTGGGCTACGAACTGCCCGGAGGGCCGTCGCTGGCCAACCTCGTGACGGTGTGGCGGTTCGATCCGCTGCTGGGCACCGCCGCACTGGTGCTCGCGGCCGCCTACCTCTACGGCGTGCACCGCCTCAAGCGGCGGGACGACGCGTGGCCGGTGGGCCGGACCGTGGCGTGGATCTCAGGATGTGCGGCCCTGCTGATCGCCACCAGCTCGGGCGTGCGCGCCTACGGGTCGGCGATGTTCTCGGTGCACATGGGCGAGCACATGGCGCTCAACATGTTCGTCCCGGTGCTGCTGGTGCTGGGCGCTCCCGTGACGCTGGCGCTGCGGGTGCTGCCCCCGGCCGGTGCCGGCGGCACGCCTGGCCCACGCGAATGGGTGGTGTGGTTCGTGCACTCCCCCATCACTCGATTCCTGTCGCATCCGATCACGGCGTTCAGCCTGTTCGTCGGCTCGCTGTACGCCGTGTACTTCACGCCGTTGTTCGACACGCTGATTCGCTACCACTGGGGCCACGAGTTCATGAGCGTGCACTTCCTGCTCACGGGCTACCTGTTCTACTGGGGCATCATCGGGGTCGATCCCGGCCCGAGCAGGCTGCCGTTCCTGGGTCGGCTGGGCCTGCTGTTCGCGGTGATGCCGTTCCACGCGTTCTTCGGCATCGCGACCATGACCATGTCGACCAATCTCGGCGACTACTTCTACCGCAGCCTGGCTCTGCCGTGGGTCGGCGATCTCTCCGACGACCAGCATCTGGGCGGCGCAATCGCCTGGGGGTCAAGCGAGTTGCCGGTGATCCTCGTGGTGGTGGCGCTCGTCGCGCAGTGGGCGCGCCAGGACCGCCGGGACGGTGCCCGCAAGGACCGGCACAGCGACAGCGGGTACGACGACGACCTGGACGCCTACAACGCGATGCTCGCCGAACTGCAGCGCCAGCGCCGCTGATTCAGCGCCTTGACACGCCGGTCAGCCGACGAGGGCTATGCGACGACGGCGTAGTCACCCTCCTCGCGCAGCGCCGCGGCGACGTCGTCGACGTTGAGCGGGCTGTGCGCCTGCACGGTCACCACCGACGGCTCACCGAGTTCGACCTCGACGCCGCTGACGTCCGGCAGCGCGCCGAGCGCGTCCTTCACCGCCCCGACGCAGCTTGTGCAGTGCAGTCCGTCGACATGGAAAACCTGCTGGGTCATCGTTGTCCCTTCTGGTCAAAGTTACGCAGCCGCAGGCTGTTCGACACCACGAGGAACGAGGAGAACGCCATCGCGGCGCCCGCAATCAGCGGGTTGAGCATACCGGCGGCGGCGATCGGGATGGCCGCCACGTTGTACCCGAACGCCCACACCATGTTGGTGCGGATGGTCCTCATGGTGGCGCGCGCCAAACCAAGGGCGGTCGGCACGGAATCGAGGTTGTCCCGGACGAGGATGATGTCGGCCGCACCGATCGCGACATCGGTGCCGCGACCGATCGCCAGGCCGAGGTCCGCGCCCGCCAGTGCGGGACCGTCGTTGATGCCGTCGCCAACCATCGCGACCACCCTGCCCTGTTCGCGCAGGCCCGCGATCACCTCGACCTTGCCCTCGGGCAGCACCTCGGCGATGACCTCGTCGATACCGACGGCCTTCGCGATGGCGTCGGCCGTCGCGGCGTTGTCCCCCGTCAGCAGCACCGTCCGCAGGCCCTCGCGATGCAGGGCGGCCACGGCGTCGGCCGCGGAATCCTTGACGGCGTCGGCGATCGTCACCACACCGCACACCGCATCCTCGACGGCGACGAAGACGACGGACTCGGCACGCGCCTCACCCGTCCTGCGGGCCGCGGCGAGGCTTGCGGGCACCACGCGCCCGCGCGACACCCAGGACGGCCGCCCGACCGTGATGCACTGCCCAGCCACCTGCGCGGTCACGCCGCTGCCGGTGACGGCGCGAAACTCCCGCGCCTCCGACAGTTCCTCGGCCGGCACCGCGGAGACGATCGCCTTTCCCAGCGGATGCTCGGAATCGGCCTCGGCGGCCGCGGCGAGGCGCAGCACCTCGTCGGCCTCCCAACCGGGTGCGACGATGACGCCCGTGACCGCCGGCCGTCCCGTGGTCAGCGTTCCGGTCTTGTCGAACACCACGGTGTCCACGGATCGAATGGCCTCCAGGGCGCGGTGGCCCTTGAGGAAGATGCCCAACTGGGCGCCTCGCCCGGAGGCCACCATCATCGCCGTCGGCGTCGCCAGGCCCAGCGCGCACGGGCACGCGATCACCACGACCGCGAGCGCGGCCGCCACCGCCCGGTCGAGGTCACCGGTGATGGTCAGCCAGGCCGCGGCGGTGAGCACCGCGATGACCAGGACCGCCGGCACGAACACCGCCGCGATCCGATCCGCGATGCGCTGTGCGTCGGCCTTCTCGGCCTGAGCCTCCTCCACCAGTCGCACCATGCCCGCGAAACGGGTGTCCTCGCCGACAGCGGCGGCCTCCACCAGCAGTCGGCCGTCGAGCACGACGGTGCCGCCCACGACACCGGCCCCTGGGCCGGCCTCGACCGGCTTGGACTCCCCGGTCATGGCGCTGACGTCGACAGCCGCCTCGCCCTCGATGACCAGTCCGTCGGCCGCGATCGCCTCGCCCGGACGGACGACGAAGCGCTGCCCCTCCTTCAGTTCGGTCGCCGGGATCACCATCTCGCCGCCGTCGGGCATCAGCACCGTGGCGGTCTTGGCGCTCAACGCCGCCAGGGCCCTCAGCGCGCCGCCGGCCTTCGACTTGGCGCGCGCCTCGAAGTAACGGCCCGCGAGCACGAACACCGTCACACCCGCGGCGACTTCGAGATAGATCGCATCGCTGTGGGTGAGCGCCTGCCAGATGCCGTCGGCCTGCCGGGTCGCGGATGCGGTGAAGAACGCGGTGTAGATCGACCATCCGGTGGCCGCCGCGACGCCGATCGAGATCAACGTCTCCATCGACGCGGTTCCGTGACGGAGATTACGCAGCGCGGCCCGATGGAACGGCCACGCCGCCCACGTCACGATCGGCGCGGCCAGTGCCGTCAGCACCCATTCCCATCCCGTGAACCGCGTCGACGGCACCACGGCGAACATCACCGACAGGTCGGCCAAGGGGATGAACAGAATCGCTGCGACGACGAGGCGCCGCAGCAGGCTCCGTGCGGTGCGGGCGTCGGGATCGACGCCGTCGCGGGGCCGTTCGATGCGGGGTTCGGCCTGGTAGCCGGCCTTTTCGACCACTGCGCACAGGTCATCCACCGCGACGTCGGCGGCGGCGTCGATGGTCGCCACTCGGGTCGCGAAGTTCACCGAGGCGCGCACGCCGTCGATCCTGTTCAGCTTGTTCTGCACGCGGGCGGCGCACGCCCCGCAGGTCATCCCGCCCACGTCGAGCTGCACCCGGCGGGTCTGCTCGGCCTCACTTTCGGGCACGACTGTTGTCGTCACAACCAATCCTCGATCACTGCTGGCGACTCGTGCCGCTCACCTCAGTAGTCGGCCAGGGGCCGAGATGAGTTCCCGGCCGGCGTCGAATAGTCTCACTGGCGTGACCGCCGCCGACGATGACCAAGTTACCGCCTTGGCGTTGGCGGCCGGTCGGGGCGACCGTGACGCCCTGGACCGCTTCATCCGGCTCACTCAGCGTGACGTCCTGCGCACGGTGGTCTACCTCGGTGACGACCCCGGTGCAGCCGAGGACCTCACGCAGGAGACCTTCCTGCGGGCACTGTCGGCGCTGCCCCGCTTCGCGGGTCGGTCATCGGCGCGCACCTGGCTGCTGTCGATCGCGCGTCGCGTCGTCGTCGATCACATCCGGCACAAGCAGTGCCGTCCGCGCTCACACGGCGCGGCCGACGTCGAACGCATCCTCGAGGCGCAGCGTCCCCTGGCGGGGTTCGAGAATCTGATCGAGATCCAGATGCTGCTCGACGGCCTCGATGAGGACCGCAGGCACGCACTGCTGCTGACGCAGGTGCTCGGCCTGTCCTATGCCGAGGCCGCCGAGGTCTGCGGATGCCCGGTGGGCACCATCCGGTCGCGCGTGGCGCGGGCCCGGGAGGACCTCGTGGCCGCCACCGCGCGCCGCGACCTGACGGGCTGAGACCCGGCGGTCAGACCGTGCAGTCGGTGCCCGCCACCTGGGTGGCGATCACGCACGCCGACGCATTCGACAGCTTCCACGTGCCGCCGTCGTTGACCCAGAAGATGTTGTGGGTCTTCGTCCCCATGATCGGGACCGTCACCGCAAGCTGCGCGTCAAGCTGCTCGCCGTGCAGTTCCGGGTTCTGCACCCGCCACGAGAACATCGACCGGTAGCGGTCGAGTTGGCCGGCGATGTTGTTCGCGGTCGGCACGGCGGACTGCCCGCCCTGCAGTCCCGCAGCGCGTTCGGCATCCGGGGTCGAGGTGTTCAGCACCCGCTGCAGCTGCGAGGTCAGGTCGTCGGCGCTGGGCACCGGCGGTGTCGGCGCGGCCACGGCCACCGCGGTCCCAGTCCATGCCCCCGCAGCCAACACCGTCATCGCCACCATCGCCGCACGCATGCGCCGCCACCTTCCGTCCCGGGCCCTCTCGGCCGATCGTCGGCTCACCCAACCACCTCGACACCTCCCCCACAAGACCTACGTCTTATGTCAAAAGTGACAAAACAGGCCCTCAATCTGGCGATACTGAGCGCATGGTCTCACTGGTCGTTCATCTGGTTCTCGGTGTGGCGGTGGTCGCCTGGATCGTCCGGGCCAACCCCAAGGTCTTCTCCCGTGTGCCGGGCGGTCCCCCACTGTCGGCAATGGAGATCACCTTCTACGTGGTCGGGGTGGCCTCGATCGCGCTCGGCTACTGGTTCAATCACCAGTTCGTCGCGCAGTACGCCGTCGAGGGCGGCAACCCGATCTGGGGCGAGGGCAGTTGGCAGCAGTTCATCGCTCTGGGCTACACCAACCCGGCGGCGGCCTCAGCCAGCCAGGATTACACGATCATCAACGTGATCCTGCTGCCGCTGTTCACGATCGCCGACGGCTTGCGGCGCGGGATCAGGCATCCGTGGCTGTTCTTCGTGTCCAGCCTGTTCACCAGTTGCGCCTTCGCCTACGCGTTCTACTTCGCGACCGTGGAACGGCAGCACCGTCAGGAGAACGCGCAGGCGCTTGCGCCAAGCGTGGGCTGAGGCGCAGGCGCTTGCGCCAAGCGTGAGCTGAGCCGCGCCCGGCTCTCCCCCGCACCCTGGTGCCGCACGCCACCCTCCCCGCGCCGAGCGCGCACTCAGGTACGCTCCCGGCGCCCCAATGTGTACGTCAGTGCGAGCTCGGCGCGTCGCGGGATCCCACGGACCACGAAATTCGCTCCGAGGCGGGCAATCCGAAGAGGGACCTGGGCGCTGAACACCGGCTCAACGCCCCGAAGGCAGCGCCAACCGGAAGATCTTGCGCACCACCGAGGCGAACTGCGTCGGCAACGGCCCAGCGTTGTACGGAATCCCATAGCGCTGGCAGATGTCTCGCACCGCGGGCGCCACCTCGGCGTACCGGTGGGCGGGAATGTCCGGGAACAGGTGATGCTCGATCTGGAACGACAGGTTGCCGCTGAGAATGTGGAACAGCCTGCCGCCGGTCAGGTTCGCCGACCCGAGGATCTGCCGGAAGTACCACTGCCCGCGGGTCTCGGCCTTGGTCTCCTCGATCGTGAATTCCTGTGTGCCCTCTGGAAAGTGGCCGCAGAAGATGATCATGAACGCCCACACGTTGCGCATCAGGTTGGCCGTCATGTTGCCGGCGAACACCAGCGGCGCAAACGGCCCGGCCAACAGCGGGAAGGCCACGTAGTCCTTGAGGGTCTGCCTGCGGGTCTTGGCCCAGATCTCGCGCAGCACGTCGCGCTTGTCCGCCACGGAGATCTCACCGGAGCGGATCCGCTCGGTCTCGAGCTCATGCAGGGCCACCCCGTACTGGAACAGCACCATGAGCAGGAATGCGTACACGGGGTTGCCCAGGAAGTACGGGCTCCACTTCTGGTCAGGGCTCATCCGCAGGATGCCGTAGCCGATGTCACGGTCCATGTCCACGATGTTGGTGTAGGTGTGGTGCATGTAGTTGTGCGAATGCCGCCACTGGTCGGCCGGGCAGGCGGTGTCCCACTCGAACTTCCGGCCCTGCAGCGCCGGATCACCCATCCAGTCGTACTGACCGTGCATCACGTTGTGCCCGATCTCCATGTTGTCGATGATCTTCGACAGCCCGAGCAGCACGGTGCCCAGGGGCCACAGCGGCGGCAGGAACAGCATCGCGCGGCCGCTGATCTCGAATCCGCGCTGGCACTTGACCATCCGGCGGATGTAGGCCGCGTCGCGATCGCCGAGATCGGCGATCACCTGCTCCTTGATCGCATCGAGTTCGCGGCCGAACGCCTCGACCTGCTCAGGCGTCAGCCGCACAGTGTGGCCGTTGACGGTCTTCTCCAGAACGCGGTCGGCGGTGGTGTCGATGACAGTGGTCATGGTGAGACTCCTTATCGCTCTAGAGCGCGATGTCGACGTCACCGACAGGGACCGTGACGCAGATCTGCACGTCCTCGTCGTCGGCGGTCGACACCGCGCCGGTGGTCAGGTTCTTCACGGCACCGCGGGTCTTTCGCCGGGTGCAGCTGTGGCAGATGCCCATGCGGCATCCGCTCTCGGGGTTCAGGCCCGCATCCTCGGCCTGCTGCAGCAGCGACCGTCCGTCGTCGTCGACGGCGATGCCACTCTGCGCGAACGTGATCCGGCCACCGGACGACTCTCCCGCGACCGCGGGCACCGGCGGGGTGAAGCTCTCGAACCGGGCGCTCGGGTGCTGCGCGCGCACGGCCTCGACGAGCGCCGACGGGCCACACACGTAGACCGCGTCCGGGTCCGGCATCGCGGCCTCGAGGTGCTCGGCGCGCAGGTGTCCGTCGAGGTCGCCTCCACCACTGCGGGTGTAGCCGCGCAACACCCGGATCCGGCCGGCGGCGTCGAGTTCACGGCGGTAACAGAGGTCCTCCGGTCCGCGCGCGTAGTGCACGAACGCGGCCTCTCCTGCGAAGCCGCGACGGCGCAGGGTGCGCAGCATCGACATCACGGGGGTGATGCCACTACCGCCGGAGACCAGCAGGATCCGGCGCGCGTCGTCGTCGAAGGTGTCGTCCTCGAGGGTGAAGTCGCCCGCCGGGGCGCCGAGTCCGACGACCATGCCGGGCCGAGCGCTGCCGAACAGGAACTCCGAGACTGTGCCGCCGTCGTGGCGGCCGACCGTCAGCTCGATGAGTCCGGCGCCCTCGGCGTTGGCCGGCGAGTAGCACCGGGTGCGACGGCGACCGTCGACCTCGACGGTGACGGGAACGTACTGCCCGGCGCGGAACGTGGCGAACAACTGTTCGCCCACAGCGTTGGGCTGCAGTGTCAGCGTCACGCTGCGCGGGGTCTGCCGGTGGACGGCGATCACCGTGGCACGGGCTTCTCGCTGTGTCCAGGCGGGGTCCAGAAGCTCGGTGTAGGCGTCGACGCCGTGCGGGCCGGTCAGCACGTTCAGCAGCGGTGACCGCAGAACGCGCCGGGCCAGGCGCGGCGCAAGCGTTTCAGTGAACATGTGTACACCGTGCGCCCCTCACCCCCACGGCGTCAATGGATCGCGGGCGCATTGTGGTATGTTTCACATTCAGTGAACAGTCGTACGCCCAGATCACATTCGTCCAGGTCGGGACGCTCGCGAGACTCCCGATCACAGGAATCGGTCAGCCGCCTCGAGCGCAAGGAGGCCACCCGGCGGGCCATCGTGGGCGCCGCCCTCAAACTGCTGGCCGAGGACAGTTTCAGCGCACTGAGCCTGCGGGAGGTCGCCCGCGAGGCTGGCATCGCCCCGACGGCGTTCTATCGCCACTTCGAGTCGATGGAGGCACTGGGCCTGGTGCTCATCGACGAGTCGTTCCGGTCGATGCGCGACATGCTCCGCGGCGCACGCGCGGGAAAGCTCGATCCGACCCGGGTGATCGACTCCTCGGTGGAGATTCTGATCGCGGGCGTCAACGAACGCCCTGAGCACTGGCGTTTCATCGCGCGCGAGCGCAACAGTGGCGTGACCGTACTGCGTTATGCGATCCGCACCGAGATCCGACTGCTGACCTCCGAGCTGGCCATCGACCTCGCCCGGTTTCCCGGTATGCGCGCGTGGAGCGCCGAGGACCTCAACGTGCTGGCCACCCTGATCGTCAACGCGATGATCTCGATCGCCGAGGCCATCGACGACGCCTCAGACGCCGCGGCGGTGGAGGAGATCCGCCGGACCGCGGTCAAGCAGTTGCGCATGATCATCGTGGGCGTGGTGGGCTGGCGCAGCCGGGAGTCCGAGCGCTGACGAACCGCCGCACGTCGCCGCTGCGCGGGTCGGTGAACTCCAGGATGTGCGACACCAGCTGCAGTGGTGTGGAGAAGTCCTCCGGTGAAACATCTTTCACCTCTGGATACAACGGGTCACCGTCGATGGGCACGCCGATCGAGGCCATGTGCACGCGAAGCTGGTGGGTGCGGCCGGTTCTCGGCGTCAGCCGGTACAGCCCCTCCCCCAGGTGCTCGATCATAGTCTCGGCGTTGGGTTCGCCCTCCTCCTCGTAAGCCTGTAATCGGCTGCGCTCCTTGATGATCCGGCTTCTCAGGGTCATCGGAAACGACAGTGCCGGGTCCACCGCCGCGCGGGCCAGATAGACCTTGCGCACCTCACCGCGCGCGAAGAGGGTCTGGTAGGCGCCCCGAATCTCCCGGCGCGCGGTGAACAGCAGCACCCCTGCCGTGAGGCGGTCCAGGCGATGCGCGGGGCTGAGTTCCGGCAGATCCAGTTCGCGGCGAAGACGCACCAACGCGGTCTGGGCGACATGGCCCCCGCGTGGCATGGTGGCCAGAAAGTGCGGTTTGTCCACGACCACGATGTCGTCGTCGCGGTGCAGGACCGGCATCGTGAACGGCACCTCCACCTCGTCGGGCAGATCCCGGTACAGGTAGACGAAAGCCCCGGGCGGCAGGACGGTGCCGGCGGTCACCACGGCGCCGTCCGCGTCGACGACCTCGCCCGCGAACACCTTGGCCGCAGCGTCCTGGCCGAACCGGTCGGCCAGCTCGACCAGCACAGCACCACCGCGCAGGCGGATCCGCGCGGGTCCGAGGCCGTCGCGCACCGGCAGCGGTGCGGGCCTGCGTCGGCGCCCGCTAGTTGAGCGGGACTGGTTCGAGGATTTCGGCACGGGCCTCGGGGGCGGCAGCGCGCAACGCGTCCGCGGATTCGTCGTCGGGCTGGGCCTGCGAGAGCACCTCGGCCTCGACCCGGGCAATGTATGTCGCCACCTCGCGGTCGATGTCCTCTGCACTCCAACCGAGCACCGGCGCAACGACTTCGGCCACCTCCGCGGCGCAGTCCACGCCGCGGTGCGGGTACTCGATCGAGATGCGCATGCGACGGGCCAGGATGTCCTCGAGGTGCAGCGCACCTTCTGTCGCCGCGGCATATGCCGCCTCAACCTTGAGGTACACCGGCGCCTCGGCAATGGGCTCCAGCAGCTCGGGATCGTCGGCGGCCAGCGCGAGCACCTCGTCGATCTGGGACCCGTACCGGTCCAGCAGATGCCGAATCCGATAGGGGTGCAGGCCATACCGCGCACCCACATGCTCGGTCTGATTCACCAGCGCGAAATACCCGTCCGCCCCGAGGAGCGGCACCTTCTCGGTGATGGACGGGGCGACCCGGGCCGGGATGTACTGCGCGGCCGCATCGATCGCGTCGGCGGCCATCACCCGGTAGGTGGTGTACTTGCCGCCCGCGATGGCCACCAGGCCCGGCGCAGGCGTGGCCACGGCGTGTTCACGCGACAGCTTGGATGTCTCCTCGCTCTCCCCCGCCAGCAGCGGACGCAGACCGGCGTACACGCCGTCGATGTCGGCGTGCGTCAGGGGTGTGGCCAGGACGTCGTTGACGTGGTCGAGGATGTAGTCGATGTCGGCCTTGGTGGCCGCGGGATGCGCGAGGTCGAGATTCCAGTCGGTGTCGGTGGTGCCGATGATCCAGTGCGTGCCCCACGGGATGACGAACAGCACCGACTTCTCGGTGCGCAGGATGATCGCGACCTCGCTGACGATGCGGTCCCGTGGCACCACCACGTGCACGCCTTTGGAGGCCCGCACCCGAAATCGTCCGCGCTGCCTGGACAATGCCTGGATCTCGTCGGTCCACACGCCGGTGGCGTTGACCGTCACATGGCCGCGCACCTCGGTGACCGCGCCGTCCTCGGAGTCCCGGATGCGGACCCCGATCACGCGATCCCCCTCGCGAAGCAGCGAGACCACCTGCGTCGAGGTCCGCACCACGGCACCGTAGTGGGCGGCCGTGCGGGCCACGGTCATGGTGTGCCGGGCGTCGTCGACGACGGTGTCGTAGTAGCGGATGCCGCCGATCAGTGAGCTGCGCTTGAGCCCCGGCGCGAGCCGCAGCGCGCCCGCCTTGGTCAGATGCTTCTGGGCGGGAACAGATTTCGCGCCGCCAAGCTGGTCATACAGGAAGATGCCTGCGGCCACATACGGGCGCTCCCACCATCTGTTGGTCAACGGGAACAGAAACGGCAGCGGTTTGACGAGGTGCGGCGCCAGCGTGGTCAGCGACAGTTCCCGCTCGTGCAGGGCCTCCCGGACCAGGCCGAACTCAAGCTGTTCGAGGTAGCGCAGCCCGCCGTGGAACATCTTCGAACTGCGGCTGGAGGTCCCCGAGGCGAAGTCTCGCGCCTCGACGAGGGCGACCCGCAGACCACGCGTCGCCGCGTCCAGTGCTGCACCCGCCCCGACGATGCCACCGCCGATGACGACGACATCGAACTGCTCGGATCCCAGGCGTTCCCACGCTCGGACCCGGTGGGCAGGGTTCAAGACGGCTTCCGAACCCCGGTCGCTCACGCGCACTCCTCGCTCGTTGGCAGTACCGGCCCCAGCGTACGTGGACAGCGCGGCCCACGCGGCCCGCTCGGGGGATCAGTCCAGGTCGTCGTGGGCCATCAGGCGGCGGGCCGCCTCGACGATGGACCCCGACAGCGACGGGTACACCGACAGCGTCTGGGCCAGGTCCGTGACCGAGATGCGGTTCTGCACCGCCAGCGCGATCGGCAGGATCAGCTCGGAGGCGATCGGGGCCACGACGACCCCACCGATGACCACGCCGGTGGCCGGCCGGCAGAAAATCTTGACGAAGCCGTGCCGCAGCAGCGACATCTTGGCCCGGGCGTTGGTGCTCAACGGCAGCATCAGGGTCCGGGCAGGAACACTGCCGTCGTCGATCGACTTCTGCGGGATGCCCACCGCCGCGATCTCGGGCCGGGTGAACGTCGCGGAGGCGACGGTCCGCAGCCGGATCGGTGAAACACCCTCACCGAGTGCGTGATACATCGCAATGCGGCCCTGCATGGCGGCCACGGAGGCCAACGGCAGCAGGCCCGTGCAGTCCCCGGCCGCGTAGATCCCGGACGCGGGGGTGCGCGACACCCGGTCGACGGGGATGTAGCCGCCCGGGTTGAGTTCCACGCCGACCCGCTCCAGCCCCAGGCCCGCGGTGTTGGGCACCGAACCCACCGTCATCAACGCATGGCTGCCGTCGACGACGCGACCGTCGGCCATCGCGACGCGGACCCCGGTCTCGGTGCGCGTGACGGAGTCCGCGCGCGCGTTCTTCACCAGGGTCACACCGCGTTCGGCGAACACCTGCTCGAGCGCCGCGGCCGCATCGCTGTCCTCATGCGGCAGGATCTGGTCCCGGCTGGCCACCACCGTCACGGTGACGCCGAGTTCGGTGTAGGCGTTGCAGAATTCCGCGCCGGTCACACCCGAGCCGACGATGATGAGGTGCTCCGGGAGCTCCTTGAGGTCGTACAGCTGACGCCAGGTGAGGATCCGTTCGCCGTCGGGGACGGCGTGCGGGAGTACGCGGGGGCTGGCACCGGTCGCGATGAGCACGACGTCGGCCTTCAGCACGGCGACCCGGCCGTCCGGGGTGGTGACCCGGACCCGGTGGTGGGCCATCCCCGGCAGGTCGTCGACGAGTTCGCCACGGCCGCCGAGGATCGTCACCCCCTGGGCCAGGAGCTGGCTGCCGATGTCGGCCGACTGAGACGCCGCCAGTGTCTTGGCCCGATTGTTGATCTGCGCGAGCGAGATCTTGGCGTCGTCGATTCCGATGTCGAATCCCATGCCCTCGGCGCGGCGCAGCTCGGTGCGCACACCGGTCGAGGCGATGAAGGTCTTGGACGGCACGCAGTCGTACAGCACGCAGGCGCCACCGAGACCCTCGGAGTCGACCACCGTCACGTGGGCGACGTCGCGCCCACGACTGGCGGCGACCAACGCCGCCTCGTAGCCGGCCGGTCCACCGCCGATGATCACGATGCGAGTCACCACGGTGAACAACCTAGTTCACCCCCTGCGGGGATGATGCGCAGCGCCGCAGAAGTTGGCTGCGTCTAAGCTTTCCCCGTGCCGCTCTACGCCGCCTATGGGTCCAACATGCATCCCGAACAGATGCTGCAGCGCGCGCCGCACTCGCCGATGGCGGGCACGGGTTGGCTGCACGGATGGCGACTCACCTTCGGCGGTGAGGACATCGGCTGGGAGGGCGCTCTGGCCACCGTCGTCGAGGATCCCGATTCCAAGGTCTTCGTCGTGCTCTACGACATGACCAAAGAGGACGAGGAGAACCTCGACCGCTGGGAGGGCGCCGAACTCGGCGTCCACAAGAAGATCAGGTGCCGCGTGCACCGCGAATCCTCGGACACCACAACCGACCCCGTGCTGGCATGGCTGTACGTGGTCGACGCGTGGGAGGGCGGGATTCCGTCGGCCCGCTACCTCGGCGTGATGTCGGAGGCCGCCGAGATCGCGGGTGCCCCCGCCGACTACGTCCACGACCTGCGCACCCGTCCGGCGCGCAACATCGGCCCCGGCACGTAGCCACCGATTCCCCACCCTCGGGTCGCGGTGTGGCCCGGTTCACCGTATACTCCCGCCAGGAAACTAAAGACGCTTTGCTGTCTATGCGCAATGGGTATTGCCATGCACGTTAAAGGTCCGCTTAGTTCCGCTGATGACATTGCTATATACGGGGTGGGGAACTCTCGATGAACTGTCGGCTCTGCGACTCGACCCGGATGGTCAGCGTGGTCGACCTGGGCGCGACGCCGCCGTGTGAGTCGTTCCTGTCCGCCGAGCAGCTCGATGCGGCCGAGCCGACATTCCCCCTGCACCTGCGGCTGTGCGAGGACTGCCTGCTGCTGCAGATCCCCGCGTTGATCACCCCCGCGGACACCTTCACCGAGTACGCCTACTTCTCGTCGTACTCCGACAGCTGGGTGGCACACGCGCAGCGGTTCGTGACCGAGACGATCCATCGCCTCGGGTTGAACCGGGAGTCGCTGGTCGTCGAAGTCGCCAGCAACGACGGTTATCTGCTGCAGCATGTCGTGGCCGCGGGGGTGCCCTGCGTGGGCATCGAACCGTCGGTCAACGTCGGGGCCGCCGCGCGCAACCGGGGCGTACCGACGATCACGTCGTTCCTCGACGAACCGACCGCCGCCTCGGTGCGCGCCGAACACGGCCCCGCGGACCTGGTCGTGGCCAACAACGTCTACGCCCACATCCCCGACCTGCTCGGATTCACCCGGTCACTGCGCGCACTGCTGGCCGAAGACGGGTGGCTGTCCATCGAGGTCCATCACGCACTCAATCTGGTGAACCTGGGCCAGTTCGACACGATCTATCACGAGCATTTCCAGTACTACACGGTGCTTTCGGCCATTCGGGCGCTGGCCACCGCGGGCCTGGCGGTCGTCGATGTGGAACTCATCGACACCCATGGCGGATCCATCCGGGTGTGGGCACGTCCCCAGGCCGCCGCGGGCCCACCCTCGGATCGGGTCGCCGAGGCCCTGGCGCTCGAAGAGGAGGCCGGCCTGCACGCGGTGGACGGCTACCTGGCACTGCGGACCCGCGCCGAAGCCGTCCGCCATGACCTGCTGCGCTTCCTGCTCGACTGCCGCGCCGCGGGCAGGCGGGTCGTCGGCTACGGCGCACCGGGCAAGGGCAACACGCTGCTGAACTGGTGCGGTATCCGGCCCGACCTGCTCGAGTACACCGTCGACCGCAACCCCTACAAGCACGGCCGCTACACACCGGGCACGCGGATACCGATCCACGACCCGGCACAGATCGAGAAGGACCGGCCCGACGTCGTCGTCGCACTGCCGTGGAATCTCGAGACCGAACTCACCGAGCAGCTCGCCTACATCGCGGAATGGGGCGCCGAACTGGTGTTCCCGCTGCCCACACTCCATCACGCTGATCTTCTGGGAGGGGACACACAGTGAAGGTCGTTCTGTTCTGCGGCGGTTACGGGATGCGCATGCGCAACAGCGCCGACGACGTCATACCCAAACCCATGCAGATGGTCGGTCCACGGCCGCTGATCTGGCACGTCATGCGCTACTACGCCCACTTCGGCCACAAGGACTTCATCCTGTGCCTCGGCTACGGCGCGGCCCACATCAAGAACTACTTCCTGACCTATCAGGAGGCCGCGTCCAACGACTTCGTCATGCGCGGCGGCCGCGTGGAACTGATGGGCTCCGACATCGACGACTGGTCGATCACCTTCGTCGACACCGGACTGGAGTCGGCGATCGGCGAGCGCCTGCGCCGGGTGCGCCACCACCTCGAGGGCGAGGACTTCTTTCTGGCCAACTACGCCGACGTCCTCACCGACGCGCCGTTGGACGACGTGGTCGCCAAGTTCCATGCCTCCGGTGCGGCCGCGTCGATGATGATCGTGCCGCCGCAGTCGTCGTTCCACTGCGTCGAGGTCAGTGAGGCCGGCGAGGTCAAGGAGATCACCCCGGTGTCGAGGCTGCCGATCTGGGAGAACGGCGGATTCTTCGTGCTGTCGCAGGAGATCTTCGATCTGCTGCCCGAGGGTGGCGACCTGGTCGAGGACGCCTGCGGAACGCTCGCGGGCCAGGGCCGACTCTTCGGCTACCGCCACGACGGGTTCTGGAAGCCCGCCGACACCTTCAAGGAGCGGGCCGAGCTCGATGCCGGGTACCACCGCGGCGACCGCCCGTGGATGGTGTGGGAGCACGAGTTGCCCCTCGCGGTGTCCTGAATGATCGGACTGTCCACCCCGGCCGTCGCAGAGATCGCCGTCGTCGGGGCGCACTGTGACGACATCGCGATCGGCATGGGCGGCACGCTGCTCACGCTCGCGGCGCAGCGCCCAGCCCTGCGGGTTCACGCGCTGGTGCTCACCGGCGGCGGCACCGCGCGTGAGACCGAGGAGCGCGACGCTCTGCGGGCCTTCTGCCCGGGCGCCGAGCTCACCCTCACCGTGCTCGACGTCCCGGACGGCCGCGCTCCCGCGCACTGGGACCGGATCAAGAACGCCCTCAACGACTTCCGCAGAACATGCGCACCCGAGGTGGTGTTCGGGCCACAGCGCGGCGACGCCCACCAGGATCACCGCCTGCTGGCCGAACTGCTGCCCACCGAGTTCCGCGATCAACTGATCCTCGGTTACGAGATCCTCAAGTGGGAAACCGACACCCCACGCCCGGTGTTCTTCCATCCCCTGCGCACAGACGTGGCCGAGGAGAAGGCCCGCCTGCTGCACAAGCACTACCCGTCGCAGGTGGGCCACGACTGGTTCGACGAGCAGGCCTTCCTGGGGCTGTCCCGACTGCGCGGGGTGCAGTGCCGCGCCCAGCACGCCGAGGCCTTCATCGCCGAGAAGGCCACCGTCGCCTTCGCCCCGACACACTAGAAGAGGCAGCACGCATGCGAGTACTGGTCACCGGCCATCAGGGATACCTGGGCACCGTCATGGTGCCCGTGCTCACCGCCGCGGGCCACGACGTGACCGGCCTGGACTCCGGCCTGTTCGCCGACTGCATCCTGGGCCCGGCACCCGCGGATCCCCCGACCATCCCGGTGGACCTTCGTGACGTCACCGTCGAGCACCTGGCCGGATTCGACGCCGTCGTCCACCTGGCCGCACTGTCCAACGATCCGCTCGGGGCGCTGGCGCCGCAGATCACCTACGACATCAACCATCACGCCTCGACCCGTCTCGGTCTGCTCGCCAAGGCGGCCGGGGTGCGGCGGTTCCTGTACGCCTCAACGTGTTCGGTGTACGGCGCCGCGGGTGCGGATCTGGTGACCGAGGCGGCGCCGCTGCGTCCGCTGACGCCGTACGCCGAGAGCAAGGTCCGCGTGGAGGACGACCTGATCGGCATGGCCGACAGCGGGTTCTCCCCGGTGCTGCTGCGCAACGCGACGGCGTTCGGCTTCTCCCCCCGCCTGCGCGCGGACATCGTGCTCAACAACCTCACCGCCTACGCGGTGCTGACCGGTGAGGTCCGCGTGCTCTCCGACGGCACCCCCTGGCGTCCCCTGGTGCACGCCCGCGACATCGCCGAGGCGTTCCTGACCGCACTTCAGGCACCCACGGAGTCGGTGCACTGCGCGGCGTTCAACGTGGGCACCGAGGCCAACAACGTCACCGTCGCCGAGATCGCGCAGGCCGTGGTCGACGTGGTGCCCGGCTCGCGGCTGGTGATCACCGGCGAGTCGGGTGCGGATCCCCGCTCGTACCGCGTGGACTTCTCCGCGATCCGGTCGACGCTCGGCTACCGCGCGCAATGGTCGGTCCCCGACGGCGCCGCCGAGCTCTACCGGAACTATCTCGACGCCGGCCTGACCGAAGACGGCTTCGCCAACACCTTCACCAGGCTGTCGCGCCTGTCGGCGTTGCGCGCCGACGGCTCCGTGGACGACTCCCTGCGGCGGGTCAGGACAGATGCGTGAGCAGTTCGGCCCAGCTGCCCCCGGCGGCATCACGGGCCGAGATCACCGACACCTCAAGGGGCCAGGCGATCGCGAGGTCAGGGTCGTCATAGCCGACGGCGATGTCCTCGGCCGGATCATGCGGGCGGTCGATGCGGTAACAGACGTCGGCGGTGGCGGTCAGCGACTGGAAGCCGTGCAGAAACCCCGGAGGAACGTACAGATGGCGAAAGTCGTTGTCGTCGAGCAGAAAAGCCTGACTGCGGCCGAAGGTGGGCGAATCCCGCCGCGCGTCGATGAGCACATCGTGCACCGCGCCGTGCGCGCACCGCACGAGTTTGGCCTCGCCGCGACCGCGTCGGCCGTGCAGTCCCCGCACCACACCGCGCACCGACCGCGACTGCGAATCCTGCACGAACGTCGCGGAGAATCCCGGGCGGCCCAGGTGTGCGTCGAAGATCTCGGCGTCGAACGTGCGCGTGAACAGGCCTCGGTCATCGCGAAAGGGCTGCGGCACCAGCAGAAGAACGTCGGCGAGTTCGGTGTTCTCGATGCGCACCAGGCCATGCTGTCATGAACTCCTGCCGTGCATGCCAGGACCCGCGATTGGCCCGGGTCCTCGACCTCGGCCGCGTTCCCGCAGCCGACCACTTCCCCTGCGCCGACGCGCCCGTCGGGGCCGACGAGGCGCGCCACGCCCTGGCGATGGACCTGTGCCTGCGGTGCGGGCTGGCTCAGCTGGCCGACGACGACACGGTCCCCGACGAACCACGCGGCGTGGAGCCGCAGGCGCTGCGCGATCAGGCCGAGGCGGCCGTCGGCCTCGCGCAGGAGTCGGGGTGGCTGCGCGGCCGCACCGTCATCGAGTTCGGCAGCCCGCACGGCGGCACGTGGCTGCCGCTGCTCGCGCAACGGGGTTTCACCGCCCTCAGCGGGCCTTCGCGCGGCGCGGCCGACGTGGTGCTCGACTCTTTCGGCATCATGCACGAACCCGATCAGCAGGCGGCATTCCTCGAGCGTGCCGCATCCATGGCAGCCGACGGCGTGCTGCTGCTGCAGTACCAGTCGATCACCGCGATCCTGGGCCAACGACAGTGGAATGCGCTGCGGCACGGGCACTTCGCCTACTACTCGCTGACCGCCCTGACCCCGCTGCTGGCGTCGGTGGGCCTGCATGTGCACACCGCATGGGATTTCGATCTCTACGGCGGGACGCAGCTGATCGCGGCGTCGCGCGGATCGCGCCGACCGGACGCCACGGTGCGGCGCACCCTGGCCGCCGAATCCGCGCTCGGCGTCACCGAACCCTCGGCGTTCAGTCCACTGCAGGCCAGCGCCGACGAGCAGGTCACCACCCTGCGCACCTGGCTTCAGGAGGAGTCACGCAGCGGGAGAACGGTACTGGCCTACGGCGCCGCCTCCCGTGCCGTATCACTGTTCAGCCGGGCCGGCCTCGACTCCACACTGCTGGCCGCGGTCGCCGACGCGGCACCGGCCAAACAGGGGCGTCGGATGCCGGGCACGGACATCCCGATCATCTCCCCCGCCGAACTGGTGGCCCGCGCCCCCGACCACGTCTACCTGACGGTGCCCGACATGCTGGCCGAGGTTGACGCGCAGCACCCGCAGCTGACCGGCCGCTGGCACAGCGACATCGGCGATCTGCGCATCACCGCGGGCGGTCAGCCATGAACACCGCCCGGTCGTTCGCGATCTCCAACAGACTGCAGGATCGCCTGCACCGCCTGGTGCCCGGCGGCGCGCACACCTATGCCCGCGGCTCCGACCAGTATCCCGAGGACATGGCACCGATCCTGGTCCGCGGTGCCGGGGCCCGCGTGTGGGACGTCGACGGCAACGAGTACATCGAGTACGGCGCGGGACTCCGCTCGGTGGTGCTCGGACACGGCTATGCGCCGGTGGTGGACGCGGCCGCCGCGGCGATGGCGGGGGGCATGAACTTCTCCCGGCCCACTGAGGTCGAAGTCCATGCCGCACAGGACTTCATCGATCTGGTGCCCGGCGCCGACATGGTCAAGTTCGCCAAGAACGGATCCGACGTCACCACCGCGGCCGTGCGGTTGGCACGGGCCGCGACGGGACGCGACAGGATCGCGATCTGCGCGCAACCGTTCTTCTCGGTCGACGACTGGTTCATCGGCACCACGGAGATGAACGCCGGGATCCCCGAATCCACCGGCACCGGCTCCCTGCGGTTCGAGTTCAACAACCTCAATTCACTGGCGGAACTGCTCTGCGCGCATCCCAACTCGGTGGCCGCGGTCATCATGGAGGCGGCCACCGCGCTGGCCGAGCCCGAGCCCGGCTTCCTCGAGGGGGTGCGGGAACTGTGCGGTCGCCATGGCGTGGTGCTGATCTTCGACGAGATGATCACGGGGTTCCGCTGGTCGCCGCACGGCGCGCAGGGCGTCTACGGCGTCACGCCGGACCTGTCGTGCTGGGGGAAGGCGATGGGCAACGGCTTCCCGATCTCCGCGCTGGCGGGGCGTCGGGACCTGATGGAACTCGGCGGTCTGGCCACCGATCGAGACCGGGTGTTCCTGCTGTCCACCACGCACGGCCCGGAGACCGCGTCACTGGCCGCGTTCCGCGCCGTCGTGCACGCCTACCGCACCGAGGACCCGGTGGCTCGAATGGAGTCCGCCGGAACGCGATTGGCGACCGGATTCAACGCCCTGGCCGCCGAGTTCGGAATCGCCGACCACGTCTGCGCGGTCGGCCGACCGTCCTGCCTGGTGTTCGTCACCCGCGACGCCGACGGCGCACCGTCGCAGGCCTACCGCACGCTGTTCCTGCAGGAGATGCTCGCCCACGGCGTCCTCGGCCAGTCGTTCGTGGTGTCCGCCGCGCACACCGAGACCGACATCGGCGTGACCATCGACGCTGCACGAGCGGCGTTCTCGGTCTACCGTCGCGCGGTGGACGCGGGCACCACTGACGGCCTGCTGCGCGGCCGGCCCGTCGCACCCGCGATCCGCCGGCGCGCCGCGCCCCGGCGGCTCTAGAACGCCGCGCACTGCTCCACGATGTTGGACATCACCCGCACACCCACAGCCAGCGCACGTTCATCGAGGTCGAAAGTCGGTTGATGCAGGTCCAATTGGGGACCACGTCCACCCCACACACCCAGGCGCGCCATCGCCCCCGGGATCTCCTCGAGGTACCAGGAGAAGTCCTCGCCACCGCCGGACTGCCGGGTGTCGGCCAGCACATCCGGTCCGACGGCCTCGATCGCGTGCGTCATGATCCGAGTCGAGATCTCCTCGTTGACCACAGGCGGGACACCGCGCCGGTACTGCAGAGAGTGCTCGATGCCCAGCGGCGCCAGCAGCCCCGCAATCGTCTCCGAGACCAGACTCTCCATCTCGACCCAGGTTTCGCGGCTCGCGGTGCGGACGGTTCCGGCCAGCGTGCCCGTCTGCGGGATCGCGTTGGCCGCGGCGCCGGCGTTGACGGCGCCCCAGACCATCACGGTGCTGTTACGAGGGTCGACACGGCGCGACAGCACGCCGGGCAGGCCGGTGATGAGCGTGCCCAGGCCATACACCAGATCCCCGGTCAGGTGCGGACGCGACGTGTGACCGCCCGCGGAGTGCAGCGTGATCTCGAGCCAGTCGGCGGCCGAGGTGATGGGACCCGGTTTGATCGCGACCCGGCCGACCGCGAGCCGGGGATCGCAGTGCAGCGCAAAGATTCTCGACACACCGGTGAGCGCACCGGCGGCGATCGCGTCGATCGCGCCGCCCGGCATCAGCTCCTCGGCGGGCTGGAACAGCAGTCGAACGCCCACCGGCAGTTCCGCGGCCGAGGCCAGCGCCAGCCCCGTGCCCATCAGGATGGCGGTGTGCGCATCGTGGCCGCACGCGTGCGCCACGTTGGGCACCGTCGAGGAGTACTCGGCTCCCGTGCGTTCGGCCATCGGCAGGGCATCCATGTCGGCACGCAGCGCGATGCGTGGCCGATGCTCGGGCCCGAGGTCACACGTCAGCCCAGTCCCGCCGGGCAACACCTTGGGGTTGAGGCCCGCGTCGGCCAGCCGCTCGGCGACGTACTGCGTGGTGGCGTACTCCTGCCGGCCCAGCTCGGGAAAACGATGAATGTGCCTGCGCCACTCCACGAGGTCATCGCAGTTGGCGGCCAACCAGGATTCGGCGACGTCGGCGACGCTCATGACGCCCGCCGTTCGGCCAGATCCGCAACCCGATCCCGCTCGGACGGTGTCTCGGCGAGTGCGACGACCGTGCGCGCCAACATGATCGCGCCATCGACGACCGCGGCGTCACCGGCCGGGCCCGCGGCCGCTTCAGCGAACCCGGGCTGATGGACCGAGGCACCGTTGGCCTCGACTCCCACCACCGGATGGATGCCGGGCAGCAGTTGCGTGACGTTGCCCATGTCCGTGCTGCCCAGGGGCAGCGCGGCCTCCAGTTCGACGGGCACCGGTGTCCGGCCCAGGCGCAGCATCTCGGCCCGGAACGTCTCGGACAGCCAGGGGTCCGGCGTCAACTCCTGATAGATCGGTGACACCGACTCCACGCTGTGCTGACACCCGGTCGCCACGGCGCCGGAGGCGAAACAACCCGCCATCTTCTCCTCCAGAGCACGCAGCGCCCCAGTGTCGTTGGCGCGCATGGTGTATCGCATCGACGCATGCCGGGGCACCACATTGGGCGCCTGTCCACCGTCGGTGACGATGCCGTGCATCATCTGGCCCGGAAGCAGATGCTGACGCAGCAGTCCGATCGCGACCTGCGCGACCGTCACGGCGTCGGCGGCGTTGACCCCGAGGAACGGGGCCACAGCGGCGTGCGCCTCCCGGCCGGTGTAGCTGACGTTGACCTCCGAGAGCGCCAGGGATCGCGCGGCGGCGATGTCGACGGGTCCAGGGTGGATCATGACGGCCGCCGCGAGGCCGTCGAACGCGCCCGCCTCCATCATCAGGACCTTGCCGCCCCCGGCCTCCTCGGCCGGGGTGCCGAGCAGCACCACCGTCAGATTCAGCGCGTCGGCCACCTCGGCCAGGGCCAGTGCGGCACCGACCGCCGAGGCCGCGATGACGTTGTGGCCGCACGCGTGCCCGAGCTCGGGCAGGGCGTCGTACTCGGCACACACCCCGACCACGAGGTCGCCGCTGCCGAACGACGCCCGGAAGGCGGTGTCCAGGCCCGGGACGGTCGCCACCTCGAAACCGCGCTCGGCGACCAGGGCCTGCGTCTTTGCGCAGCTGCGGTGCTCGTGGAACGCCAGTTCCGGCTCGGCGTGGATGGAGTGCGAGAGCTCGATGAGGTCACCGCGGACCCGCGTCACGGTGTGCTCGACGCCGTCCGCGTACGAGGAGTGCGACACACCGGCCATCCCTGCAGTATCTCACCGTCAGCTGCCGAGGTTCGCACCGCCAACCGGTAGCCTCACCGTCTGTGACAAGCCCGGCGGCGCTGGCCGCTCACGCCGCGTCCGCCATCGCCGATCGCACCGGGGTGGCGCGCCATGATGTCGCTGTCGTGCTGGGCTCGGGATGGGCTCCCGCCGCCGCGGCGCTGGGTCCGGCCGACGCCGAGGTGCCGATGGCCGATCTGCCCGGTTTCACCCCGCCCAGCGCCCAGGGACACCGCGGGACGGTGCTGTCGGTCCAGGTGGGCCCCAGGCGCGTGCTGGTGTTTCTCGGTCGCATCCACGCCTACGAGGGCCACGACCTGCGTCATGTCGTGCACCCGATCCGCACGGCCTGCGCGGCCGGGGTCGGCACCGTCGTGCTGACCAACGCCGCGGGCGGCCTGCGCAGCGAGTACACCGTGGGCCAACCCGTGCTGATCAGCGACCACCTGAACCTGACCGCGCGGTCGCCGCTGGTGGGCGCCGAGTTCGTCGACCTCGTCGACGCCTACTCGCCCAGGCTGCGGCAGGTGGCCCGTGACTTCGATCCCGCGCTCGCCGAGGGCGTCTACGCCGGGCTGCCGGGCCCGCACTACGAGACGCCCGCCGAGATCAGGATGCTGCGCACCCTCGGTGCCGATCTCGTCGGCATGTCGACGGTGCACGAGACGATCGCGGCGCGTGCCGCGGGAGCCGAGGTGCTGGCGTTCTCCCTGGTGACCAACCTCGCCGCGGGGATGACGGGCGAACCGCTGTCGCACGCCGAGGTGCTTGAGGCGGGCCGTCAGTCCGCGACCGCGATGGGATCCCTGCTGGCCGCGGTGATCTCCCGGCTCTGAGTCGTCAACCGCCGCTGCAGAGCGACGATGCCGCGCGCGAGGGCCGGGGCCGCGAACAGCATCACCAGGATCCGCAGCACCTGGGCCGCGACGATGAACGTCACGTTCGAACCGGTCTCGACCGCCGTGGCCAGCACCGCATACACGCCGCCCGGACTGGTCGCCAGATAGCCCTCCAGCGCCGACATGCCCGTGACGTGCGCCAACAGCACGCCCAGTCCCGCCGTCGCGACCGTCAGCGCCACGATCAAGCCCACCGCCAGCGGCAGCGCGCGGCCGATCGCCAGCAGGGACCGCCGCGTGAAGGCCAGACCCGCCTGCCATCCGATGACGGCGTAGGAGACCTGAACGAGGACGACCGGCACCGCCAGGCCCAGCGACCACCCCGCGAGTTCGAGCGTCACGGTGATGGCCATGGGCACCAGCAGACCCGAACCCGGTATCCGGGCCACCCGGCCCAGCGCGATGCCGACGGCGGCGATGACGACGACGAGCGCGACGCTGAGGTACCAGGCCGACGCCGTCAACTCCTCGAGACGGACCTGTTGATGCTGGTGGCGCCGATCCTGCGCAGACTCGCCGACGCCGAGAAGGCACAATCAGGCCCATGCTGACCTTCGGCACCGCGGGCCTGCGCGGGCCCATGCGGCCGGGCCCGGACGGGATGAATGTCGCGACCGTCACGACGGCGACCTGGGCCGTGGCGAAGGTGCTCGCGGACCGCTGCCTGGGCGGCTCGACGGTCGTGGTCGGCCGCGACGCGCGGCACCACTCCGCGGAGTTCGCCCTCGCCACCGCCGAAGTGTTCGCCGCGCAGGGGTTCTCGACCGTGCTGCTGCCCGACCCGCTGCCCACGCCGGTGCTGGCATTCGCGGTGCGCCGACTGGGCGCGGCCTGCGGCGTACAGATCACCGCGTCACACAATCCGGGCACCGACAACGGCTACAAGGTCTACTTCGACGGCGGCATTCAGATCGTGTCGCCCACCGACCGCGAGATCGAGGCCGCGATCGGCGTCGCACCGCCGGTCGCCGACATCCCCCGGGCCGAGGTCGGTCCCGCCGACACCGAACTCGTCGAGCACTACATCGCACGGGCCGCGTCCGTGGCCACGCACCATGGCGGCGTTCGCATCGCACTGACGGCCCTGCACGGCGTGGGCGGCGGCACCGCGCTCGCCGCACTGCACCGAGCGGGCTTCGACGACGTCCACCTCGTCAGCGAGCAGTTCAATCCGGACCCCGACTTCCCGACGGTGGCGTTTCCCAACCCCGAGGAACCCGGCGCCTGCGATGCGCTGCTGGCACTGGCCGAAGCCGTCGGCGCCGATCTGGCGATCGCGCTCGACCCCGACGCCGACCGCTGCGCACTCGGGGTGCCGACGGCCGACGGTTGGCGCATGCTCTCCGGCGACGAGACCGGTTGGCTGCTCGGCGATCACATCCTGTCCGCCCTCGGCGCCGAGGGGGCGAGGTCGGGCGTCGTCGCCTCCACCGTGGTGTCCTCCCGCCTGCTGGCGGCGATCGCGGCGGAGCACGGCGCCACCCACGTCGAGACCCTGACCGGCTTCAAGTGGCTGGCCCGCGCCGACAGCGGCCTGCCGGGCCGGCACCTGGTGTACGCCTACGAGGAGGCCATCGGGCACTGCGTCGACCCGGAGGCGGTGCGCGACAAGGACGGCATCAGCGCCGCGGTGCGGGCCTGTGCCATGGTCTCGGAGCTCAAGACCCAAAACCGTTCCCTACTCGACGAATTGGATCGTCTCGCACGTCGCCACGGCGTGCACGTCACCTCAGCGCTGTCGCTGCGGGTCGATGACGCCGCAGACGCGATGCGCAGGCTGCGTGGCACTGCGCCGGCCACCCTGACCGGAATCGCGGTCGACTGCACGGATCTGGCGCAGATTCGGGGCAGCGGGCGCACCGACGCCCTGGTGTTCTCCGGCGCCGCCGATGGCGCACGTGTGCGCATGGTGGTCCGCCCGTCCGGCACCGAGCCCAAACTCAAGTTCTACGTCGAGGTCGCGCTGCCGCCCGCAGAGGATGTCGCGGCGGCGCGTGCGGCGGCCGACTCGCGCTGCGACGCACTGCTGGCCCACGCCCGCGGCATCGGCGAGACACTGCTGGCGGACTGAGGCTCAGCGCGGGCCGAACTGCCGGTCACCCGCGTCGCCGAGTCCCGGGACGATGTAGGCGATCTCGTTGAGTCCCTCGTCGATCGTCGCGGTGATCAGCCGGGCATCCGGTGCGGCCGCACCGACGGCGGACACGCCCTGCGGCGCGGCGACCACGCACACCACCGTGATGTCGACGGCGCCGCGCGCCTGCAGCAGGGCCAGCGTGTGCACCATCGAACCGCCGGTCGCCAGCATCGGGTCGAGCACCATGACGGGCTGGGCGCTCAGGTCGTCGGGCAGCGACTCCAGATACGGCGTCGGCTGATGCGTCTCCTCGTCGCGCGCCACCCCGACGAAGCCCACGCGAGCCTCCGGGATCAGGGCATGGGCCTGATCGACCATTCCCAACCCGGCGCGCAGCACGGGCACCAGCAGGGGCGGCGCGGCCAGGCGGGAGCCCGCGGTCTCCGTGATCGGCGTGCGGACCGTGATCGCCTCGCGGCGGGCGTCCCGGGTGGCCTCGTAGACCAGCATCAGCGTGAGGTCACGAAGCGCAGAGCGGAATCCGGCGTTGTCGGTCCGCTCGTCGCGCAGAGTGGTCAACCGCGCGGCGGCCAGGGGGTGATCGATGACCCGCACATCCATAGCCGCACACCCTAATGTTCGGAGTCGGCGCGCGGGCGGATGAACCGCAACGCCGCCGCGCCGAGCACGAGCACGGTCAGCGGCGGGCAGACCCACACCAGGGTCATGAACACCGGACTGCGCGGCGATCCGCTCAACGACAGCCCGAGCGTCACGGCGAACAGCACCGCGACCGACACCGAGACCACCACGGTGATGGCCACCGCGACGACCGTCGACACCACCACGCCGTACCGCAGGATCCCGGTGACCAGCAGCACCACCAGCGGCACCGCGAGGTAGCCGGCCACCGCCGGCGTCAACTCGCCGTAGGTGAGTGCCTGCAGTGCCGGGCGCAGCACCAGCAGGCATGACAGCGCCGCGGCCACCACGCCGAGCGCGGCGAGGCGCCCCGCAGGCGCCTTCCCGAAAGCCTTCATCGGGCCATCGTGCCCCATCCTCGTGTCCGCCTCGTGTCCGCGTTCGGCGCGCCGTGGGGACACTGCCCGACCCGTGACGGGGGTGACCTCGTTATCCTGTGCCGCATGGCTGCTGAGCTTGTCCCGATCCGCCTTGGCATCACCGCGGGCGACCTGTACACCCTGTGGGCCCCACGCTGGCGGGATGCCGGCGACGAATGGGAGGCGTTCCTGGGCTCAGGTGACGACCTGTATGCCTTCGAAAGCGTCGAGGATCTGGTCGCCTTCGTGCGCAGCGGCGTGGAGAACGACCTGTCCGACCACCCGGCGTGGCAGAAGATCACCGAGGCCAACGCGCACAAGCTCAACCCGGCCGAGGACCGTCAGTTCGACCTGATCGCCGTGGCGGAACTGGTCGCGGAGAAGCCCACCGAGGACGGGGTGAACACGCTGGCGCGCACGCTGGCCGTGGTGTCCTCAATCGGATCGGTGTGTGAGCTGCCGTCGGTGACCAAGTTCTTCAACGGCAACCCGACGCTGTCGGGTGTCAACGGCGGCATCGACGAGTTCTCGGGCAAGTCCGGGCTCAAGCGGTGGAACAACATCGCCGCGATCGTCGGGCGCAACTGGGACAAGGTGATCGCCTCCATCGACGAGATCGTCACCACCCCCGAGGTGGACGAGAAGCTGGCCAAGGCCGCCGCGGCCGAACTGGCCGGTCCCGCCCCGGAGGACGACGAGGACGAAATCCTCGAGACCGACTCCGCCACGCTGGATTCCGACGCGGACTCCGACGCCGACTCCGAATCCGATGACGAGCGCGCCGCCGACGACGACTTCGTCCTCGCCCACGAGGAGGACTTCTGGCTCAAGGTCGGCATCGACCCGATCCGCGTCATGACCACCGGTGGCACGTTCTACACGCTGCGCTGCTACCTCGGCGAGCGCCCGGTGTTCCTCGGCCGCAACGGCCGCATCAGCGTGTTCAGTTCGGAGCGGGCCCTGGCGCGCTACCTGGCCGACGATCACGACCATGACCTGTCGGATCTGAGCACCTACGACGACATCAGGACCGCGGCCACCGACGGTTCGCTCGACGTCGACATCACCGAGGAGAACATCTACGTTCTGACCGGTCTCGCCGACGACATCGCCGACGGTCCCGACGCGGTCGACCGCGACCAGCTCGAACTGGCGGTGGAGTTCCTGCGCGACGTCGGCGACTACTCCGAGGAGGACACCGTCGACAAGGCGCTGGCCGCCGACAGTGCGCTCGGCAGGTTCGCGGCGTATGTGCTCGACGAGTCCTCGGACAAGCCCAAGGGCCCCTACACCGAGGCCGCCGCCCAGTTGGAGTCGCTGGAGCGCTTCGTCGAGACGCGGCTGCGCCGCGAGTGACTTCGGCGCGCAAACCAGCGTTCAGCGCCGGAAAGCGCGCCGAAATCACCCGATCAGGACCGCATAGCGCGGCTTGATCACCTCGTCGATGATCGCCAGGCGTTCGTCGAAGTGAATGAACGCCGACTTCATCGCGTTGATGGTGAACCGCTCGAGGTCGCTCCACCCGTACCCGAAGGCCTCGACCAGACGAAGCATCTCCTGGCTCATCGTGGTGTCGCTCATCAACCGGTTGTCGGTGTTGACCGTGACGCGGAACCGCAGTCGCGCCAGCATGTCGAACGGGTGCTCGGCGATCGAACGGGCGGCCCCGGTCTGCACATTCGACGACGGGCACATCTCCAGCGGGATGCGCTTGTCGCGGACGATGGCGGCGACTCGGCCCAGGTGGTACGTCCCGTCGGACTGCTCGTCGATGTCATCGACGAGTCGCACGCCGTGACCCAGTCGATCGGCGCCGCAGAACGCCAGCGCTTCATGGATGGACGGCAGCCCGAATGCCTCTCCGGCATGAATCGTGAAGCGCGCGTTGTTGTTCCGCATGTACTCGAACGCGTCCAGGTGCCGGGTCGGCGGGTAGCCGGCCTCGGCCCCGGCGATGTCGAAGCCCACGACGCCCTTGTCCCGGAACCGGATCGCGAGTTCGGCGATCTCCCGGGACCGGGCGGCGTGCCGCATGGCCGTCACCAGGCAGCGCACCACGATCGGGCGCCCCGCCGACGCGGCGGCCTTCTCGCCGTCGGCGAATCCGGCCAGGACGGCGTCCACGACGTCGTCGAGCGACAGGCCACCCTCGATGTGCAGCTCGGGGGCGAAGCGAACCTCGGCGTAGACCACCGAATCCTCGGCCAGGTCCTCGACACATTCGAAGGCCACCCGGTGCAGGGCCTCCGGCGTCTGCATGACGGCGACGGTGTGGGCGAACGGTTCCAGGTAGCGCTCGAGGGATCCGCTGTGCGCCGCGGTGCGGAACCAGTCCGCCAGGGCGTCGACGTCGGTGGCCGGCAGGTCGTCGTAGCCGATGGCGCCGGCGATGTCGAGCACCGTGGCGGGGCGCAGTCCCCCGTCGAGATGGTCGTGCAGAAGCGCCTTGGGGGCCTGCCGAATCACCTGCAGGTCGTGCGGTCCGGTCGCGGACGTCGGTGTCGGCGCTGTCATCAGGGGCCCATCCGTTCAATGATCAGGGGACGAGTCGGCGGTGCAGAATGGCCAATATTCCAGGCATCGGCGAGTTCGGCCATCGCTGGCGCGAATCGGTTCGGGGTGTCGGTGTAGAGCGTGAAGACGGCCTCGCCCGCGGCCACGGGTTCCCCAGGCCTGCGGTGGATCCTGATGCCGGCCCCGGCCTGCACGCGCTCACCCGGGCGCGATCGGCCCGCTCCGAGCCGCCACACCGCCATCCCCACCGCCAGCGCGTCGATGTCCCCCATTGTGCCGCTCACCGACGCGGTCACGGTCTCGGAATGGGCCGCAACCGGCAGGGGCTGACTCAGATCACCGCCCTGAGCCGCGACGATGGCCCGGAAGCTGTCCATCGCGGTGCCGTCACGCAGGGTGTCGGCGGGGTCGCGTGCGTCCAGGCCCGCCAGCGTGAGCATCTCGGCGGCCAGCTGCAGCGTCAGTTCGACGACGTCGGAGGGACCACCACCGGCGAGCACCTCCAGCGATTCGGCGACCTCGACGGCGTTGCCGACCGTGCGGCCCAGGGGCACCGCCATATCGGTCAGCAGCGCCCGGGTGGGGACGCCGTGGGCCCGGCCGAGATCGACCATGGTCTGCGCCAGATCGACCGATTCCGCGGGGTCCTTCAGGAACGCGCCGGACCCGACCTTGACGTCGAGCACGAGCGCGTCGGCGCCCTCCGCGAGCTTCTTGCTCATGATCGAACTCGCGATCAGCGGCAGCGACTCGGTGGTCGCGGTGACGTCGCGCAGTGCGTAGATCTTACGGTCGGCCGGCGCGAGGTCGCCCGCGGCGAAGATCGCCGCACCCACCTCGCGCAGCTGCGCGCGGACCCGGTCCTTACCGATCTCGGCGGAGAAGCCGGGGATGGACTCGAGCTTGTCTAGCGTGCCGCCGGTGTGGCCCAGGCCGCGCCCGGCGGCCTGCGGGACCGCCGCTCCGCACGCGGCGACCACGGGCACCAGCGGAATCGTGAGCTTGTCGCCGACCCCGCCGGTGGAGTGTTTGTCCACCAATCGCAGTGGCTGCCCGTCGCGGCGCAGATCGGCGAAGTCCAGTCGCTCGCCGGAGGCGATCATCGCCGCGGTCCACCGCGCGATCTCGTCGCGGTCCATCCCCCGCAGGAAGATCGCCATGAGCAGCGCGGCCATCTGCTCGTCGCCGACATCGCCGCGCGTGTAGGCGTCGATCACCCAGTCGATCGCCGCATCCGACAGTCGCCCGCCGTCGCGTTTGGTGCGGATGACGGTCGGTGCGTCGAAAGTCAGTTCCCTCATCCCCTCGGCCCCCGAACGAGGTCGTCGGGACCGAAGGCCTCCGGGAGGAGCTCCGACAGCGGTTTGGGCCCGGCCGGGTGGTCGATCAGCATCGTGGGTCCGCCGTGTTCGAGCAGCACCTGGCGGCACCGCCCACAGGGCATCAGCAGGTCTCCGTCACCGGCCACGCAGACCAGTGCGCGCAGCCGCCCGCCACCCGTCGCGAAGAGGGCGCAGACCACAGCGCACTCGGCACAGAGACCTAGGCCATATGAGACATTCTCCACATTGCAACCGGTCACAACTCGGTCATCATCGACCAGTGCGGCGGCGCCCACCGGAAACCCCGAGTAGGGGGCATAGGCCTGAGTTGATGCTCTTATCGCGTTGTCCCGCAACAGTTTCCAGTCAATATCACCGCTCATGCGACCGCCACCTCATCAAGTCTGAATCCATTCCGAAAAACCCGTCCACACGGCCCTCACCCACCAAGGTCACCCTAACTTTCCGAGAGATTTCGGCGCTCACCCCTTTTCCGGGATTCGGTCGTTGCTGAGAATGGGATTAGAGTCCACCCGACGGTTTCCAGACACCGCCACGCCTGGGGTAACGACTGGCCCCGGCGTCCACCGAAGGCGTTGGAGGCGCAGATGACGACAGCGGCCCCGGTCGAACCGGCGCACAAAGACAAGCCGCGCCGTCGCACCCTGTATCGCGGAGATCCCGGCATGTGGTCGTGGGTCCTTCACCGCATCACGGGCGCGACCATCTTCTTCTTCTTGTTCGTGCATGTTCTCGACACTGCACTGGTCCGCGTCAGCCCGCAGGCCTACAACGAAGTCATCGAGACCTACAAGACCCCGATCGTCGGGCTCATGGAGGTCGGCCTGGTGGCGGCGGTGCTGTTCCACGCGTTGAACGGCATTCGCGTCATCCTCGTCGACTTCTGGTCCGAAGGCCCCCGCCATCAGCGCAAGATGCTGGCCGGTGTGGGTGCGATCTGGTTGCTGGTGATGGTTCCCGCACTCGTGGTGCTCGGGATGCACATGGCGGAGAGGTTCCTGTGAGCAGCGCAGAGCGGCCGATTGCACCGGTCCTGGAGAAGAGCTACGACCGCCCCGCCGGTCTGGACAACCCGCGCGCCCCGCGTCGGCGCGCCGGAATGCCCAACTTCGAGAAGTACGCCTGGCTGTTCATGCGCTTCTCGGGTATCGCCCTGGTGTTCCTGGCGCTCGGCCACCTGTTCATCATGCTGATGTGGCAGAACGGCGTGTACCGGATCGACTTCAATTACGTCGCGGAGCGCTGGGCCTCGCCGTTCTGGCAGACCTGGGACCTGCTGCTGCTGTGGCTGGCCCAGCTGCACGGTGGCAACGGCATGCGCACGATCATCGCCGACTACACCCGCAAGGACTCCACCAAGTTCTGGCTTAACACGCTGTTGGCGCTGTCGATGATCTTCACGCTGGTGCTGGGCACCTACGTGCTGCTGACGTTCGACGCGAACATCGCCTGATTTTTCAAGGGAGCCCGCCAAAGTGATTCAAGAGCATCGCTACGACGTGGTCATCGTCGGCGCCGGCGGCGCCGGGATGCGTGCCGCGGTCGAGGCCGGTCCGCGAGCCCGGACCGCCGTGCTGACCAAGCTGTACCCCACTCGCAGCCACACCGGTGCGGCGCAGGGCGGCATGTGCGCCGCCCTGGCCAACGTCGAGGACGACAACTGGGAGTGGCACACCTTCGACACCGTCAAGGGTGGCGACTACCTGGCCGACCAGGACGCCGTCGAGATCATGGCCAAGGAGGCCATCGACGCGGTGCTCGACCTCGAGAAGATGGGGATGCCGTTCAACCGCACCCCTGAGGGACGCATCGACCAGCGTCGCTTCGGCGGCCACACCCGCGATCACGGCAAGGCCCCGGTTCGGCGCGCCTGCTACGCCGCCGACCGCACCGGTCACATGATCCTGCAGACGCTGTACCAGAACTGCGTCAAGCACGACGTGGAGTTCTTCAACGAGTTCTACGCCCTGGACCTGGTCCTGACCGAGACGCCGTCCGGCCCGGTTGCCACCGGGATCGTGGCCTACGAGCTGGCCACCGGCGACATCCACGTCTTCCACGCCAAGGCGATCGTGTTCGCCACGGGTGGCTCGGGCCGGATGTACAAGACCACCTCCAACGCCCACACCCTGACGGGCGACGGGCTGGGCATCGTGTTCCGTAAGGGACTTCCCCTGGAGGACATGGAGTTCCACCAGTTCCACCCGACAGGTCTGGCGGGTCTGGGCATCCTGATCTCGGAAGCCGTTCGCGGCGAGGGCGGCCGCCTGCTCAACGCCGACGGCGAACGCTTCATGGAGCGTTACGCGCCCACCATCGTCGACCTCGCACCGCGCGACATCGTCGCCCGGTCGATGGTGCTCGAGGTGCTCGAAGGCCGCGGCGCCGGACCGAACAAGGACTACGTCTACATCGACGTCCGCCACCTCGGTGAGGACGTGCTGGAGGCCAAGCTCCCCGACATCACCGAGTTCGCCCGCACCTACCTGGGTGTGGACCCCGTCAAGGAACTGGTGCCGGTCTACCCGACGTGCCACTACGTCATGGGCGGCATCCCGACGACGGTGACCGGACAGGTGTTGCGCGACAACCACAACACCGTGCCGGGCCTGTACGCCGCGGGCGAGTGCGCGTGCGTCTCGGTGCACGGCGCCAACCGCCTGGGCACCAACTCGCTGCTGGACATCAACGTCTTCGGACGCCGCGCCGGCATCGCCGCCGCGGAGTACGCCGCCAGCCACGACTTCGTCGACCTGCCCGCCGAGCCCGCGGGGATGGTGACCGAATGGGTCTCCGACATCCTCTCCGAGCACGGCAACGAGCGCGTCGCCGACATCCGCGGTGCGCTGCAGCAGTCGATGGACAACAACGCCGCGGTGTTCCGCACGGAGGAGACGCTCAAGCAGGCGCTCACCGACATCCACGCGCTCAAGGAGCGGTACTCGCGAATCACCGTGCACGACAAGGGCAAGCGCTTCAACAGCGACCTGCTCGAGGCCATCGAGCTGGGCTTCCTGCTGGAGTTGGCCGAGGTCACCGTGGTCGGTGCGCTCAACCGCAAGGAGTCGCGCGGCGGGCATGCCCGCGAGGACTACCCCGACCGTGACGACACCAACTACATGCGGCACACCATGGCGTACAAGGAGGGCAGCGAGCTGCTGTCCGACATCCGGCTGGACTACAAGCCCGTGGTCCAGACCCGTTATGAGCCGATGGAGCGGAAGTACTGATGACTGCTGTACTCGACAAGCCAGAAGCCGGCGATCCGCCACTGCCCCCCGTCCCCGACGAAGCGGTGATGGTCACGCTCAAGATCGCCCGGTTCAACCCGGAGAACCCCGACGCGGCCGGCTTCCAGAGCTTCCGGGTGCCGTGCCTTCCGTCCGACCGGCTGCTGAACCTGCTGATCTACGTGAAGAGCTACCTCGACGGCACGCTGACGTTCCGGCGTTCGTGTGCGCACGGCGTGTGCGGTTCGGACGCCATGCGGATCAACGGCGTCAACCGGCTGGCGTGCAAGGTGCTGATGCGCGACATGCTGCCGAAGAAGGCCGGCAAGCAGCTGACCATCACCATCGAGCCCATCCGCGGCCTGCCGGTCGAGAAGGATCTCGTGGTGAACATGGAGCCCTTCTTCGACGCCTATAAGGCGGTCAAGCCGTTCCTCATCACCAGCGGCAACCCTCCCACCCGGGAGCGGATCCAGAGCCAGACCGACCGGGCCCGCTACGACGACACCACCAAGTGCATCCTGTGCGCCTGCTGCACCACGAGCTGCCCGGTGTTCTGGAGCGAGGGTTCGTACTTCGGTCCGGCGGCGATCGTGAACGCGCACCGGTTCATCTTCGACTCCCGTGACGAGGCCGCCGCCGAGCGCCTCGACATCCTCAACGAGGTCGACGGCGTCTGGCGCTGCCGCACGACGTTCAACTGCACCGAGGCCTGCCCACGCGGCATCGAGGTCACCAAGGCGATCCAGGAGGTCAAGCGCGCGCTGATGTTCGCGCGCTAGTTCTTCGTCCCGCCGAGCGCGCACCCAGGTACGGGGGCGCGCTCGCGGCATTTGTGCGCTTTCACGTCCAGCTCGCAGCCACGTACACATTTCGGGCCGAAAACCGTACGCAGCTGCAAGCTCGCGGGTCATCCGGTGTCCCGAACACGGGTGAATACCGCAGAACCGACATGCACCCGAGTATTACGGCGTGTTCACCGACCTCCCATTTGAACTGCTGCAGATCTTCGCCCGTCAGGGCAGCGTCGCCACGTTCGCACAGATGGAACAGCACCTGGGCCGCCGAACTCTTCAGCGCCACATCAGAACCGGCGTGCTGGTGAAGATCTGGCCCAACATCTACTGCTGGGGACAGCCCACCCAGGACATCAGGCTCAACGGCCTCAACCTTCGATCGGTGATCGACCGCGACAAGCGTTGCTGGCGTTTGGACTTCGCGTGGCCTTCCCGCTTCACGTGGTGGCCAACGACGTCCGCGTCGAACACCGGGCAATGGTCCGCCCCATCGAAGCCCAGCTGAGAGCGCCCAACTCGGCCCGGGGAGCGTGACGACGGATTACTGTCGCATCTATGGCAGGCCTGTCCGAACTGCTCACCGAACAGCGCATCGAACTCGGCGTCGCCGCCACCACCTGGCAGGAGGCCATCCGGAAGGCCGGCGCCCTGCTGGAACGCGACGGCGTCGCTGATGCGCCGTACACGCAGTCGATGATCGACAACGTCGAATCCAACGGCCCCTACATCGTCGTGGCTCCGGGTTTCGCGTTCGCGCATGCGCGCCCCTCGGCGGCGGTTCACCGCACCGGCATGTCCTGGGTGCGGCTGGCCAGTCCAATCGCCTTCGGCCACAAGACCAACGATCCGGTGACGCTGGTGGTGGCGCTGGCGGCGACCGACTCCGGTGCGCACAACACCGCCATGGCGGACCTGGCGAAGGTGCTCGGCAACCCCGACAAGCGCGCGGCCCTGGACACCGCCGGCACCCCCGCCGAGCTGCTGGCGGTCCTCACCGGCGAGAGTCGCCCCACAGCGGAGCCGACCGCACCGGCACGCCAGGCCAAGAACCTCATCCTGACGGTGTGCGGGAACGGCCTCGGCACCAGCCTGTTCCTGAAGAACACCACCGAACAGGTGCTCGGCACCTGGGGGTGGGCGCCCTACATCAACGTCGAGGCCACCGACACCATCTCCGCCAAGGGACGGGCCAAGGAGGCGGATCTGATCCTGACCTCCGGCGAGATCGCGCGCACCCTCGGCGATGTCGGCATTCCGGTGCGGGTGATCGAGAACTTCACCTCGACCCGTGAGGTCGACACGGCCCTGCGCGACTCCTACGACGTCTGAGGGAGCAACGAGTGAACTGGCTGGTCAGCATCGCCGAATTCATCGTCAACGAGATCCTGGCCGTCCCGGCCTATCTCATCGGCATCATCACCGCAGTCGGGCTGATCGCGCTGCGGAAGTCGGTCGGCCAGGTGATCGGCGGCGCCCTCAAGGCCACCCTGGGCTTCCTGCTGATCAGCGCGGGCGCGGCGCTGGTGGTCGCGTCCCTGGAACCACTGGGTGTGATGATCCAGGGCGCTGCCGGAAGCCAGGGCGTCGTGCCGACCAATGAGGCGATCGTCGGCATCGCACAGAACGAGTTCGGCGCACAAGTCGCCTGGCTGATGATCCTCGGCTTCGCGATCAGCCTGCTGCTCGCGCGGTTCACTCCCCTGCACTACGTGTTCCTGACGGGCCATCACACACTGTTCATGGCCACCCTGCTCACCATCGTGCTGGCCACCGCGGGTCTGCCCGCGACGGTGGTGGTGACGGTGGGCGGTGTGCTGCTGGGCGTGGTGATGGTGGCGCTGCCCGCCATCTCGCAGCCCTGGACCAGACGCATCACCGGAGACGACAGCATCGCGATCGGGCACTTCGGCACGCTCGGCTACATCGCCTCCGGCATCACCGGACGCTTCGTCGGCGGGGCCAAGAGCCGTTCCACCGAAGACCTCAAACTCCCGGAATCCCTTCGCTTCCTTCGTGACTCGATGGTCGCCACCGCGCTGTCGATGGTGCTGATGTACGTCGTGGTGTCGCTGATCTATCTGGGCAGGGCGGGTGAGGAGACCGCGTTCGCCGCGTACGCCGACGACACCGGTGCCGGTGCGGCGAGCGGGGTCGGGAACTTCCTGATGATGGGTGTCACCCAGGGCCTGAGCTTCGGCGTCGCGGTTGCGGTCATCCTGTTCGGCGTCCGCACCATCCTCGGCGAACTGGTGCCGGCGTTCCAGGGCATCGCCGAGCGGATGGTCCCCGGCGCGGTGCCCGCGCTCGACGCACCCATCGTCTTCCCCTATGCCCAGAACGCGGTGCTGATCGGCTTCATCTCGAGCTTCGTCGCGGGGCTGGCCGGACTCGCCGTGCTGTCGCTGTGGCTCGGCCCGGCGTTCGGGTGGGTCCTGGTGCTGCCCGGCCTGGTGCCGCACTTCTTCACCGGCGGCGCCGCGGGCGTGTACGGCAACGCCACCGGCGGACGCCGCGGCGCGATCGCGGGCGGGTTCGTCAACGGGCTGCTGATCACGTTCCTTCCCGCGCTGCTGGTCCGCGTGCTCGGCTCGTTCGGCGAGGAGAACACCACCTTCGGCGACACCGACTTCGGCTGGTACGGAATCCTGCTGGGCAACGCCGCCCGGCTCGGCACGGTCTGGGGTGTCGTGGTGATGCTGCTGATCGGCGCCGTGCTGCTGGTGCTGGCGATCGCGGTGCAGCGCAGACTCGTCGACACCGGGTGGGATCCGTCCCCGGGGCGGGCCGCGCCGGCCCCGGCCGCCGACGGCGGGGCGGCGCCGACCACGGGGCGCACCTACCCGAAGATCCCGCCGCCGCCCGGGGCGCCGGCACCGCCGCCGCCTCCCGGCTGAGGCTGTCACACATCGGCGGGCTGTCTCGTCTCATGAGTATGACCACGTCACGCATCGCCCCCTTGGCGCCCGAGAACGCTCCGCTGTTGACCAGGCTGATGTACCGCTTCGCCCGACGGCGGTTCGGTGAGGTGCCCGAACCCTTCGCCGTCTACGCCCACCACCGGGGACTGCTGGTCGCCAGCGCAGTGCATGAAGGACTCCTGGACAGGGCCAGCACCCGGTTGCCCGCCGCCGTGCGCGAACTGGCGGTGTACTGGACCGCCCGCAGCATCGGCTGCTCGTGGTGTGTGGACTTCGGCACGATGCTGATGCGCCTGGACGGCCTGGACCTGGCCCGACTGCAGCACATCGACGACTGGCCGACCTCTCCGCTGTTCACCGAGGACGAGCGGGCCGCGATCGCCTACGCCGAGGCCATGACCACCGATCCGCACACCGTGACCGACGAGCAGGTCAACGACCTGCGACAGCGCTTCGGCGACGCCGGCGTCATCGAACTGACCGCGCAGATCGGCGTGGAGAACATGCGCGCCCGGATGAACGCCGCGCTCGACATCACCGAGCAGGGGTTCAGTTCCGGGGACGCGTGCCGGGTGCCCTGGGCGACCGACGGGCCAACGGCGACCCGCTGAACTTGTCCGGGTTGGCGACGTCCCAGATCGCCCAGACCGCTCCGTCGCGCACGGTCATGGCGATGACGTGCGGCGCCATGTCGGGATAGTCCGAGTCCGCGGGCAGTCCCTCGGTGTAGCTGCCGAGTTCGCCGTTGACCAGCGCCAACCGCGTGGCGGTCAAGAACCTCGGACCGTAGCGGCGGGCCAGGCCGAGCAGGAACCGGGCCACCTTCTCGGAGCCGACGATGGGTCGCGGCGCGGTCGGGGCGCGGCGGTTGGCGTCGCCGGTGAGCGTGACGTCGGGGTGCAGCAGCGCCACCGCCTCGTCGATGTTCCCGGCGGCGATCGCGGCCATCAGCCGCCCGACCACCTCGTCGTGCGCCGGATCTCGCGGCGGCGCCGACGCCCCGGCGACCGCCCGGCGCGCGCGGGATGCCGACTGGCGGGCCCCGGCGGCGCTGGTGCCCAGCACGTCGGCGATCTCGGCGAAGCCCACCCCGAAGCCGTCGTACAGGACGAAGGCCACCCGCTGATCGGGCGAAAGGCGTTCCAGCACAACCATTGCGGCGAACCTGGCGTCCTCGGAGGCGACGACGGCGGCAAGCGGATCGTCGGACCCGACGTCGACGACGACGGGTTCGGGCAGCCAGTCCCCGACATAGGTCTCCCGACGGTGGGCGGCCGAGCGCAGCCAGTCCAGGCTCAACCGGCTGACGACCGTGGTCAGCCACGCCCGCAGGTCCACGATCTCGCCGTGCTTGCCCGACGCCCACCGCAGCCAGGCGTCCTGCACCATGTCCTCGGCGTCGGAGAACGAACCGGTCAACCGGTAGGCCACGGCCAGCAGATGCGGCCGCAGCGACTCGAACTCGTCCTGCCGCTCCTGCTGACCGCCGGGAGTCATGTTTCGAGGCTACTTGTCTGCACGATTCGTCTGTCCGAGCAAATCCCGCAGTCCCCCACCAATACCCGCTCAGAGTCGTATATTCCACCCATGGCCATCGCGGAACATCCGGCGCCAGCAACCTCGGACAAGGGCCTGCAGGCTGGTGCGCTCGGCCTCGTCGGCAACGTCGTCATAGGCCTGTCGGCGGTGGCGCCGGCCTACAGCCTGGCCGCGACACTCGGTTACGTCGTGCTCGCGGTCGGCGAGAAGGCGCCGTCGATGTTCCTGCTGGCCTTCATCCCGATGCTGCTGGTGGCGTTCGCGTACAAGGAGCTGTCGCAGGACACCCCCGACTGTGGCACCACGTTCACCTGGGGCACCAAGGCATTCGGTCCGTGGATCGGCTGGATCGGCGGCTGGGGTCTGGCCGTCTCGGCGATCATCGTGCTGGCCAACGTCGCAGAGATCGCCGCGATCTATCTGTTCAAGTTCCTCGGCCAGGACGCACTGGCCGAGAACATCTGGGCCAAGGTGCTGTTGGGCTCCTTCTTCATCATCGCGATGACACTGGTGAGCGCGCGCGGAATCGTGGTGTCCGAACGGATGCAGAACGTGCTGATCGCGATTCAGTTCGGAGTGCTGATCGTCGTCAGCATCATCGCCCTGGTGCGGGTCTTCGCGGGAACCGCTGGCGCCCAGGCCATCTCGCCGTCGCTGTCCTGGCTGTGGCCCGGCGGCCTGGACTCACACTCAATCGCGGCCGCGGTGATCCTGTGCATCTTCATCTACTGGGGATGGGACGCCTGTCTCGCGGTCGGCGAGGAGACCAGGAATCCCGGTCGCACACCCGGAATCGCCGCACTCATCACCACCGTGATCCTGGTGTGCACCTACGTTCTGGTGGCGTATGCGATCCAGTCGTTCGCCGGGTTCGGCCACGTCGGCATCGGTTTGAACAACCCGATGAACACCGACGACGTGCTGACGGTGCTCGGCGCGCCGGTCGCCGGGTCGATCGCGGCGTCTCTGCTGCTGCTGACGGTCTCGATCTCGGCGCTGTCGTCGACCCAGACCACGATCCTGCCCACCGCGCGCGGCACGCTGTCGATGGCCGTCTATGAGGCCATCCCCAAACGCTTCTCGCACGTCCACCCGCGGTACATGACCCCGGCGTTCGGCACGATCGTGATGGGGCTGGCCGCGCTGTTCTTCTACCTGCTGTTGACCTTCCTGAGCGAGAACGCCCTGGCGGACTCGGTGGCCTCACTGGGTCTGGCGGTGGCGTTCTACTACGGGATCACGGCGTTCGCGTGCGTGTGGTACTTCCGCGCCACGCTGTTCACCTCGGCCCGCAACCTGTTCTTCCGCGGGGTCTTCCCACTGCTCGGCGGGCTCGCCATGACCTGGGCGTTCGGCATCAGCGCGCGGGACATGATCGATCCCGAGTACGGCTACACCGCGTTCGGCCCCGTCGGCGGCGTTTTCGTCCTCGGGGTCGGCATGCTGGTGCTGGGCATTCCGCTGATGTTGGCGTGCTTCGCATTCGGCACCAAACGATTCTTCCGCGGCGAGACCCTGACACCCGACACGGAGGTCAAGGTCCCGGATGTGTACTGATACGAAAGGGCAGGTACCGCAATGCATCTGACTGTCGGTTACCTCGCCACCCCCACCGGCGATGACGGGGCGGCACTGGCCGCCGCGTTCGCCCGCACCTTCGACGCCGATGTGGATGTCGTGCTCGTCGTGCGCCACGAACTGCCCGACGGCCACCCCGGCCGGGGCCAGTACCAGGAGCTGCTGATCGAACGCGGTCAGCAGTGGATCGCCAAGGCGGTGACGACGCTGACCGGAGCGGCCAAGTCGGTGACGCCCAATGTTCTGGTGGGGGAATCGTTCCCGGAGACTCTGATGACCTTCGCCGAGCAGAAGCGCTCCGATCTCATTGTGGTCGGCGGTGCACGCGACGGGTTCTTCGGCGGTCACATGATCGGACCCGTCGCGAGTGCGCTGCTGCACAGTTCCTCGATCCCGGTGGCATTGGCGCCCCGGGGGTACGCCGACGACCCACCCGAGACCATCACCGCCATCACGGCCGCGGTCCCCACCCGTCCCGGTGACGACAACCCGCTGCCATTCTCGATCGCACTCGCGCGGGCCGCAACGCTGCCGATCCGGATGCTGTCGCTGGTGTCGGCCGAGAACCTCGCCGAGGCCGAGAACCTGAAGGAGCTGCGGGCGGCTCAGGTGGCCGCGGCACGCAAGAACCTCAATGTCGCGGCCCACGCCCTGCCCGACGCCCCGGAGATCGAGTCGCTGGTCGCCGACGGCATGACCCTGGAATCGGCTCTGAAGAAGCTGAACTGGACCGACTCCGACCTGCTGGTCGTCGGCTCCAGCAGATTCGCGGCGCCCAAGCGGATCTTCCTGGGCTTCACCGCTTCCCGCATTCTGGCCGGAGTCGACGCCCCGGTCGTGGTGATCCCCCGGGATTGAGGGGCGGGGCGCCGGGCTTCCGGGGGCACCTGTTCGAATTGCCCGCCTCAGAGCGAATTTGAGGGGGCGGGCTGCTCCACCACCGCTGGGCGCAGCCGCGGACATGGCGAAATTCGCTCAGAGGCGGGCATTTCAGACACCCACCCCGGCTGGCCGCCACGGTGGACCAGTCACGCAGCGGGGCTAGCGCTTGGTGAAGATCGTCCGGTGCCATTCCTTGTCGGCGACGCCAGTGATGTCGCTCATCACATGCTTGATGGTCAGGTACTCCTCGAACGAGTAGTCGCTCATGTCCTTGCCGAAGCCGGATGCGCCCACGCCGCCGTGCGGCATCTCGCTGATGATCGGGATGTGGTCGTTGATCCACACGCAGCCCGCGTTGATCTCGCGCGAGGCGCGCTGCGCGCGGTAGAGGTCACGGGTCCACGCCGAGGCCGCGAGCCCGTACTCGGTGTCGTTGGCCTGCCGCAGGGCGTCGTCGTCGTCGGTGAACGACCGCACGGTCAGCACCGGTCCGAAGATCTCGTCGCGGTACACCTCGGAGTTCTCATCGACGTCGGCGATCAGCGTCGGCGCATAGAACGAGCCCGGTCGGTCGATCACATGGCCACCGGTGACGATGCGCCCGCCCTCATCCGGGGCCCGCGACACCATGGCCGCGACCTTGTCCCGATGCGCGGCGGAGATCAGCGGACCCAGGTCGGTGTCTGCGTCGAAGGGATCCCCCACGACGACCTTCGACATCACCTCCGCGACACCGGCGACGAAGTCGTCGTAGAGTTCGCGGGCCACGATCGCCCTGGTGGCGGCGGTGCAGTCCTGTCCGGTGTTGATCAGCGACCCGGCGACCGCACCCTGGATCGCGGCGTCGAGATCGGCGTCAGAGAACACCACAAACGGTGCCTTGCCGCCCAATTCGAGCTGGGTGCGATGCCCGTGCACGGCCGCGGCGGCCATCACCCTGCGGCCGACGGCGGTCGAACCGGTGAACGTCACGACGTCGACGCCGGGGTGCCCGGCCAGTGCGTTGCCGACGTCGGCGCCCGCGCCGGTCAGCACGTTGAGCACCCCGTCGGGCAGGCCGGCCTCCTTGGCGATGCGCGCCAGGGTCAGCGTGGTCAGCGGGGTGAGCTCGGCGGGTTTGATCACCACGGCGCAGCCGGCGGCCAGGGCCGGAATGACCTTCCAGATCGCCATCTGCAGCGGGTAGTTCCAGGGCGTGATGGTGGCGACCACGCCGACGGCCTCGCGCCGGATGCTTGAGGTGTGGTCGGCCGAGTACTCGGCGCTGGCCTTGCCCTCGAGGTGGCGCGCGGCCCCGGCGAAGAACGCGACGTTGTCGATGCTGCCCGGCACGTCGAACTCAGTGGCCAGCCGGACGGGCTTGCCGGTCTGGCTGACCTCTTCGGCGATGAACAGCTCGGCGTTGGCCTCCATCAGCTCGGCGAGCCTGGCCAGCACCGCGGAGCGGTCGGCGGGGGTGGCGGTGGCCCACCCGCGAAGGGCGGCGCGCGCGCTGGCCACCGCGGCCGCGACGTCGCCGACGGTCGCCAGCGCGAGTTCGGCGACGGGGGCGCCGGTGGCAGGGTTGATGACCCGGTGCGCGGGACCGGAGGTCTGAGTGGACGTACCGTTGAGCCAGCTGCTCGCCACGGTCTTCACGGACGCAGTCGCAGTCATGGCCGCAACGGTAACCCAGAACCGTGGCCTCGACCAGAGCGGCAGCTACGTATTCCCTCGACTGAGGGTCCCATGACTTCGGAAATTCTCCACGATCGTTGGCATGTACAACGGATTCCGTGCACAATCGGGGGCATGCCCGACTCGGCAGGACCGCAGACCCCGGCGCCGCTCCGCACGGCCGCCAACAACGGGTCGATCCCCGTCATGCAACTCGACGACCTGTCCAAGGCCATCATCGAGAAGCTTCAGCAGGATGGCCGGCGGTCGTATGCGGGCATCGGCAAGGCCGTCGGCCTGTCGGAAGCGGCAGTGCGCCAGCGCGTCCAGCGGATGGTCGACGCTGGGGTCATGCAGATCGTCGCGGTCACCGACCCGATGCAACTCGGCTTCGCCCGACAGGCGATGATCGGCATCAAGTGCACCGGTGACACGCTCAAGGTCGCCGAGAAGCTCTCGGCCATCGACGCCGTCGACTACGTCGTCCTCACCGCGGGCTCCTTCGACGCGATCGTCGAAGTCGTGTGCGAGAACGACGACGGTCTGCTTGAACTGCTCAACACCAGAATCCGCGCAGTCCCGGGAGTGATAGCCACCGAAACGCTCGTCTATTTGAAACTCGTTAAGCAGCAATACAACTGGGGCACAAGATGACATCAACTGATATTCAGCAGAGCACCACTTCAGACCTCTCAGCCAAGGCCGACCGGCACCTGTGGGGCCACTTCGCCCGCCACGGCGCCGGCATCACGCCGCCGATCATCACGCGCGGTGAGGGCGTGCACATCTGGGACGACAAGGGCAGGCAGTACATCGACGGCCTGTCCGGGCTGTTCGTGGTGCAGGTCGGCCACGGCCGCGCCGAACTCGCCGAGGCGGCCGCCAAGCAGGCCGAGACCCTCGCGTTCTTCCCGCTGTGGAGCTACGCCACCCCGCCGGCGATCGAACTCGCCGACCGGCTCGCCGGCTATGCGCCCGGTGACCTCAACCGGGTGTTCTTCACCACCGGTGGCGGCGAGGCCGTCGAGAGCGCCTGGAAGCTGGCCAAGCAGTACTTCAAGCTGACCGGCAAACCCGGTAAGCACAAGGTGATCTCGCGTGCGGTCGCCTACCACGGCACCCCGCAGGGCGCGCTGGCCATCACCGGCATCCCCGCGTTCAAGGCGCCTTTCGAGCCGTTGACGCCCGGTGGGCACCGGGTGCCCAACACCAACTTCTACCGGGCGCCCGCACCGTATGACACCGACATCAAGGCCTGGGGTGAGTACTGCGCCGACCGCATCGCCGAGGCCATCGAGTTCGAGGGCCCCGAGACCGTGGCCGCAGTCTTCCTCGAACCCGTGCAGAACGCCGGTGGCTGTTTCCCGCCGCCGCCGGGGTACTTCCAGCGGGTCCGGGAGATCTGCGACGAGTACGACGTGCTGCTGGTGTCCGACGAGGTGATCTGCGCCTACGGCCGGATCGGGTCCATGTTCGCGTGCGACGACTTCGACTACGTGCCGGACATCATCACCTGCGCCAAGGGCCTGACCTCGGGGTACTCGCCGATCGGCGCCATGATCGCCAGCGACCGACTGTTCGAGCCCTTCGACGACGGCCAGACCGTCTTCGGCCACGGCTACACCTTCGGCGGGCATCCGGTGTCGGCCGCGGTGGCGCTGGCCAACCTGGACATCTTCGAGCGCGAGGGCATCAACGCCCACGTCAAGGAGAACGCCCCGGCCTTCCGGCGCACGCTGGAGCAGCTGCTGGACCTGCCCATCGTCGGTGATGTGCGCGGCGAGGGCTTCTTCTACGGCATCGAGCTGGTCAAGGACAAGACCACCAAGGAGACCTTCAACGACGAGGAGAGCGAGCGCCTGCTGCGCGGGTTCCTCACCCCGGCGCTGTGGGATGCGGGCCTGTACTGCCGCGCCGATGACCGTGGCGACCCAGTGGTCCAGCTGGCTCCCCCGCTGATCTGCGGCCAGGCCGAGTTCGACGCGATCTATGACATCCTGCGGGGCGTCCTCGGCGAGGCCAGCCGGCGGATGTAACGTGCGCAGGCCGCGCGTGCGCCCGGTCCGGTGGTCACCGCCGCCGGTCCGGGCCCTGCCCGAGTTCGGTCCCGCCGACCTCACGGTCGTGGACATGCCCGGTGAGGCGCCCGAGGACGTCGTCGTCGACGCCGACGGCTTCGTGTGGACCGGACTGGCCGACGGCCGGGTGGTGCGCGTGGATCCGGACGGCGCGACGCGGGTGGTCGCCGACACCGGTGGCCGCCCGCTCGGCATGTCGGTGGCCCGCGACGGCAGGCTGTTGATCTGCGACAGTCCGCGGGGCCTCCTGGCGATGGATCCCGACACCGGCACGCTCGATGTGCTGGTGGACACCGTCGACGGACGTCGCCTTCAGTTCTGCTCCAACGTCACCGAAACCCCGGATGGGGCAATCTATTTCACCGAGTCGACGGCCGCGTTCAGTTATGCCCACTTCAAGGCCGCCATCCTCGAGGCCCGCGGCGACGGGGCCCTGCACCGCCGCGATCCCGATGGCTCGGTCACCACGGTCGCGCGCGGGCTGTACTTCGCCAACGGCGTGACGCCCACGGCCGACGGCGAAGCGCTGGTGTTCGCCGAGACGCAGGGGCGCCGGCTGTCGAAGTACTGGCTGACCGGCGCGCGGGCCGGAACCGTGACCGAGCTGGCCACCGCGCTTCCCGGCATGCCCGACAACCTCTCCACGGGCGCCGACGGCCGGATCTGGTGTGCGTTCGTCTCCCCGGTCAACGCGGCCGCCGACTGGCTGGCGCCCAGGTCTCCGCTGCTGCGGAAGGTGGTGTGGCGACTGCCCGAGCGGTGGCAACCGCAGATCGAACCCGTGGTGTGGGCCGTGGCGTTCGACGCCGACAGTGGCGAGGCGGTCTCGGGTCTGCGACTGACTCATCCGGAGTTCGGCCTGGTCACCGGCCTGGTGGAGCATGACGGGCGACTCTGGCTGGGCAGCATCGGCAGCGCGGCGCTCGCGCACTGCGCGCTACCGCAGTAACAGGCGCAACACAAACCACACCAGTCACAGCGCGCCTGCCGGATCGGGGACCCGCCGTCACCTAATCTGCACACACCATGGCCAGTTCACGCATCCTCGCCCAGCGCGCGGCGACGCTGGCGGCGGCCCTGTTCCTGGCCGCTGCCCCGGGTTTGGCGTACGCCGAACCGCCGGCACCCGAGCCGGACCCGTGCCCGTACCGGGTCACCACCCCGCCGGCCGTGGACGCCTCCGAGGTGCCCAAGCCCGGCGACGCCCCGCCCGCCCCGCTGCCCGTGCCGGCCAAACCCGTCGGCGGCGACGCCCTGGGCGACTGCGGTGTGGTCACCGCCGCGGGCACCCCACCCGTACCCGGTGATGTGTCGGCCGAAGCCTGGCTGGTCGCCGACCTCGACACCGGTGAGGTCATCGCCGCCAAGGACGCCCACGGTCGGCACCGCCCGGCTTCGATCGTCAAGGTGCTGACCGCGATGGCCGCCCTGGACGAACTGAACCTCAACAAGCGGGTGCCCGGCACCCAGGAGGACGCCAACTCCGAGGGCACCCGTGTGGGTGTCGCACCGGGCGGGGTCTACACCGTCAACGACCTGCTGCACGGACTGCTGATGCATTCAGGTAACGACGCGGCCCACGCGCTCGCCGTACAACTCGGCGGGATGGACACCGCCCTGGGCAAGATCAACACGCTGGCCAGCAGGCTCGGCGGCCGCGACACCCGAGCCGCCACGCCGTCCGGGCTGGACGGGCCCGGCATGAGCACCTCCGTCTACGACATGGCGTTGTTCTACCGATACGCCTGGGAGAACCCCACTTTCGCCCAGATCGTGGCAACGAGGGAATACGACTTCCCGGGCCGCGACGGCAACCCGCCCTACGAGATCTACAACGACAACAAGCTTCTGGAGAACTACCCCGGCGCGCTTGGCGGCAAGACCGGTTACACCGACGACGCGGGTCAGACCTTCGTGGGTGCCGCCGAACGCGACGGCCGGCGGCTGGTCGCCGTGCTGATGCGCGGCACCCGCGTGCCGATCGCGCCGTGGGAGCAGGCCGCGCGCCTGCTGGACTACGGGTTCGCCACCCCGCCGGGCGCGCAGGTCGGCACGCTGGTCGACCCGGATCCGTCGCTGAAGAAACCCGAGCCGGTCACCGACCCCGCGGTCGCCTCACGCGCGGCCAGTGTGCTGCCCGACGCCGACACCGCACCTGTGCGCGTCGGGGTGGCGGTCGTGGGCACCGTGATCGTGCTGGGCCTCATCATGGTCGCGAGGTCGATGAACCGCCGTCCGCAGCACTAGGCCCAGCGGCCCAGCAGATCGGCGGCCTGCGAACACCATTCGCCGATCAGGTCGGCCGCGGTGCGCTGGGTGCGCAGTGCGCCCACCCCCTGCCCGGCGTTGACCGGCGTGGGCTCTCCCGCCCGATCGAGCAGCACGCGCTCCGGAAGCGCTGCGGGCCAACGATAGTGCGCGGCGATGTCGAACCTGCGGGTGGTGGCGGTCTGATGGGACTCGGCGGCCAGCAGTTGATCACGCGCATCCGGCGGCGTGAGCGCCTCGGTGCAGGTCGCCAGGGCCGTGCCGACCCACGCGCCCGCGGCCCCGGCCGCGAGCACCGCGGCCAGCGCCCGAGGCGAGGCGATACCGCCGGCGGCCAGCACCGGGACGTCCACGCTGTCGAGCACCTCGGCCAGCAGCGGCAGCGTGCCGATGCTCGGCGCGCCGTGGCCGCCGCCCTCGGCGCCCCGGGCGACCAGCACGTCGACACCGGCGTCCACCGCGCGGCGCGCCGCGCCGACGCTGGCCACCTGCGTCGCGACGGTCAGTCCGGCCTCGTGTGCCCTTGTCACCCACGACCATTCATCACCGAAGCTGACGCTCAGCAGTGCAGGCGCGGCGGCCACCGCAACATCGAGGAGCGCGGGATCGTCCTCGGCGACCCACCCCACCAGTCCGATGCCGATGGGTGCCGCCCCAGCCGGAATCCCCGCCAACTCGCCACGCAGCGCCTCGGCCGAACCCGCGCTGCCCATGCCGATCATTCCCAGGCCCCCGGCGTTGGCGACCGCGGTGGCCAGTCGCGCTCCCGCGGCGCCGCCCATCGGTGCGTTGACGATCGGCACGGCCAGCCCCATCGCCTGTGACCACGGCGTGGACAGCGTCATCGGCGTCGCCTCCCGTCGCGCCGAAACAGGCGCGAAAGACTCAGCGCACCAACCGCTCCCACGGCGGCGGCGACCACCGCCTGCTCCGCGCCCAGGCCTGCACGGGTCACCACCCGATTGTTGATCAGCGCGGGCGGTGGCGGTGGGATGACTTCTTCGCGCAGGTTCTCCTTCGATGTCGCCGCCCATGCCGTGGCGAACAGCACCAGGCGCGCGGTGATGTAGGCGAACACCATCAGACCCAGCACGGGTCCGAACGTCGCGCCCGCGGGACCGGTGACCACCGACCGCAGATAGACCGCCGCCACCAGCTTGAAGACCTCGAAACCGACGGCGGCCAGCAGGCCGGCCCTCACGCTGCTGCGGAAGCTGATGGACTCGCGCGGAAGACGCGCGATCATCCAGGTGAACAGGAGCCAGGACACGAAGAGCGACACCAGCAGTGAGGCCGCGCGCAGCAGCGCCGACAGCATGGGCGAGTCCTGCAGGCCCAGCCAGTTCAGCACGTTCTCCATGACCGACGAGTTGCCCAGCACGGTGAGGCCGATCGTGACCGCGATCGCCACGAACGCCGACACCAACGCCAGCAGGTCCGACAGTTTGGTGCGGACGAATCCGTCGGGCTCAGCGCGGTACAGCCCCCACATCTGGGACAGGGCCTCGCGCAGATTCGCCATCCAGCCCAGGCCCGCCCATGCCGCGGTCGCCAGACCGATCAGTCCCACTGAGGTGCGGGAGTTGATCGCGGAGTCCATCAACTGCACCAACTGCGAACCGAGGTCGCCGCTGACGGCCTCGCGGACCTTCCCCTCGATCTCGTTGAGCAGATCGGGTTCGTTGGCGAGTACGAAGCCGCCGATCGCGAATCCGACCATGAGCAGCGGGAACAACGCAAAGATCGTGAAGTAGGTGATGCCGGCGGCGTAGAAGTCACCCTTGCTGGCGTTGTAACGCTCCTGGGCCCGCATGACATGGTCGAACCACGGCATCCTGGCCCGAAGCCGGTCCAGGATGCCGGGCTTGGCCGAATCCTGGTCCGGGTCGGCCGGTTCGGTCATGCCTGCCTCCCGTTGCGGTCACGACAGCTGCGCTAAGAACCCTAACCGGTCGTATACCCGCTGCAGGGTTGCCGCAGACGCCTCCCTCGCGCGGCGCGCGCCGGCGGCCAGCACCGACTCGAGTTCACCCGGGTCCGCCAGCAGTTCGTCGACCCGGGCCTTGATGGGCGTGACGAACTCGACCACCGCTTCGGCGGTGTCCTTCTTGAGGTCGCCGTAGCCGCGTCCCTCGTAGCCGGTCACCAGTGTGTCGATGTCCGTGCCGGTCACCGCCGACTGGATGGTCAGCAGGTTGGAGACGCCGGCCTTGTTCTCCGGGTCGAACCGGATCTCACGCTCACTGTCGGTGACCGCGGAACGGATCTTCTTGGCGGTCTTGGCCGGATCGTCGAGCAGGCTGATCAGACCGGCGTCCGTGGCAGCGGACTTGCTCATCTTCGACGTCGGGTCCTGCAGGTCGTAGATCTTGGCGGTGACCTTGGGGATCATCGCCTCGGGAACGACGAAGGTGCCGGGGAACCGGGAGTTGATCCGCTCGGCGAGGTCCCGGGCCAGCTCGAGGTGCTGGCGCTGGTCCTCACCGACGGGCACCAGATCGGTGTCGTAGAGCAGGACGTCGGCGGCCATCAGCACCGGGTAGGTGAACAGGCCCACCGTGGTGCCCTCGGTGCCCTGCTTCTGCGACTTGTCCTTGAACTGCGTCATCCGTGACGCCTGGCCAAAGCCGGTGAAACAGCCCAGCACCCATGCCAATTCAGCGTGCGCGGGAACGTGGCTCTGGACGAACACGGTCGCCCGCTGCGGGTCGATGCCCAGCGCCAGGTACTGCGCCGCGGTCACCAGGGTGCGGCGCCGCAGCACCGCCGGGTCCTGGGCGACCGTGATCGCGTGCAGGTCAACGACACAGAAGTACGCGTCGTAGTCGTCCTGCATCTGCACCCACTGCTTCACCGCGCCCAGCGCATTGCCGAGGTGCAGGGAGTCGGAGGTGGGCTGGGCGCCGGAGAAGACGACCTGGCGTCCGGCGGTGGTGCTCTCTGTGCTCATGATGTGTCGATCTTTTCATGCCCCAAAATGACGGGGGCGTTAGTATCCCCGGCGTGACCCGACGCCCCGTGATCGCCCTCACCGCAGTCCTCTCTATCCTCGTCGCGGTGATCAACCCGATGAGCGCCGCGAACGCCGGCCCCACCGGCCGAGCCGTCGTCGTCGTCTCGGGCGGAAATGCGGTCAGCCCCTTCACGACTCCCACCCAGGCCTGCGGGTCGGGCCTGGCCGCGGGCAACACCGACACCGCGCTGCGGGCACACCTGCTCAAGCGGGGGCACACGGTGTACACCTCGCCCGCGATGGCGGGCCGCGGACCCGTCGTCGACCAGGACGGCTTCGGGGCCTTCGGAGACTGCCCCATCACGCTGCCCGACCTCATGACCGTCGACTCGACCGGCAGCATCGATCTGGCGGGTGAGCGGCTGGCGCGGTTCTTGACCCACCTGCACGACGAGTACGGCGCACGCGAGATCGACGTGGTGGCGCACTCCATGGGCGGGCTGTACTCGCGCGCCGCGTTCCGAGTGCTTCAGCACAGCGGTTCACCCCTGCGGATCCGCAGTCTGACCACGCTGGGCACCCCGTGGGAGGGATCGTTCCTGTCCGACTACGCCAACGGCATCACCCCGATCTCGGACTGCGCCGGCGACGAGTTCTGCGCCGGCAACATGACCGCGATGAAAACCGAGGTGGAGCGACTGATGACGGGGTCGGGCCGCGAGGTCAACCAGCGCTACCTGATGGGCGCGGGCGGCTGGAACGAGTTCCAGGCCGGCGTGCTCGACGACATCCCGGTCACGCTCATCGCGGGTGACCGCTTCACCCGCCCCGACCCGGTCAATCCGATGGTCTGGCCCAACGACGGCCTGGTCACCCGGCACAGCGCGCTGGCCACCGATGTCAGCGACCGGGTGCTGCCACACAGGAGCACCCACGTCTTCAACGACACCCACAGCATCTTCATCTCGGATGCGGCGGGCCTGCCCTGGGAGACCGCGCTGACGTGGGATCCGCGAGTTCTCGACGTGGTGGCTTCGGTGATCGAACAGCCTGTGATCGCGGGGCCGGTCAGCTGAACTCGACGGTCACCGGCGCGTGGTCGGACCACCGCAGCGCGTAGGCGGCGGGCCGCTCGGTGCGCGCCGCCACCGCCCTGGCCGCCAGGTCCGGGGTGGCCAGGTGGTAGTCGATGCGCCATCCGGCGTCGTTGTCGAAGGCCTTCCCGCGCCATGACCACCACGCGTACGGACCGGCGACGTTCGGATGCAGCCTCCGCACCACGTCGACCCATCCGGTGGCCATCAGGTCGGTCAGCCACTGCCGTTCCTCGGGCAGGAAACCGGCCTTCTTGACGTTGCCCTTCCAGTTCTTGATGTCGTTCTCGGTGTGCGCGATGTTCCAGTCACCGCACACCACCGCGTCCCGGCCGGCGACCAGCAGGTCGGCCATTCGGGCGGCGACCGCGGCCATGAAGCGCTCCTTCTCCAGCTGGCGCTCGGTCTGCGCCTCACCGGTCGGGACGTACACGCTGGCCACCGTCAGGCCCGCCGTGTCCACCTCCAGATACCGGCCGTGGGCGGCGAACTCCTCGGCGCCACAACCGATCCGGATCTCATCGAATGGCGTTCGGGACAGCACAGCGACACCGTTGCGGCCCTTCTGATGCGGGCTGGCCGCAGCCAGATGCCAGCCGTCGGCGATCGCCGGGTCGAGCGCCGCGGCCAACTGATCGTCGTCGGCGCGGGTCTCCTGCAGGCAGATGACATCCGCCCGGGTCTCCTTGAGCCAGGCCAGCAGGCCCAGATTCTCCGTCGAGCGCTCCTTGACGGCGGCGCGCACACCGTTGACGTTGATGGTCGTGACGATCACGGGGGGAGACCATATCGGCCCGCGGGGACATCAAGACGGCGGTACCGCTGGTACCGCATAGTTGGTACAGTCGGCCCCATGGTCTTCCATCGCGACCCGATCCACGTGGGCTCCGGTGAGCCCGTCCTGATGCTGCACCCGTTCCTGTGTTCGCAACAGGTGTGGTCGACGGTGGCGCCCCAGGTCGCCGAGACCGGTCGCTACGAGGTCTTCGCCCCGACCATGGCCGGGCACCACGGCGGCCCCAAATCCCCCACCTGGCTGCTCAGCACCGAACTGCTGGCCGACCAGGTGGAACACCAGATGGACCAGCTCGGCTGGGGCACCGCCCACCTCGTCGGTGATTCGCTGGGCGGATGGGTGGCCTTCGAGCTCGAACGCCGTGGCCGGGCTCGCACCCTGACCGGCATCGCGCCCGCCGGCGGGTGGACCCGGTGGTCCCCGGTGAAGTTCGAGACCATCGCCAAGTTCGTGGTGGGCGGACCCGCGCTGCTGGCCGCACGCCTGCTGGGTCCGCGCATCCTGGACCTGCCGTATGCGCGCCGTCTGGCCACCCTTCCGGTCAGCGGGCCTGCCGACGGCCCGCGACAGGCCGACCTGGTGGAGTTGGTCGAGGACGCCACCCACTGCCACGCCTACCTGGCATTGCTGGTCAAGACCCTGCTGCTGCCGGGCCTGCTGGAACTCTCCGAGGTCGCCGTGCCCACTCAGCTGGTCGTGTGCGGCCGGGACCGCGTGTTCCCCTCCCCGCGTGGGCACCGGCACTTCATCGACAACCTGCCGGAGACGTCGCGGATCACCCGGCTCGAGGGTTTGGGTCACATCCCCATGCTCGAGGCCCCGGGACGGGTCACCGAACTGCTGGTCGACTTCCTCGATGAGCACACCGGGCCGCAGTCGGCGCGGCCGCACCACCGACTCGCCTGATCTCGGGTCGCTGGCAGACAGTCAGCACCTTGGGATAGTCTGCATATCGGTCATGAGCGCCAGCGACAAGCCCCGGCTTGCTGGCCGGCAACCCTCCAACCGCGGTGGGGTGCCCCGGGTGATGACCAGGTTGAGTAGCCCCTCCCGGCTACACGGCAAGCGCGGGTCCGGTATGCGGGCCCCAAGAGTAGACAGGGAAACCTGATGCGGCCCGATATGTGTCATCACTGTTAGAGCCATGTCTCCGTCGTGCCGACCGGCACGCCGGGCGCTGCCCAGTGTCCACACTTCTCCCCCAACCGTGATGAAGGAAAGCCACCACATGAGCACCGAAGCCCCCGCGGACCCCAGTGCCACCTGGTCGTTCGAGACCAAACAGATCCACGCCGGACAGACTCCGGATTCGGCGACGAACGCGCGTGCCCTGCCGATCTACGCCACCACGTCCTACACCTTCAACAGCACCGACCACGCCGCTGCGCTGTTCAGCCTGGCCGAGCCCGGCAACATCTACACGCGCATCATGAACCCGACGCAGGACACCGTCGAGCAGCGCATCGCCGCACTCGAGGGTGGCGTCGCGGCGCTGTTCCTGGCCTCCGGGCAGGCCGCCGAGACGCTCGCGATCCTCAACCTCGCGCAGGCGGGCGACCACATCGTGTCCAGCCCGCGGCTCTACGGCGGCACGTACAACCTCTTCCACTACACGCTGCCCAAGCTCGGCATCGAGGTCAGCTTCGTCGAGAACCCCGACGACCTGGACTCCTGGCGCGCGGCGATCGCACCGAACACCAGGGCGTTCTTCGGCGAGACCATCTCCAACCCGCAGATCGACATCCTCGACATCCCCGGCGTCGCCGCGGTGGCCCATGAGCACGGCATCCCGTTGATCGTCGACAACACCATCGCGACGCCGTATCTGATCCAGCCGCTCGCGCACGGCGCCGACATCGTCGTGCACTCCGCCACCAAGTACCTCGGCGGGCACGGCACCGCGATCGCCGGGGTCATCGTCGACGGCGGCACCTTCGACTGGACCCAGGGCCGCCACGCCGGCTTCACGACGCCGGACCCGAGCTACCACGGTGTGGTGTTCGCGGACCTGGGAGCGCCGGCCTACGCGCTCAAGGCCCGTGTCCAGCTGCTGCGCGACTTGGGTTCGGCCGCCTCGCCGTTCAACGCGTTCCTGGTGGCGCAGGGGCTGGAGACGCTGAGCCTGCGGATCGAACGCCATGTCGCCAACGCCCAGCGGGTCGCGGAGTTCCTGGCGGACCAGCCCGAGGTGACCAGTGTCAACTACGCCGGACTGCCCAGCTCGCCCTGGCATGAGCGCGCGAAGGTCTTGGCGCCCAAGGGGACTGGAGCCGTCCTGGCGTTCGAGCTGGCAGGCGGACTTCCCGCGGGCAAGGCGTTCGTCGACGCGCTGACCCTGCACAGCCACGTTGCCAACATCGGTGACGTGCGGTCTCTGGTGATCCACCCCGCGTCCACCACGCACCAGCAGTTGTCGGCCGAGGAGCAGTTGGCCACGGGCGTGACCCCCGGCCTGGTGCGTCTCGCGGTCGGCATCGAGGGCATCGACGACATCCTCGAGGACATTGAGCGCGGTCTCTCCGCGGCCCGCGCCGTGGGCAACGGGGCCTCGGATCCGCAGGCCGTGGCGGCGTTTTGAGTGAGGCTGACATGACCATCACCCCGGAGAGTCCCCCGGTGCGCACTCCGCTGCCCGCCGAGGGTGAGACCACCGTCGTCAACATCGGTTCACTGACGCTGGAGAGCGGCGTCGTCCTGGACGACGTCAGCATCGCCGTACAGCGCTGGGGCGAACTCAACGAGAACCGCGACAACGTCGTCATGGTGCTGCACGCGCTGACCGGCGACTCCCACATCACCGGCCCCGCCGGCCCCGGCCATCCCACGCCGGGTTGGTGGGACGGTGTCGCCGGACCCGGCGCGCCGATCGACACCACCACGTGGTGCGCGATCGCGACCAACGTCCTGGGCGGCTGTCGCGGCTCGACCGGACCGAGTTCGCTTGCGCGCGACGGCAAGCCATACGGCTCCCGCTTCCCGGTGATCTCGGTGCGCGATCAGGTGGCCGCCGACGTCGCGGCACTGGCCGCACTGGGCATCACCGAGGTGGCCGCCGTCGTCGGCGGATCGATGGGTGGAGCCCGGGCGCTGGAATGGCTGGTCTCGCACCCGGACCGGGTTCGCGCGGGCCTGGTGCTGGCGGTCGGCGCGCGCGCCACCGCCGATCAGATCGGCACGCAGAGCACCCAGATCGCGGCCATCAAGGCCGATCCGAACTGGCAGGGCGGGGACTACCACGAGTCCGGCCGGGTCCCCGAGGCCGGGCTGCAGATCGCCCGGCGCTTTGCGCACCTGACCTACCGTGGCGAAGTCGAGCTGGACGCCCGTTTCGCCAACGACGCGCAGGGCTCCGAGAATCCGCTCGAGGGTGGCCGCTACGCGGTGCAGAGCTACCTCGAACACCAGGGCTCCAAGCTGCTGGCCCGGTTCGACGCGGGCAGCTATGTCGCGTTGTCGGACGCGTTGTCGAGCCACGACGTCGGACGCGGACGGGGCGGCGTCGAGGCCGCACTGCAGTCCTGCCCGGTGCCGGTCGTCGTCGGCGGGATCACGTCTGATCGCCTGTATCCGCTGCGCCTGCAGCAGGAACTGGCCGATCTGCTGCCCGGCTGCGACGGCCTCGAGGTCGTCGACTCGATGTGCGGGCACGACGGTTTCCTCGTCGAGACCGAGGCCGTCGGTGTCCTCATCCGCAGGACGCTGGAGCTGGCCGCACGGTGACCGCCCCCGATCCTGCACGCTCACTGTCGTTCGGGTCGGAGGCTGCCGCCTACGAGCGCGGACGACCGTCGTATCCGCCGGAGGCGATCGACTGGCTGCTGCCGCCTGGAGCACGCGACGTGCTCGATCTGGGCGCCGGGACCGGCAAGCTGACCGCGCGCCTGGTCGAACGCGGTCTGAACGTGGTGGCCGTAGACCCGATCGCCGAGATGCTCGAGGTGCTCTCCACCTCCCTGCCCGACACCCCGGCGCTGCTCGGCACCGCCGAGGAGATCCCGCTGCCCGACAACAGCGTCGACGCGGTGCTGGTCGCCCAGGCGTGGCACTGGGTCGATCCGGCACGGGCGGTGCCCGAGGTGGTGCGGGTGCTGCGCCCGGGCGGGCGGCTGGGACTGGTGTGGAACGTGCGCGACGAGCGCCTGGGCTGGGTCAAGGATCTGGGCCGGATCATCGGTCACGAGGATGACCCGTTCAGCCGGACGGTGACGCTGCCCGAACCCTTCACCGACATCGACCGGCAGCAGGTGGAGTGGACCAACTACGTGACCCCGCAGGCCGTCATCGACCTGGTGGCCTCACGCAGTTACTGCATCACCTCACCGGAGGCGGTGCGCACCCGCACGCTGGATGAGGTGCGTGACCTCCTGGCCACCCACCCCGCGCTGGCCAACGCGACGGGCCTGTCGCTGCCGTATGTCACCGTGTGCATCCGGGCGACGCTGGCCGGCTAGTTGCGATGCGCCGCGTCGAACTCGTTGAGCAGCAGCCCGAAGCCGTTGGCGCGCAGGCTGATCCGCAGTGACTTGTTCGGATCGTGGCCGTCCAGCCACGCTCTGAGCACGTCCTGCTGACGCAGCACCGACTGACGTTCGGCATGCAGTGCCCGCAGCAGCATCGACAGTGTCGCGGGTCCCTCCAGTAATGCCCCCATGAAGGGATATTACTGACGCAGGTGTCGACTTCGCTGCGGAATCATCGTCAACTCGTGCCCAACGGATCGATGGTCCAGGCCGCATACATGACGATCGTCGCCGCCGAGGCGGTGGTCACGAAGTCGATGCCGCGACTGCGCACCGCGAGCAGGCCCACACGGTCTTCGGACAGCAGCAGTCGCAGCGCCGCCGCGACCCCCGCTCCGATGCCGATCAGGAGCGCTCCACGGCGCCAGAAACCGGCGGCGACCAGGATGAAGGCGGAGAGAAAGACGAGCCCCACCACCAGCATGGGCCACTGCGCACGGACCACGCGCACGGCCCACTGGGCACGCGGCGCGGCGAAGATGCTCACAACCGCGACTCAGCCCGCTCGACCACGTTGGTCAACAGAAACGCCCGGGTCAGCGGGCCGACGCCACCGGGGTTCGGCGACACGTGTCCGGCCACCTCCCACACCCCGGGGTGCACGTCGCCGGTCAGTTTGCCGTCGACCCGGCTGACGCCGACGTCGACCACGGCCGCGCCGGGCCGCACCATGTCGGCGGTCACCATGTGCGGCACCCCGACCGCGGCGATGATGATGTCGGCCTGGCGTGTCAGGGCCGGGAGATCACGGGTGCCGGTGTGGCACAACGTCACCGTGGCGTTCTCGGATCGGCGGGTCAGCAGCAGCCCCAGCGGCCGGCCGACCGTGACACCGCGGCCGATCACCACGACGTGCGCCCCAGCGATCTCCACGTCGAACCGGCGCAGCAGGTGCACAATGCCGCGCGGCGTGCACGGCAGCGGGGCGTCCTTGCCCAGCACGAGCCGGCCCAGGTTGGTCGGATGCAGGCCGTCGGCGTCCTTGTCGGGGTCGATGCGCTCGAGCGCGGCGTTCTCGTCGAGATGCTTGGGTAGTGGCAGCTGCACGATGTACCCCGTGCAGTCGGGGTTGGCGTTGAGCTCGTCGATGGTGGCGTCGAGCTGGGCCTGGGTGATGTCGGCTGGCAGGTCGCGACGGATCGAGGTTATGCCGACCTTCGCGCAGTCGGCGTGCTTGCCGCGCACGTAGGCCTGCGACCCCGGGTCGTCACCCACCAGGATGGTGCCCAGTCCGGGGGTGATCCCGGCTTGGGTCAGCTTCGTGACCCGCTCTTTGAGGTCGACGAAGATCTCGTCGCGCGTGGCCTTACCGTCCAGAACTGTCGCACCCACGGCTGCCATTCTTGCACCGGCGCGCGCCGCCTTTGACACAGCGGGACAAGGCGGTGTTGAGTGCGAGGTGTGAACACCAGCCCAGATGTGTTCAGTCCGGCCAAGCTCGGCCCACTGACCTTGCGCAATCGCATCATCAAGGCAGCCACCTTCGAGGCCGCCACCCCAGACGCGTTGGTCACCGACGACCTGATCAACTACCACCGGCGGCCAGCGGCGGGCGGGGTCGGTATGACCACGGTGGCCTACTGCGCGGTGGCCCCCGGCGGCCGCACCGACGGCTGGCAGATCTGGATGCGCCCCGAGGCGGTGCCGGGTCTGCGTCGGCTCACCGAGGCCGTGCACGCCGAGGGCGCGGCGATCAGCGCCCAGATCGGCCACGCCGGTCCGGTGGCGAACTCCCGAACCAACAAGGCCCGCGCACTCGCCCCGATCCGGTTCTTCAACCCGCTGTCGATGCGGTTCGCCAAGAAGGCGACCCGCGAGGACATCAAGGACGTGATGGAGGCGCACGCCAATGCCGCGCGCCTGGCCATCGATTCCGGATTCGACGCCGTCGAAATCCACCTCGGGCACAACTATCTGGCCAGCTCGTTCCTGTCACCGCTGATCAACCGGCGCACCGACGAGTTCGGTGGCTCGCTGGAGAACCGGGCCAAGGTCGCCCGTGGCGCCGTGCAGTCGGTGGTGCGTGCGGTCAACGGTCAGATCGCCGTCACCGCCAAGCTGAACATGTCCGACGGCGTGCGGGGCGGCATCTCGCACGAGGAGTCCCTGCAGACCGCGAAGTGGCTCGAGGAGGACGGCGGCCTGGACGCCCTGCAGCTGACCGCGGGCAGTTCTCTGGTCAACCCCATGTACCTGTTCCGCGGCGACGCCCCCGTCAAGGAGTTCGCCGGTGCCTTCAAGCCGCCGATCAGCTGGGGCATGCGGATGACGGGCAAGAAGTTCCTGCGCGAGTACCCGTACCACGACGCCTATCTGCTGCGTGACGCACGGCAGTTCCGCGCCGAGTTGAAGATGCCGCTGATCCTGTTGGGCGGCATCACCAACCGCGAGACCATGGACAAGGCCATGGCCGAAGGCTTCGACTTCGTGGCGATGGGCCGCGCGCTGCTGGCCGAGCCGGACCTGCTCAACCGGATCCAACAGGACCGCACGGTCAGATCGCTGTGCACCCACTGCAATCAGTGCATGCCGACGATCTACCGCCATACGCACTGCGTGGTGACCGGCGCGCCCGATCGCTAGCCCGTTAGAGTTGGACCCGATGAGTCGACCATCCGCCCCCGCCCTGACGGTTCGGTACGAGGGGTCAACACGCACCTTCGCTGCGGGCAACGATGTCGTGATCGGACGCGATCTGCGCGCCGATGTGCGAATCGCCCATCCGCTGATCTCCCGCGCACACCTGGTGCTGCGGTTCGACCACGGTCGCTGGCAGGCGATCGACAACGGCTCGCTCAACGGCATGTTCGTGCACGGCCGCCGAGTGCCCGCCGCCGACATCTCCGACGGCCTGTCGCTGAACATCGGCAATCCGGACGGCCCGGAGCTGTCGTTCGAGGTGGGTCGGCACACCGGCTCGGTGGGCATGCCGCCGTCGACGTCGTCGATTCCGGCGGCCCGCCCGAACACCGGCGGCTATCCCAGCGCGAACTATCCGACGGCACCGCCCTCGGCGGCCGGCTACCCGAGTGGGCCGGCGCGCCAGCCCTACCCGACGGCGTCGCGGCCGCAGCCCGCCTACCCGCAGCCGCCGTCGCAGCCGGTCTACCCGACCAGCGGCGGCTACCAGACCGGTTACCCGTCCAGCACGTCGCAGCCCGTGCCCCAGCAGACCCAACCGCACAACATGCCCACGCAGATGGGTCCGACGGCGGCACCCCCCAAGGCCGCCGAGGGCAACCTCGCGACCAGCATGCTCAAGATCCTGCGGCCCGGACGTGCCCCCGAGGTGCCGGCCAACGGCATCAAGATCGGTCGCGCCACCGACAACGACATCGTCATTCCCGATGTGCTCGCCTCCCGCCACCACGCGACGCTGGTCCCGGGGCCGGGCGGCACGCAGATCGTCGACAACCGCAGCATCAACGGCACATTCGTCAACGGTCAGCGCGTCGAGGCGGCGCTGCTGGCCGAGGGCGACGTCGTCACCATCGGCAACGTCGACCTCGTGTTCGCCCGGGGCACGCTGGCGCGTCGCTCCGAGACCGAGGCGGCCACCCGCACGGGTGGTCTCGAGGTCCGCGGCCTCACCTGGACCATCGAGGGCAACAAGACGCTGCTCGACAACATCTCGATCGCCGCTCGGCCCGGCACGCTCACCGCGGTCATCGGGCCGTCGGGTGCGGGCAAGTCGACGTTCGCCAAGCAGGTCGCGGGTCTGACCCATCCGACCAGCGGCACGGTGACGTTCGAGGGTCACGACATCCACGCCGAGTACGCCTCGCTGCGCTCCCGAATCGGGATGGTGCCGCAGGACGACGTGGTGCACGGCCAGCTGACGGTGAACCAGGCGCTGATGTATGCCGCCGAGCTGCGGCTGCCTCCGGACACCACCAAGGAGGACCGGGCGCAGGTCGTCGCGCAGGTGCTCGAAGAACTGGAGATGACCAAGCACGCCGAGACCCGCGTCGACAAGCTCTCGGGCGGTCAGCGCAAGCGCGCGTCGGTCGCCATGGAACTCCTGACCGGTCCGTCGCTGCTGATCCTCGACGAGCCGACCTCGGGCCTCGACCCCGCGCTGGACCGTCAGGTCATGACGATGCTTCGCCAGCTCGCCGATGCCGGCCGTGTGGTCCTGGTCGTGACGCACTCACTGACCTATCTCGACGTCTGCGACCAGGTGCTGCTGCTGGCGCCGGGTGGCAAGACCGCGTTCTACGGGCCGCCCAGTCAGATCGGCCCGTCGATGGGCACCACCAACTGGGCCGACATCTTCAGTTCGGTGGCCTCCGACCCCGACGAGGCCAACCGCCGGTACAAGGAGCGCACCGGGGCGACTCCACAGCAGCCCCCCTCGGAGGCGCCCGCAGATCTCGGCGCGCCCGCGAAAACCAGTCTGCTGCGGCAGTTCTCCACCATCGCCCGGCGCCAGATCAGGCTGATCATCTCCGACCGCGGGTACTTCATCTTCCTGGCGCTGTTGCCGTTCATCATGGGTGTGCTGTCGTTGTCGGTGCCCGGCACCGTCGGCTTCGGGATGCCCGACCCGATGGGTGACGCCCCCAACGAACCGGGCCAGATCCTGGTGCTGCTCAACGTCGGTGCGATCTTCATGGGCACCGCGCTGACCATCCGCGACCTGATCGGCGAACGCCCGATCTTCCGGCGCGAGCAGGCGGTGGGCCTGTCCACGACCGCCTACCTGCTGGCCAAGGTGTGCGTCTATGCGACGTTCGCCGTCGTGCAGTCAACGATCGCGACCGCGATCACCGTGTGGGGCAAGGGTGCTCCCACGCAGGGGTCCGTCGGCCTGGGCAACCCCACGGTGGACCTGTTCGTCGTGATGGCACTGACCACCGTGACCTCGGCGATGGTGGGTCTGGCCCTGTCGGCGCTGGCCCGCACCAGCGAGCAGATCATGCCGCTGCTGGTGGTCGCCGTGATGAGCCAGCTGGTGTTCTCCGGCGGCATGATCCCGGTGACCGACCGCCTGGTGCTCGACCAGTTGTCCTGGTTCACACCGGCGCGGTGGGGCTTCGCGGCCTCGGCCTCCACGATCGACCTGATCAAACTGGTGCCCGGCCCGCTGACGCCCAAGGACGCGCATTGGGAGCACACCGGCGGCGCCTGGTGGTTCGACATGGGCATGCTCGCACTGCTGTCCATCGGGTATCTGACGTTCGTGCGCTGGAAGATCCGGCTCCCCCGCGCCTGAGCCCGGCTGCCTGGTCACCTCTTCTTCTGTCGCCGAAAGTTGACTTGTTCACCGGTTTTCCCTGGGCGGATTCAAGCGGTGGCTGCAGCGAATGTGGACGGGTCTGACAGTAGTCGGTGGAGTTCTTCGGCGGGGGTGCG
>NZ_LZHW01000012.1 GCF_001667265.1 Mycobacterium sp. ACS4331 | reverse complement strand
TAGACCCGTCGACCCGCCCGGGCCAGGCGGTGCCGCGGCCCCTGCTTTCGAGCCGGGCCCGCACTGGGGGCCCCCCCCCCCCCCCCACCACCTCCCCCACCCCCCCCACCCCGCCCCCCGCGCTCACCACCCCCGCCGGTCCCGGCGCCCCCCCCCCCCCACTCCGGCCCCCGGCGTCCCCGGGGCCCCGCTGTCGTGGGGAGGCCGTCAGTGCGCCTTGTAGAGGTCATCCTCCAACGTGGGATAGCTGCCGGTGACCTGGAAGATGACCCGCCGCGCCACCTCGACGGCATGGTCGGCGAAGCGTTCGTAGAACCGGCCGAGCAGCGTCACGTCGACGGCCGCCGCCACGCCGTGCTTCCACTCCCGGTCCATCAGCACGGAGAAGAGGTGACGGTGCAGATCGTCCATCGCGTCGTCCTCTTCGCGGATGCTGGCGGCCTTCTGCGGGTCGCGTGACAGCACCACCTCCTGGGCGCTGTTGCCCAGTTCGACCGCCAGCCGGCCCATCTCGGCGAAATAGCCGTTGACCTCTTCAGGCAGGGCGTGCAGGGGATGCCGACGACGGGCGATCTTGGCCACGTGCAGCGCGAGCGCGCCCATCCGGTCGATGTCGGCGACCATCTGGATGGAGCTCACGATTGCCCGCAGGTCTCCGGCCACCGGAGCCTGCAGCGCCAGCAGCACGAACGCGCTCTCCTCAGCGACCTCGCTCATCGCCGTGATCTGGTCGTGGTCGGTGATCACCTGCTCTGCGAGAACCAGATCAGCTTGCAGCAGCGCCTGGGTGGCGCGCTCCATGGCGCGTCCGGAGAGTCCACACATCTCCCCGAGTTGTGCCGTCAGGGCTTCAAGCTGCTCGTGGTACGCGGTCCGCATGGCGTCCAGCCTACGGTGCCGGACCTGCAATGGGCACGATGCGCAGGGTGAACGGCCGATGAATGGCGTGCGGCTACTCGCAGCTGATGTCGGCGCCGTTGGTGACGGTCAGGTCCTCCGGCAGGTGCGTGGGGGTGGACTTGACCCGGTGCACGACGGTGACGGTCCGCTGCGATCCGCTGGGCGGGGGAGGGCTGACGGCGGAGTAGTCGGGCCCGAGCACGACCTGCACCTGATCGCCCAGGCCGGTGACCCGCTCGATCCGCGGGTTGCCCAGCGAGGCCGCCACCGTCGCCGCGGCCTGCTCATTGCCGGGCGAGTACTGCACCGTCGTCTCGGCGAGGGCCTCGGGGTAGTCGTCGGGGGTGTCGACGTTGTAGCCGTAGTTCTGCAGTTCCGTGCTCGCCGCCGATCCGAGTCCACTGGTGCCGGTCGAATTCGACACGTGCACGCTGATCTCCTGCGGCTCGGTCGTGATCGCGCTGACCTCTTCGGTGGTGGCCGCCGACTCCTCGCTCGGGGCGTGCCCGTTGGCGTTGACCTGCGAGGTGTCGTCGGTGGTCTCCGTCGTCTCGGGGCTCTCGGTCGTCTCGGCGGCGGTGACCGGGGTGGTCGTCGCGTTCTGATCGTTCTCGCCGGGCAGCGGGTCGTCGTTGATGATCGCGTCGAACAGCGCCCGGATGTCCTCGGTGCGCGGCTGCTCGTTGCCCCACTCATCGGCGTACCCGGTGGTGGGGACCGTGACGAAGGTGATGCGGCCCGCCGACACGCCCTGCAGCGACTGCCCGAGTTCCACCAGATCCTTGGTGGTCAGGTTGTCGACCGAGCTGTCGTTGATGAACATGTTGACGACGTTGTTGAGCTTGCTGAGCGAGAAGAAGGTCTCCTTGGAGATCAGTGACCGCAGCAGCGACGACAGGAACAGCTGCTGGCGCTTGATGCGGCCGTAGTCGCCGTTGACCTCGGTGGTGACCTGACGGGCCCGCACGTAGTTCAGTGCCGTGGTGCCGTCGACCATCTGCCGTCCCGCGGTGGGCAGGACCATCCCGAGTTCGTAGTCCTCCAGCGGAGTGGTGCTGCACACCTCGACGCCGCCGAGGGCGTCGACCATCTTGGCGAAGCCCGCGAAGTCGACGGCCATGAACCGGTTGATCGACAGGCCGGAGATCTTCTGGATCACCTTGACCAGACACTTGGGCCCGCCGAAGGCGTACGCGGAGTTCAGTTTCGACTCGGTGTAGACCTCTTCGGGGCCGTAGGTCTCGGTGGTCTCGTCGTAGACGGGACCGTACTGGCCGGTGGCGGCGTTCCAGGCTTCGCACTGCTGCGGGGTGATGGCCAGGTCGCGGGGAAACGACACCGCGACGACGCGCTTGCGGTTCGCCGGGATGTTGACCAGGATCACGCTGTCCGACCGGGCGCCGTCGGCGTCCGAGGTGCTTCCCGCACCCATGTCGCTGTTCTGGCCGTAACGGCTGTCGACGCCGACGATCAGGAAGTTCTCGTCGCCGAACTGGGCGTTGGGATCCACGATGTCGCGTGAGTTGAGGTCCAGCGCCGCGACGTTGTTGAGGCGATTGTTCTTCGCCGTCGTCCACTGCCAGGCCCCGCCGGTCAGCACCAGCGCGAGCACCGCGAACAGCGCGGCGGCGGAGCGGCCCGCCAGCAGCATCGAGCGCCGGCTCTTCGGCCCGCTGGGTGCCGCCTCAGCCGGGGTGTCGTCGGAGAGGTCGGGGAGGGGCTCCGCGGCTGCGGCGGGGATGATCGCGGTGGCCGGATCGGGTTCGGGGTCACGGCGTCGTCGGGCGACCACCGCGAACTCGGGGAGCTCGGTTTCGTAGGCCGACACGGTGGGGACGGTCGGGGGGTCGTCGTCGAGTTCGTTGAGGTGGCGGCGTCCGGACCTGGGTGCGGGCGCTGCGTCCGCATCGTCGTCTCCCGGCGTCTGCAGAATCCGGGGGATGTCGCCGGTGACCCTGGCGATCAGGTCGGCGACGGTGATTCCGTCGGTGTGGTTGCCGCTGGGAGCGGGTTCCGGGGCGTCATCGGCATCGGATCCGCGTTCCCACGGCGCGGCGTCTGGTTTGGGCCGCGGAGTTCGGGTAAGCCACTGGTTGTCACTGTGCGGGTCAGGCGCACGGTGCTGGCCAGGAGTGGCGCTGTCGCCGTCACTCATGTCCGTATCCGGCCTCCGAATTCCCGTGAGGTCTCTCTCTGGGTGCGCGGGCAGCGCCCTTGGGTGCCTGTCGACGCTGACAGACACAAACCTTCCGTTATGTCTTTAGCAGCCCAGACCCTCCATGCGCCACCGGAGCGAACTGGAACAGGTTCACATCGTACTGAGACAACCTGAGAGCTCCGATGTCGAGGATGTCTCGATTCAGCCACCGGAGTGCATAGCGTCGGCCCCCTCAGGCACGGTGCAGTCATCGGGGTCGTCCAGCCATCCCTCGGGCAGTGACACCTTGGACGGTGAGCCTTGACGGCCGCGAGGACCGCTGCCCACCTCCGGGAACGGTGCCGACCCATCGAGGTTGCCCAGTAGTCGGTCGAGTTCGTCCAACGTCTTCACCAGTGCCAGGGCGCGCCGCACGTCGGAGCCCGCCGGGAAGCCGTGCAGGTACCAGGCGACGTGCTTGCGGATGTCCCGCATGCCCTTGTCCTCGCCGAAGTGGTCGGCCAGCAGCACGGCATGGCGACGGATGATGTCGGCCACCGCACCGAGGTTGGGCGGGGTGGGCGCAGGCGCTCCCGTGAACGCCGCCGACAACTCGGCGAACAGCCACGGCCGGCCCAGGCAGCCTCGGCCGATCACCACACCGTCGCAGCCCGTGGCGGCCATCATGGCCAAGGCGTCGCTGGCGTCGAAGATGTCGCCGTTGCCTAGTACCGGGATGCTGCGGACGTGCTGTTTGAGCGCTGCGATGCGATCCCAGTCGGCCGCCCCGGAGTAGCGCTGGGCCGCCGTTCGGGCGTGCAGCGCCACGGCCGCGGCGCCCTCCTCCTCCGCGATGCGGCCAGCGTCGAGGAAGGTCAGATGGTCTTCGTCGATGCCCACCCGGAACTTCACCGTCACGGGGATCGTGGTGCCCTCTGTGGCGCGCACCGCGGCCGCCACGATCTGCCCGAACAGCTTGCGCTTGTACGGCAGCGCCGCACCGCCGCCGCGGCGGGTGACCTTGGGGACGGGGCAGCCGAAGTTCATGTCGATGTGGTCGGCGAGGCCCTCGTCGGCAATCATCTTCGCCGCCGCGTAGGTGTTTGCCGGGTCGACTGTGTACAGCTGCAGCGACCGGGGGGACTCCTCCGGAGCGAACGTCGTCATGTGCATGGTGACCGGGTGCCGCTCGACGAGGGCGCGGGCGGTGACCATCTCGCACACGTACAGCCCGCTGACGGTGCCGACCATCTCCTGTTCGAGCTGTCGGCACAGGGTGCGGAATGCGACATTTGTCACACCGGCCATCGGTGCCAACACGACGGGACTGGGCAGCGCGAACGGACCGATCCGCAGTGCGGATCGGTCCGAGGGCTTGGCCGCCGAGAGGCGGTCGGTCAGGAGGCCGCTGATGACGTCGACACCAACAGGTTCTTCATGGCCTTCTTCTCGGCCACCTTGCGCTCACGTTCGAGGCGACGCTGCTTGGCGACCTCGAACTTCTCGCAGGTGTCCTCGAGTTCGGCGATGACCTTGCCGAGTTCGTCGCGCAGTCGCGCACCCTCACCCGTGAAGTCCTCGCGCTCGAAGATGCGCCACTTCTTGATCACCGGCATCACCACGTCATCGAGGTGGATGCGCGGATCGTAGACACCGCCGACGGCGATGATGACGGCCTTGCGGCGGAAGTCCGGAACGGTGTAGCCGGGCATCTTGAAGTTCGACAGCACCCGGTAGAGCGAGGTCATGGCCTGGTTGGGGGCGATGTCCAAGCCCGCGGCGCTGACGTCGCGGTAGAAGATCATGTGCAGGTTCTCATCGGCCGACACGCGCTGCAGAAGCTGATCGGCGACGGGGTCCTTGCAGGCCTTGCCGGTGTTGCGGTGCGACACCCGGGTGGCCAACTCCTGGAACGACACGTACATCACCGAGTCGAACAGGCTCTCGGCGAACAGGTCGCCCTGCTGGTTCTGGCCCGGGGAGAAGCCGCGGGTCACCTGCTCCATGCGGGTGATCTCGAGTTCCACCGGATCCACCGCGCGGGTGGCCAGCAGGTAGTCGCGCAGGGCGATGCCGTGCCGGTTCTCCTCGGCCGTCCAACGGTTGACCCAGAAGCCCCAGGGTCCGTCCATCGAGAAGTTCATCGCGATCTCGCGGTGATACGACGGCAGGTTGTCCTCGGTGAGCAGGTTCTGCACCATCGCGGTGCGGGCCACCTCGTCGAGCTTGGACTCTTCGGGATCCCAGTCCTGACCGCCCAGGGCATAGAAGTTCTTGCCGTCCGACCAGGGGATGTAGTCGTGCGGGTTCCAGTCCTTCGTCATCTTCATGTGACGGTTGATCTGCTGCTCGACGACAGGCTCGAGCTCATGAAGAAGCTGCAGGTCGGTCAGGTCTTGCGACACGACACCTCCCAGTTATGTGTACCTCGTGGTTGCAGTCAATATATCTGTGTAACCCAGTACCAAACAAGTTCGCCCCCGGCATGTCGCCAGTGATCCGGCGCACCTCAGGTGCTGTTGGCTCCCATGAGCAGGAGTTCGACGCAGTAGTCGATGAACTGTTCCCGGCTGGCTGCGAGGCGGCCGTTGAGGTAGGCCGAGAACAGCGCGGTCAGTCCTCCGATCAGGCTCGTCGCGGTCATGGCCTGCACCACCGGGTCGGTGATCGTGGTGAGTTTGCGCTGCAGGAGATCGATGAAGTTCGGCATCCACTCCGAACCGCAGCGGCTCAGCACTGGTTCGGCCTCCGGGGCGAGCAGCAGGGCCCGGCCACGGACTGGATCGTCGACCATCAGGGCGACGAACTTCTCGACGGCTTCGCGCGCCGACGTGGTGGGTGCGAGTGCGCCCATCGCCTGAGTGCACACCTCGGCGTACGCCGCGCGCACGAAGTCGTCGCGGTCCTCGAAGCTCTCGTAGAAATACCGTTCGGTCAGCCCGGCGTGCCGGCAGACCGCGCGGACCGTGATGCCCGGCCCGGAGGGGCCGCCGAGGAGTTGGACGCCCGCGGCGATCAGGGCGTCGCGGCGGCGGGCGGGGCGGTCCCGCAGGGGAACGCCGGCCCAGCGGCTGCCGCGTTGACCGGACGTCACATCACTCCTAGTATTCGTATTGACAACACTTGTAGTCAGATTGCCTGCATCGACTGATCGGAAATTGCGTGACTCAAGATACGACTGACCTCGACCCCGTTGCCAGTGCTGAGTTGGCGACCGGCTGCCCGATGTCGGCGATGGGGTACGAAACGCCGCCGACGCCGCTGGGGCCCGACTCGCTGACCTGGAAGTACTTCGGCGACTGGCGCGGCATGCTGCAGGGGCCCTGGGCTGGGTCGATGCAGAACATGCACCCGCAGTTGGGGGCAGCCGTCGAGGAGCATTCGATCTTCTTCCAGGAGCGCTGGCCGCGACTGCTGCGGTCGCTGTATCCGATCGGCGGCGTGGTGTTCGACACCGACCGCGCCCCGATGACGGGTGCGCAGGTCCGCGACTATCACGTCGACATCAAGGGTGTCGACGCCCAGGGGCGGCGCTATCACGCGCTCAATCCCGACGTCTTCTACTGGGCGCACTCGACGTTCTTCGTCGGCACGATCATCGTCGCGGACCGGCTGTGCGGCGGTATCACCGAGGACGAGAAGCGCCAGCTCTTCGAGGAGCACGTCCAGTGGTACTCGATGTACGGCATGAGCATGCGCCCGGTGCCCAAGACCTGGGAGGACTTCCAGGTGTACTGGGAGCACATGTGCACCGAGGTGCTCGAGAACAACAAGGCCGCCCGCGACGTGCTGGACCTGACCGAACTGCCCGCGCCGCCGTTCGCCTCGTGGATTCCCGACTGGCTGTGGAAAGCCCAGCTGAAGCTGATGGCTCCGTTCTTCGTCTGGTTCACCGTCGGCCTCTATCACCCCGCGGTGCGTACGCGGATGGGCTACACCTGGTCCCGTCGCGACGAGTGGCTGCATCGCCGGTTCGGGGAGGCCGTGAACATCGTGTTCACGCTGCTGCCCAAACGCCGGCGGATGCATCCCCGGCCGCGCGCCGGATGGGATCGCGCCACCGGCCGCATCCCGGCCGACTCGCCGCTGCCCGAGACGCCCGCGCGCAATCTGCCGCCGATCGGGCACCGCGACAACGGAATGCATTACTGCCCGAAGGTCTGACCCCGGCGCGTTGAACGGGCTGCGTCACCCCCTCGTGATCTGATGGGAGCACCGGCGAGTGCAGGGGGTGAGACGAATGACAGCGATGACCGTCGCATGGGTCTTCGGCCCGTTCCTCGCCCTCGTCTACGCCGTCCTCGTCCTTCGCGGCGCGACGCTTCTGGGCCGGTTCTGGGAGCGTCGTCATCCGTCTGGCGGCCGTCGCTGACCGACAGGACGCTGTGACGCACGGTTGGCTCCCCACGAACGGGCCTACGACTACGGTGGAACCCATGTTCGCCCCCGAACTGCTCGGCGGCCGCTACGAGCTGCGGGGAGTTCTCGGGCGGGGCGGCATGGCCGAGGTTCGCGAGGGCTGGGACACCCAGACGGGGCAGTCCGTGGCGATCAAGCTGCTCTACCCCGGCTTCGACAACAACCCGGACTACCTGCGCAGATTCTGGTCGGAGGCGCAGTCGGCGTCGGCCCTTCGCCACCCGAACATCGTCACGGTCTACGGCAGCGGGGAGCACAACGGGCTGCCGTTCATCGTGATGGAGCGGCTCCCGGGCAACAGCCTGGCGGACCTGATCGCCCACGGCCCGGTGCCGCCGGATTACGTGCGCAGGATGCTCATCGACGTGCTGTCGGCACTGTCGACGGCCCACGCGGCCGGCATCCTGCACCGCGACATCAAACCCGCCAACATCCTCTTCGCACAGACCGGTGACGCGCAGGTGGCCGACTTCGGACTGGCCAAAGGCCCCGACACGCACCGCACCGACACCGGCCAGATCATGGGCACGATGGCCTACATGAGCCCCGAGCGGCTCGCCGGAAATCCCGCGACCGTCGCCGACGATCTGTACGCGGTGGGCGTCGTGGGGTGGGAGGCGCTGACGGGACGTCGGGCGTTCCCCGAGGAGAACCTGGTGGCGCTGGCCAAGGCCATCACCGAGCAGCCGCCGCCGCCGGTGTCGGTGCTGCGGCCCGACGTGCCACCACAGTTGGCCGCGATCGTCGACCGCGCCATGGCCCGCGACGCCTCCCAGCGCTTCCCCAGTGCCGAGGTGATGCGCGCCGAATTGGGCAACGTGTACGGCGATCCGGTCACCGGACCGATTCCTCTGCCGCAGGCTCCGCCTGCCATGCCGGTCTCGCCGTGGCATCCGATCACCGCGCCCGTGCCGCCGCTCATGCCGCGGCGCCGTCCGAGCCGGCTCGTGTGGTTGTTGGCGGTGCTGCTGATCGCCCTCATCGTGGGTGTGGTGGCGTTCGTGCTGGGCGCCTCGACGCAGCGCTCCGTCGACATGGGTGTGCGGTCCGGCGCGGTGGTCGATGCCAGCGGACCGGCTGAGCCGTCGCGCAGTGCGCCGGCCTGAGAGGGCTTGGGCCAGCGCTTATACGAGCACGGTGTGGCGTTCGCCACACCGGGCATGTTGCTGAGCCGGACTGCAAACTCGTCGGACGTATCCTCGCTGGGCGCGACGGAGGCAACTCCGCGCATCCTGCCTGGCCACGAGGTCTGATCAGGGCCGCGACGACCCGCCGCCGCGCCGTACCCAGCAATCGGCTCACCGCCGCGCGTCCCGAAAAGAGCCCGACCTTATGCATGTTCGTAAGCTGAGCGCGTGCGCCTCGGTGCTCGCCGTCGCCGGGTTGGTCGCCACCGCACCGATCGTCGCGGCCGAGACCGTGTTCACCGTCGGCGGGACCGGTTCAGCGATGCTCGGCGATCAGGGGCCGTGGCCCCTGCCGTACACGCACGGCGCGCCCCAGGTGAACATCGGGTATCCGTCCGCGCCGGTGTACATGGACTGGTCGGTGTCGTTGGGCGCCGACATGCTGCAGGAGAGGATGGCGTCGACACCGGGGGACAAGACCACGGTCGGGGTGTCGCAGGGCGCTCTGGTGATCGCCGAGGTGAAGCGCCGGCTGATGGAGCTTCCGGAGGAGGACCGGCCCGGGGCCGACGAGGTGAGGTTCATCGCCGTGGCGGACCCGTCGAATCCGCAGGGCGGGCTGTTCCGCCACCTGACCAAGGGGTACGTGCTGCCGTTCTTCGGGGTGACGGTCGGCGGGACGCCCGACACGCCGTGGGACACGATCTACATCGTCCGTGAGTACGACGGGTTCGCCGACTTCCCGGACCGGCTGGGCAATGTCGTGGCCGTGGCGAACGCATTGCTCGGCGTTGTGTATGTGCACGCGCAGATGAGTTATCCGGACGTGGACCTCGACACGGTGCCCGCCGAGGATGTGACCACGTCGACGAACAGTCTCGGCGGGGTCACCACCACGTACCTGGTGCGCACCGAGCGGTTGCCGTTGGTGCAGCCGCTGCGGGATCTCGGGGTCGACGAGTCGTTCGTCAGGGAGCTCGAGGCACGCCTCAAGCCCATCGTCGACGCCGGGTATGTCCGCAACGATGTCCCGCGCACGCCCGCACCAGTTGCCGAGTCGGCGCCCGAGGGTGACCGTGACGCCGAGGCGGCGTCCGATGTCGCGGAGGTCGAGCCCAAGCGCAAGCTGCTGCGGCTGGCGCGCGTGGACCGCAGCGCCGCCGCTGCGTTGTCACCGAATCGCCAGCGCGTCAAGGCATTGCGGGCCGAGCGCAGGATCCCTGACGCACGGACCGCGCCCACCTCGTCGGCACCCGCGGCGGGCGCCGACGCCGGCGGCGGGCCTGCAGGGCCGCGTGCCAGCCGCGACGGGAGCACTCGCAGCGGCCGGGATGCCCCCGCCGACGGCGGCGAGGCCTAGCGATCTGACGACAACTGCCGGGTCACGGCAGCCGGGCCGACGGCCACCGCGGCTGAGCGATGCGACCCGAGATGCGCCGCAGATTATTCGACCTGGCGTGAAGGGCCGCTCTCGCGGCAGCCGCTGTGGGTGTGAGTGGCCGACGCGCGGATCTGTCTGAGACCGTCGAGGGGGCGATGGCCCTGGGCGGTGTTGGTCGCCGGCGTCCCCCGGCGCGGCGTGGCGGCGGCCGTTTGATGTCGACGATTGGCGTGGTGCCCCCACCAGGGCTCGAACCTGGGACCTGCGGATTAAAAGTCCGTAGCTCTACCAACTGAGCTATAGGGGCGCGAGGGAACAGAATAGCCGAAACCCCGAGCCTCTCGGATGGGCGGGTGCGACCGGCGCCGGCTGTGCGGATTTGTCGCTCCGGCTGTCCAAATAGCGACCGATCCGCGCACTCGTCGACGGGGTTCGGCGCACGTAGTCGAGACCCCCGAAATGGCCCGTATGCATCTGGTTTGGGAATTCTCCGTGCCGTGCCCTAAGCTATCGAAGCTCCCAACGGAAGCGTTGATGAGTACCCCGGAGGAATTCGGATTAGGCCCCCATCGTCTAGTGGCCTAGGACGCCGCCCTTTCACGGCGGTAGCACGGGTTCGAATCCCGTTGGGGGTACGCAACGTGGAAACACGGAGCACAGCAGGAAAGCAAGGCCCTGTGGCGCAGTTGGTTAGCGCGCCGCCCTGTCACGGCGGAGGTCGCGGGTTCGAGTCCCGTCAGGGTCGCCAGAACGGCGAGGCATTCGGTTGCACACCGACCTGGTGCCTTCCGGCCAGGTAGCTCAGTTGGTACGAGCGTCCGCCTGAAAAGCGGAAGGTCGCCGGTTCGATCCCGGCCCTGGCCACCTCAAGAACCGCCCGGGGACGGGTGGTTTTTCTCGTTTTTCGGGCAGGTCGCTCGGATGTCAAATCAGACACAGGCGCATCGGTTTCCTTATTCTCTCCGCCTCGTGGTCGACGATGGGCTCCGGCGCGTACAAGACGATCAAGTTGAGTCGCACGGACGGGATCCTGTCGCGGCCGTGCGACAAGCCGGACTCTCGCGACCTACTCGTCTCCAACTATAGTTGTGTTACTCTAACTTTAGTTAGAGATGAGGTGTGGACCATGCAGCTGCACAAGCCGTTCGCCACGGTGACGCCGACCCTGGACGGCGACGTGCTCGCAGTCCTGGCCAGTGCAGACGCCACATTTACGATCAATCAGGTTCAGCGCATCCTCACGACCGCGTCGGGGGAAGGCATCCGCAAGGTCCTTAACCGCCTCGCCGGGCAAGGTGTGGTGCTGCACGACGAGGTGGGTCGAACCCACACCTACCGACTCAACACCGAGCACCTCGCAGCCGAACCGATCAGGATGCTGTCGCGGCTGGACTCCACCTTCCTCGATCACCTCGGACGGCACCTGGGCGAGTGGGGCGACAGTCTGAAGTACGCCGCGGTGTTCGGGTCCGCAGCGACGGGGCGAATGAGGCTCGACAGCGACATCGACCTGTTCTTGGTCCGCGCCGCCGACTCCGTGGACGACGACGCGTGGGAGCAACGGTTGAGCGAACTTGCCCGGCTGGTCACCGCGTGGACCGGAAACGACGGCCGAATCGTCGAGTACACCGAGGACGAGTTCCGCGGCGCGGCCGCCGCAGGTGAGCGTCTGCTCGAGGACGTGTCGAAGCAGGGCCGGACAGTCGCGGGGACGCGGGCTTGGTTCAACGCACAGCTGCGGTCGGCGAGGAGGTCCTGATGGCGGGCCAGCGGAACTGTGACTCCGTGGTGACCGCGGGGCGCCTGACCAAGGCCATCGAGTTCTTCGACGGTGCTGAGCATCTCAGGGAGGAGATGCCCAACGCTGCCGGTGACCTGTACGTGGACGCCGTGTAACCGCTCCCACGGACGAAGCCCCCTCCGCGCCGCCTCGCCTGCACCTTCGTACATTGGGCCGCAGTGGTTTCCACGTTCGACGCGTTCGAATCCGTGCAATCGGTGGTCGTTAGACGAGTGCCGTTTGCTGTGATGCTGCACGCTGGGTGCTGACCAAGTGTTCGCCGCAAGGGTTGGACGCGCTATGGTCCATGAAATGCCTTGTGTCGCAGCACTTTCTGTACCAAATCCGTGTGTCAGTCGTAGGGATGGGCGTGCTGGCCTGGCAGCCCGATCTCTAGCGGGCGATGCGATGAGCAAATCAATTGTGCCTATCGGCAAATTTCTCAACCGAGAGGCCGACGGCGCGGCGACCCCGCCCGTCAACGGCGGGTGCAGCAAACATAGTTTGTCGGCACGGGTAGTGAACAATTGCACACCCGGAAAAGCTGCCGGATGTGCGTAAACCGGGACTGATCTGCGGATATGGCAAAACCGTCCGCCGCCTGATCGGTCCTTCCACACCGATGGTGTGGCGTACATCCATGAGAACATCGGTTGACTTACTCGCCCCAGCTATGTCTACTGACATGCGGACTCCGCTCCCTACTCGGGAGTCAGTCCGCGAGTTGGCCGGCGTGGAGAGGAATTCAGGCAACATGTTCAGCTACGACGCGCTGAGGGGGCGTGAACGCAGAGAACTGGCTGAGTTGGTCGCCGCGCACGGGGGGCAACTCGACGACAAGGATGCGGACGGCAAGACGGTCGTGCACTGCGCGGTCGATGCCAACGACATCGACGTGGTCGAGGTCCTGCTGCAGTGCGGCGCGGCGGTGGAGGCGCGCGACCGCTGGGGCAACACGGCCCTGTGGCGGGCGGTCTACCAGCTGCCGGAGAGTGCAGACATGGTCGCGGCGCTTCTGGACGCCGGCGCGGACCCGGAGGCGGCCAACAACCACGGCGCGACACCGAGGCAGTTGGCCACCAAGTACGCCGACGAGTACCCGACCCTGGGGGACCTAGTCGAGCGAATGGGCACACCTGTGGACGCCGACGTCAGCGACGAGGTCGCCTGATGACGGCCGTGGCGGGAAACGCGTCCGGGGAGGCTCTTCGCGGACTGATCATCACCGCATTGGCGGACCGCAGCGACGCCATCTCGACCAGTGAGCTGAGGCGCTGCCTGGCCGCGCAGTTCAACGTCTACGTCATGACCGAGACGATGTACCGGAGCCTGGCCATCCTCGAGCGGCGCGGCCAGGTCGCCAAGCTCGACAACGACGGCCGTCGGGCCAGATGGGTGCTGCGCGCCGACGCCGCGTTGTCCGAACCCGACGTCGTGCCCGCCGTGTCGCCGGCACAGGTCGCCAGGCCGCTGCGCAACGCAAGCGACTGCGTCAAACTCGTCGGCCTCGACGGAACCCTTCTGCACATGAATCAGCGCGGATGCCAGACCCTGGGCCTGCCGCTGGACGAGACCGAGTTCGGGATGCCGTGGCTGGAGCTGCTGCCGTCGAGCATCCGCGGCGCGGGAATGCGAGCGCTGAAGACGGCCGCGGGCGGCACCCGCACCGAGTTCATCGGCAAGACGGTCGGTGCCTTCGGCGAGCCCACGTTCTGGCAGAACTCCCTGACCCCGGTGGCCGACGACGACGGACGTGTGGGCGAGATCCTGTGCCTGTCCCGCGACGTCACCGACGCGATCACCGACCGCCGCGCACCGCAACGGCTGGATGCCGGTGCGGCCGCGGCCCCGCGGCGGCGCCGTCCTCCCGCGGTTCTGGGCGGCAAGCCCATGGTCGATCTGGCGGGGACATTCCAGCAACGGCTCAATGCCCTCTTCGCGGGCGTGCAGGCTCCGGATCGCCGCGGGTACAGCAACAGCGAGGTGGTCACCGCGCTGGCGGCCAAGGGGGTGCACATCTCCGGCCCCTACCTGTCCCAGCTGCGCGCGGGCCTGCGGGAGAGGCCGTCGGAGTCGATCGCGCAGGCGCTGTGCGAGTTCTTCGGTGTGCGTCCGGTGTATCTGGCGGCGGAGTACCAGCTCAGTGATCTGCCGTATCTGACGCGGTTGATCAGCGATCTCAAATGGCTTGCGTTGGCGCATGACCCGGACGTGCGACGGCTCACCAGCGTGGTGCTCGACCTCGAGGAGGACCGGCGTGAGGAGCTCTTCGCGCACCTCGCCGAACCCGACATCGCCCACACGCCCTGAGCGGATCCGCATGGCGCACTCACGGTCGCACAGTCCTCGAATGCAGGCCCCTGCGCGCCCCGTCAACTGAACATGCAACAGTAACCCCATGCAGTTCTGGTCCGGTACGGCCTTCCTCCCGACACGCGACCTGCTCGGCATCGCGCCCCTGCTGGATGCGGCCGGGTTCACCGGCATGTTCACCTCCGACCACCTGATCTACCCACGCCAGCTGAGCACGCCCTACCCGCTGACCGGGGACAAGCCGCCGTGGCCACCGGAGACCGAATGGCCGGACTCCTGGGTGACAATCGGCGCTCTGGCCGCCGTCACCACCCGCCTGCGGTTCTCCAACGCGGTGTACATCGTCGGTGCGCGACCGCTGCTGGAGGTCGCCAAACAGGTCGCCACCGCGGCGGCACTGTCGGACGGCAGGGTTGAGCTCGCGATCGGAACCGGTTGGATGCGTGAGGAATTCGAGCTTCTGGGACAGGACTTCGATACGCGCGGGGCGCGCACCACCGAGATGATCCACGCTCTTCGCGCACTGTGGAAGGGGGGCTGGGTCTCCTGGCAGGGCCAGCACTACTCGGTGCCGGAGATGATGATCGAACCGCACCCGCCGGCGCCGGTGCCCATCCTGTGCGGTGGCGACTCGGACGTGGCGCTGCGGAGGGCCGCCGAGCACTGCGACGGGTGGGTCGGGTTGGCGTACAAGTGGGATGACGCCGTCGCGGTCGTCGAGCGTCTGCAGAAGCACCGCACGCAGTCCGGCCGCGGCGACGAGCCCTTCGAGATCGTGTTGTCGCTGCTGCACGCGCCGTCGGTGGACCTGTACCGGCGAGCCGAGGACATCGGCATCACAGGCGTGATGTGCGCGCCATGGCGGGGCAATCGATACCGCGAGGGCGTCGAACGGTTCGCCGAGGACATCCTGGCAAAGGTTTGACGGCACCGTAATCGGGCAACAGTGTGAGCGTCCAACTACCTCTGGAGGATCTGATGAACCGCTTCATGGCGATGGTGATCTCGGGCTTCGCGGCCGCGGCCGTGATGACCGGCTGCTCATCGACAGTCATCAACCAAGGCGGTGACACCAAGTGCAAGGACTTCACGTCCTCTGACGAGAAGACCCAGAACGAGACCATCACCAAGATGCTCAAGGACGAGGGCAAGAACGAGCCCTCCAACATCGAGCTCACCGCCACCCGGACGGCAGTGCAGACCTACTGCCAGACCGTGGGCACCCCGGACACCACCATCAGTCAGGCACCGCACCTGTAGACAACGAGACCGGCCGTCACCTACCGCGATTGGGAGGTGACGGCCGGTTTCGTCGTGCGGTGATCAGGACGCGTCGGTGTCGGTCGCCGGCCCACTCGGCGTCGCGCCGCCCTCATCGGCCCAGTCGGTGCGATCCCCATCGGCCTTGGCGGGATCGCTGTCGCCTTTCGCGGGATCGCTCTCCACGTCGTCGTTGTCCTGTGTCGGTTGAGTCATGCCGACGGACTACCCCATAGCGTGGCATTCCACTCCGCTACCGTGACCACATGCACCCATTCCGCGCCGCCGTCGAGGCCGGCGACTTCGACGCTCTGCCTGCGCTGCTCGCCGAGGACGTGGTGTTCCGCAGTCCGATCGCGCACAAGCCCTACCACGGTCGCGACACCGTCGCGGTGATCCTGACCGCCGTCGAGAAGGTGTTCTCCGACCTGCGCTACGTACGGGAGATCGGTGCCCCGGACGCGGCCGACCACGCGTTGGTGTTCACCGCCAAGGTCGGCGACCTCGACATCAACGGCTGCGATTTCCTCCACACCGGGCCCGACGGTCTGATCGACGAGTTCACGGTCATGCTGCGCCCGCTCAAGGCCGTCACCGCCTTCGCCGAGCAGATGTCGGTGGAGTTCGCCAAGGCGATGGAACAGGCCGGCAGGTAGTCGCAACCGACAACGCGTAGTTCGCTACGCGTGATCCCGTCCTCCGCCTCCGAGAGGCTGGTGCTGTTCAGCACGGCACGGGGAGGCGGCCATGGCGAAGATCGGCAACGACCGAATGATCGTCCGTGGCGAGCGGCGGGCAGACAACACCTGGCTGTTCACGATCTGCTACACCGCGCTCTTCGCGGAGTCCGACCTGGGTCAGCGTTTCGACGACGCGGTCGACATCCGTTGTGTGCACCGTGAGCACGGGCAGCCACCGCGGTACGCGCCGCCGGTGTCGTTCAAGGCGACCGGGACCAGGGTGTTCCGCAAGAAGCGGGTCGTGGTGCGGGGCGAGGACTACGACGCCCGTGCGGGTTTGGACGCGGTGTGCGCGTGGATCCGCCTCCACCACGGGGAACCGGTGCCGAGCCGGGGCGTCGTCGACGATGAACAGCCCACCCCGCCGCTGATCCCGAGCGGCGGTGTGCACCACCCGACAGCACGGTGCGCGCCGGCTCAGTCGCTGCGCTGCTGAAGCTGCTGCACCCAGTCGCGGGGCACGCGTCCACGCGGGCCGGGCGCGGTCTCGTCGGCCGGACGCGACTGTGGCGGCGCCAGTTCCGGGCCCGCGTCGTAATCGTCGGTCTCGTAGTTCCAGAACCAGTCCTCGCCCGGTTCGAAGGACTGGATGACCGGGTGGCCGGTGGCCCGCCAGTGCGCCGTCGCGTGGCGCATCAGCGAATCGTCGCAGCAGCCGATGTGCCCGCACGCCGCGCAACGGCGCAGATGAAACCACCAACCCCCGGCCGCCTCGCATTCAGCGCACCCGGTCCCACTCGGTGCGGCCGACGGATCGATGTTGGTGCCCATGTGCCGACACTACTGCCGCCCAAAGCCGTCGGGTTCGGGATCCGTTTCGCTAGGGTTTGCCAATGGCTGTCAAAGATTCGCGTGAAGTGGTGATCGAGGCGACCGCCCAGGAGATCCTGGACGTGATCGCCGATGTCGAGGCGACGCCGACCTGGTCCCCGCAGTTCCAGAAGTCCGAGATCGTCGACACCTACGACGACGGTCGCCCGCGACAGGCCAAGATGACGGTCAAGGCCGCGGGCCTGACCGACGTCCAGGTGATCGAGTACACGTGGACCGACACCAGCGTGAGTTGGACGCTGGTCTCGGCGGGGCAGCTGAAGGCGCAGGACGCGGCGTACACGTTGACCCCCGACGGCGACAAGACCAGGGTCCGGTTCGACATGTCCGTCGACCCGTCGGTGCCGATCCCCGGCTTCCTGCTCAAGCGCACCCTCAAGGGCGGCATGGAGACGGCGACCGACGGCCTGCGCAAGCAGGTGCTGAAAGTCAAAAAGGGCTGACGCCGTCGGCGGCGGGTCCGATGGCACAGCGCTGCCACCGTCGCTACGTTTGAACCATGGCCGTCCGGGCGTCACGAGAAGCCTTGTTCGACGCCTCGCCGCGCACGATCCTGGACACCCTCGCCGATATGGACGCCCTGCCGTCGTGGTCGAGACTGCACCGCGAGGTCACAGTGCTGGACCGCCACCCCGACGGCCGTCCGCACCATGTTCGGGCGACGATGCGGCTCATGGGTGTCACCGACCGTGAACTTCTCGAATACCACTGGGGTGAGGACTGGGTGGTGTGGGACGCCAAGGACACGTTCCAGCAGCGCGGTCAGCACGCGGAGTACAACCTCACACCCGAGGGGGAGATGACGCGCGTGCGGTTCGACATCACCGTGGACCCGTCGGCGCCGGTACCGAGATTCCTGCTCAAGCGGGCCAAGTCGATCGTGCTCGACACCGCGATCGATCGACTGCGCAGTCGCGTGACGCGCAACCGGGGCTGACACGTCGTAGGGTGCGCAGATGCCCCACCCGCATCGGCGCTCCCCGCTGCTCGAAAGGCTTGCGGCCGATCGGGGTGCCGGCCAGTTCGACACGGTTCTGACCGAACTGCGGCGGGTGATCCTCGACGGCGCGGCGCCGCCCGGCACACCGATCCCGCCCGCAGAGGTGGCGGAGGTCCTCGGCGTCAGCCACATCCCCGTGCGCGAGGCGCTGAAGACGCTGATCGGTGAGGGGCTGGTGACCCACCGCCAGAACGGCGGCTACTCGGTCGCGCAGCTGACCGCACAGGAGTTGGGCGAGATGTACATCGTGCGCGAGTCGTTGGAGTCCGCGGCCCTGGCCACCGCGGTGCGTCGCGCCACCGACGCCGACCGCGCCGCCGTCGTCACCCTCAATGAGGCACTGGCACAGGCTGTCTCGGACGACCAGGCGGTCACCTACCACCGGTTGAGCCGGCAGTTCCATATGGCGCTGACCCGGCCGTCGGGCATGCACAGGCTCCTGCACATGCTGGAGGTGGCGTGGAACGTCACCGAACCCGTGCAGCCCATGGTGCATGTCAGCCGGGCCGACCGCGCGCGGTTGCACGCCGATCACGGTGACATGCTGGCGGCGTTTGTGGCCCGTGACGCCGAGCGCCTGCTCGCGGTGTCGGAGGAGCATGCCCGCCGCCTCAACGAGGTGATCTCGACGCTTCCCTCGGACTCGGGGCTGCTGGCGCCCGAAGATATATTTCGCCCGCAATAACGGCATATCGCCGACGAAATACGGCGGCAACACCTCCTCCATAGCGTCGCAGCATCCCTGACCTCACTCGCAGAGGAGCGCCGTGACCGAGACCGCAGCACAATCCGAGACGCGAGACCTTCCACCGGGCGCCAGAGCCGGCGCCGATGACATGATCGAAGCCGCGGGCCACCCCGTCGGCGGCGGAGTCATCAAGCCGGGCTACGACCCGCGACTGACCAATGAGGACCTCGCCCCGCTGGGCAGGCAGACGTGGACCTCCTACAACATCTTCGCGTTCTGGATGTCCGACGTGCACAGCGTCGGCGGCTACGTGACCGCAGGCAGCCTGTTCGCACTGGGCCTGGCGAGTTGGCAGGTTCTGGTCGCGCTGCTGGTGGGCATCGTGATCGTCAACTACTTCTGCAACCTGGTCGCCAAACCCAGCCAGGCCGCCGGCGTGCCGTACCCGGTGATCTGCCGCACCGTGTTCGGTGTGCTGGGCGCCAACATCCCGGCGATCATCCGTGGCCTCATCGCGGTGGCGTGGTACGGAATCCAGACCTACCTGGCGTCGGCCGCCCTCGACGTGGTGCTGCTCAAGCTGTTCCCCGGCCTGATGCCCTACGCGCAGGTCGAGCAGTACGGGTTCGCGGGACTGTCGCTGCTGGGTTGGGGCAGCTTCCTGCTGCTGTGGGTGCTGCAGGCCTGCGTGTTCTGGCGGGGCATGGAGTCCATCCGCCGATTCATCGACTTCTGCGGCCCGGCGGTCTACGTCGTGATGTTCATCCTCTGCGGCTACCTGATATACAAAGCGGGTTGGGGTGCAATCGATCTCAACCTCGGCGGGGTCACCTACACCGGATGGTCGTCGCTGCCCGTCATGCTCGGCGCGATCGCGCTGGTGGTGTCCTACTTCTCCGGTCCGATGCTCAACTTCGGCGATTTCTCGCGGTACGGCAAGTCGTTCGAGGCCGTCAAGCGCGGCAACTTCCTCGGCCTGCCGGTCAACTTCCTGGTGTTCTCGCTCCTGGTGGTCGTCACCGCGTCGCTGACGGTGCCGGTGTTCGGCGAGCTGATCACCGACCCGGTCGAGACCGTCGCGCGCATCGACAGCACGTTCGCGATCGTGCTGGGCGCGTTGACGTTCTCGATCGCCACCATCGGCATCAACATCGTCGCCAACTTCATCAGCCCCGCCTTCGACTTCTCGAACGTCAGTCCGCAGCGGATCAGCTGGCGCGCCGGCGGCATGATCGCCGCGGTCGGTTCGGTGCTGATCACGCCGTGGAACCTGTATGCCAATCCCGAGGTCATCCACTACACGCTTGAGACCCTGGGCGCGTTCATCGGGCCTCTCTTCGGCGTTCTGATCGCCGACTACTACCTGGTGCGCAAGCAGAAGGTGGTGGTCGACGACCTGTTCACCATGAACGAGGACGGAAAATACTGGTACACCAAGGGTTACAACGTCATCGCGGTGATCGCCACCGCCGTCGGCGCGGTGCTCGCGGTGATCCCGGTGCTGCTGGGCGGCAGTGTGCCCGGCATGGCCACCGCGGCGCAGTACAGCTGGTTCATCGGCTGCGGCGTGGCGTTCGGCCTCTACCGCCTGCTGGCCACCCGAGACAAGCTGGTTGCAGAATCGTTGTCGTGAAACGCATCTGGGTTGTCAATCCGAACACCACCGAGACCATGACGGCCGGGATCGCCCGCTGCGCAACGGCAGTGGCCGGTCCCGGCACGGTGGTCCACGGTGTCACCTCTCCGTTCGGTCCCGAATCGATCGAGAGCCATTACGACGAGGCGATGAGCGTGCCGGGGCTGCTCGAGGTGATCACGCGCGGTGAACGGGAGGGTGTCGACGGTTACGTGATCGCCTGCTTCGGGGACCCCGGTCTGGACGCGGCGCGCGAGGTGGCGCGGGGACCGGTGGTGGGCATCGCCGAGGCCGCGATGCACACCGCGAGTCACCTGGGCCGTGGCTTCAGCGTGGTCACCACGCTGGGGCGCACCATCGGCCGCGCCGCTGAACTGGCCCAGCGGTACGGCATGGACCGGTTCTGCCGCGGCATCCATGCCTGCGAGATCCCGGTGCTCGACCTCGAGACCGACCCTATGGCGCGCAAGGTCGTGACCGAGGCCTGCCGAGACGCCGTCGAAGCCGACGGATCCGACGCTGTGGTGCTCGGCTGTGCCGGCATGGCGCAGATGTGCGCCCAGATCGCCGACGACATCGGGGTGCCCGTCGTCGACGGAGTCACGGCGGCCACCTTGACGGTGCAGTCCCTGGTGACCATGGGGTTGGGCACGGGCAAGCGCGGCGAGTACGCGCCCCCGCCACCCAAGCGTTACAGCGAACGCTGACCGGCCGGGTGCATCGAGCGCCAGTGCTCGGCGATCTCGATGCGCTGGGCGACCCACACCCGATCGTGGCCCTGAACGTGGTCCAGGAACCGCTGCAGCGCCGCGGCCCGCGCGGGCCGTCCCACCAACCGGCAGTGCAGTCCCACCGACAGCATCTTTGGTTGCCCCGCAAGGCCTTCGGCATACAGCACATCGAACGCATCACGCAGGTGGGCGAAGAACTCCTCACCGTTGGCGAACCCGGCCGGCGAGGCGAACCGCATGTCGTTGGTGTCCAACGTGTACGGCACGACGAGATGGTCCACCAGGCCTGAGCCTGCGCGTACCTGGACCCAGTACGGCAGGTCGTCGGCGTATGAGTCCGAGTCGTAGACGAATCCGCCGTGCTCGACCACGAGATCGCGGGTGCGTGGGGAGTCCCGGCCGGTGTACCAGCCCAGCGGCGCCGCGCCCGTGAGGTCGCGAAGGATCGCCACCGCCTCGGCCATGTGCGCCCGTTCGACCTCGATGTCACTGCCCTGGTAGGACTTCCACCTCAACCCGTGGCAGGCGATCTCGTGGCCCAGCTCCCCGAAGGCCGCCACCGCTTCGGGATTGCGCTGCATGGCCCGGGCGACCGCGAAGATGGTCAGCGGCAGGCCGCGCTGCTCGAAGATCCGCAGCACCCGCCACAGGCCCGCCCGCGACCCGTACTCGTAGAGCGACTCCATGCTCATGTGCCGGTCGGGAAAGGCCTCAGCCGGCGTCATCTCCGACAGGAAGGTCTCCGACACCGGATCCCCGTCCAGCACGCAGTTCTCGGCGCCCTCCTCGTAGTTGAGCACGAACTGCACCGCGATCGCCGCGCCGCCGGGCCACTGCGGATCGGGCGGATGCGGGCCATAGCCGACCATGTCCCGCGGGTAGGCGTTCACACGAGGTCTCCGAACAGGCGCAGCCGGGCCAGGCCGCCGTCGGGATAGATGTCCAACCGCGCCTCGTGCACCACGGCGTCGGATCCCACCAGCAGGCGGTGTCGCGTGTCGGGCTGTAAGTCGGTGCGCGGCAGCAGTTCCACCCACTCGCCGTCGTCGGTCAGGCCGCTCAGCGCCGCGGCACCCGGGCTGTTGCCGAGGAAGTAGGACGTGTCGATCTCGGCCAGCCGGATCCGCCCGCGGCCCGCCAACCGGATCCGGACCCAGTCGTTGGCGTCGTCGCGCCGGCGCGCGGTCTCCCACCCGTCGCCCATGACCTTGGCGACGCCGGGGAAGATCAGGTTCTGCGGTGAGCTGTAGAACCGGTTGGAGCAGTCCAGCACCAGCCCGCCGTTCTCCAGCGCCGCCAGATCCAGCGGACCCAGGCCCAGCAGCGCCGGATCGGGTCGGCCCTCGCCGTGCACCCGCAGGCGCGCGACACCGCCGTCGGGGAAGATCCGAAGGCGCACATGGGTGTAGCGCTTCTCGGAGTGCACCTCGAACGGATTGCGGTTGTCACCGTAGATCTTCGCGCGTTCGACGATAGGTTCCCACCCGGGATGGTCGATCAGGTGCTCGACCGGGGGATAGCCGTCGACCTCGAGCGCCTCGACCGACGCCTCCGGCGGGAAGTTCCCCTTGAACCACGCGGTGTCGATCACCACGCCCCGGATCACGCCGGGCACGCCGAGACGGACGATGGCCTCGTCATAGCCGGGTTCACGGCGCCGGCGCGTCTCCCAGCCGTCGTAGATCTGACCGCGATGGCCGAAGGTCGCGGGCTGGTACTTCGCCGGTCCCGGCATGATCAGGTTCTCCTTCTCGGCGAAGGAGTCGTCGTTGGCCCACAGCACCGCACCTCCCGCCGTGCGCAGCGCCAGATCGGGGAACCAGCTGAAATCGGGTGGCGAGTCGGTCATGAAAGCTTGCGTTCCTTCAGGTTTCGTAGGGTGGACAGGTCGCCGGCGGGCGCGAGTTTCAGCACGTCGTCGGTGGTGAACGCCCCGACCGACAGACCGCGCAGGATCACTGTGGCCAGCGCCTCCGCGGTGGCCGGTTCGTCGACGATCGCACCACCCCGGCGATCGAGGTAGGCCTGCAGCCGCGGTGCCGCGGCGTCGAGGGCCGCGCGGAAGAATGTGCCGGTGGCCAGCCAGCGCGTCACCAGATGGCCGGGATGCATATCCCAGCCCTGGTAGTACCCGCGCTGCAGCGAGCGGGTGACCAGGCCGTGGTGACGGACCAGCGCCGCGCGCACCTGTGCGTCGCTGCCCTCCGGCATGACCTGCGTCGAGCCGTCCGCCACGCGCACCCCGGTCTGCGCCGCCGCCGTCATCATCACGGCCTTGGCGTGGTCGGCGACCGGGTGGTCGAGGGCCTGTTGTTGCGGTGAGATCCCACAGGCGGCGCTGTAGTCGTATGTGCCGTAATGCAATCCGAGGCAGCGGCCTTGGCTGGCGTGCAGCGCCCGCGCCACCGTCGCGGCGCCATCCGCGCCGAGGATGGCCTGCGGGCTCTCGATCTGCAGTTCGAACCGCAGTGTCCCGTCCGGCAGACCGTGGGCCTGCTCAACGGCTTCACACAGCCAGACCGCGGCGGTCGCCTGTTGTGCGACGCGCAGTTTCGGGACCGTGAACACGAAGCCGTCCGGCACGCCGCCCGCGCCGTCGAGCACCAACTCCAGTGTGCGGATCGCCCGTCGGCGTTCGGAGGTGGTGAGTCCCTTGATCCGCACCCCGCCGGTCGGCAGCTTCAACGCGGCCAGCGTTCGGCCCGCCTCGAGCGCGTCGCGGTCCTCGTCGGCGTCGGGGCGCCACCCGTAACCGTCCTCGAAGTCCAGGCGCAGATCCTGGATCGGGGCCGTGGCCAAGCGTGTTCGCACCTCGTCGACGGCGGCCTCGTCGGCCAACTCCACCAGCAGGTCGCGGTGCTGGTCGAGCAGGGCGACGGCCGCCGAACCCCAGCGCTGTGGCGTGTCGGTGTCGGCCATCGCCGCGCTGAGGTAGACGGTGTGCACGGGTTGGCCGTCGTCGCCGCCACCGGGATAGCGGGCCGCGAGTTCGGCGTCCACCTCAGTGAGCAGGTCGTCGATGCGGGCCAGCAGTGTCGGGGCGATCGGGTAGGCGGGTTCTGCCATCTGCCCATCGTCACAGATGTTGTGTCTCGGTGTGTATCGACGGGCGCGCAGGAGATGCGATCGTTGTGATTCCAGGGGAAGCTCTGCGCGCCGGATGTGGTTGGCACAGAAATGCCCACCGGAATCTTCCTCTCACCCTTCCCCAATGCCGCCAATGTGGTCGACGATGTCATCGACCAGGCCCGCCGGGCGTTCGACCTCGGCGTCCGCCAGATCTGGCTGGCACAACAGTTGGACGTCGACGCGATCACGCTGGCGGCCCTCGTCGGCGCCGCCGTCCCCGGCCTGGGAGTCGGCACGTCCGTGGTGCCGATCAACCCTCGGCACCCGTTGATCGTCGCGTCGTTGGCGCAGACCGCGCAGGCCGCGACGCACGGCCACTTCAGCCTCGGCCTGGGCCTCGGCGCCCACGTCATCGAGCAGCGGACCTTCGGCATCGACCCGGCGGGCACGGTCGCGCGCCTGCGCGAACACCTGCTGGTGCTGCGTGCGGTGTTCGACGGCCAGCCCGTCGACGTGCACGGTGAGCACATCACCGCCGCACCGGAATGGCCTGTGCAGGTCGCCGGTGGGCACCCGGTGCCGCTGTACGTCGCGGCCATGGGCCCCAAGGCGCTGCAGATCACCGGGGAACTGGCCGACGGCACCCTTCCGTATCTGGCCGGCACCCGGACGATCGAGGACTTCATCGTGCCGACCGTCACGGCCGCGGCAGCGGCGGCGGGACGGCCCGCGCCGCGCGTGATCGCGGCCGCACCGGTGCTCGTGACCGACGATCGTGACGCCGGCCTGGCCGCGGCCCGGGCCGCGTTGAGCTTCTACGACACCATCCCGTCGTACCAGAAGGTCGTCGCACGTGAGGGACTGGCGTCGGCGGCCGACCTGGCGATCGTCGGATCGCATGACGAGGTCCTCGAGAAGCTCTCGGCCTACCGCGACGCCGGCGCCACCGACGTCGTCATCTCCCCGCTCAAACGCGACGACCCGGTTGAGCTAGAGGCTCTTTGGCGCGTCGCGGCCGCCCTTTAGCACCTCGAGCCGGTTGATCGCCTCGTCGAGGGTGTCGTCGCGCTTGCAGAACGCGAAGCGCACCAGGTGATTCCAGTCGGCGAAGTGCGGGCCGTTCGGATCGCAGAACGCCGACAGCGGGATCGCGGCCACACCCGCGGTGTGGGGCAGCTGCCGGCAGAACTCGGTGCTGTCGTCGTAGCCCAGAGGGCGCGGGTCGGCGCACACGAAGTAGGTGCCCGCACTCTCATGGACGTCGAAGCCGATATCGGTCAGTGCGGCACTGAGCGTGTCGCGTTTGACCCGCAGCGAGTCGCGCAGCGCCCGCACCCACTGGTCCTCGGTGTTGAGCGCGTGTGCCACGGCCGGCTGAAACGGCGCACCCCCGACATAGCTGAGGTACTGCTTGGCCGCCCGCACGCCCGCGATCAGATCCGGGGCGCCGCAGGCCCATCCGATCTTCCAGCCCGTGCAGTTGAACATCTTGGCGGCACTCGAGATGGTCACGGTGCGCTCGGCCATGCCCGGGTAGGCCGCCAGCGGCAGATGCTGATGGTCGAACACCAGGTGCTCGTAGACCTCGTCGGTGATCACCAGCAGGTCGTGCTCGACGGCCACCGCCGAGAGTGCGCTGAGTTCCTCGTGGCCCAGCACCGTGCCACTGGGGTTGTGCGGTGAGTTGACGATGATGGCCTTGGTGCGCGGGCTGACCGCGGCGCGCAGGGCGTCGACGTCGAGCGCGAATCCGCGGCCGTCCGGGACCAGCGGCACCGTGACGCGATGACAGCCCGCCATCGCGAGCACGGGGGAGTACGAGTCGTAGAACGGCTCGATGAGCACGACCTCCGAGCCGGGCTCCACCAGGCCGATGACGCTGGCGGCGATGGCCTCGGTGGCTCCGACGGTGACCAGCACCTCGGTGTCCGGGTCGTAGTCGATGCCGTAATGCCGGCTGCGCTGTGCGGCGATCGCCTCACGCAGCGCCGCGACGCCCAGCCCGGGCGGGTACTGGTTGACGCCCTCGGCGATCGCGTTCTCGGCGATCTTGAGCATCGCGGGTGGGCCGTCCTCGTCCGGGAACCCCTGGCCGAGGTTGACCGCACCGATGCGGGCGGCCAGCGCCGACATCTCGGCGAAGATGGTCACCGCATAAGGCTGCAGCCGCGTCACCGTCATGATTGACCACCCTAGTGCGCGGGATCCGGTCACCCGCGTCCCGCGAGCAGACGTGAACTCGCACGTTCCGGCCCCGATTCGTGCGAGTTCACG
>NZ_LZHW01000011.1 GCF_001667265.1 Mycobacterium sp. ACS4331 | reverse complement strand
CCCCCCCCCCCCCCCCCCCCCCCCCCCCCCCCCCCCCCCCCCCCCCCCCCCCCCCCCCCCCCCCCCCCCCGCGCCCCGCCCCCCCCCCCCCCCCCCCCCCCCCCCCCACAGCCAGATGTCAGGACGGGAAGCCGGTCAGGATGACGCCATTGCAGTCGGCGGCGGCCTGCCGCAACTTCACAGCGGCCTGGTACTCGTCGGAGTAGTACCACTCCTTGGCCGCGTCCACCGACTCGAACTCCAGCACGACGGTCTGCGTGCCGTGCCAGGAACCCTCAACGACCTCGGGCTTGGTGTCCACGGCGACGATCTTGGCCTTGCCCATCGCGGGCATGGCCAACTTGGCGTACTCCTTCATGCCCTCGGGATCCTTGATGTCCTCGGTGATGATGACGTAGCCCTTGGCTGCCAACGGTCTCTCCCTTGTCTCGAAGCGGCGGCGCCGAGAGAATGCCGCTCTACCATTTCGGTAGTGAGATTCCCAGAACGGGTGGCCCACGTCAACGGTGCGGGGTGACCACGACCACTCCTAGAACGTGTTCTAGATTGGCTCACAACATTGGCGGGTGGTGCGGGAGGTCATGACCGACATGAGCGGTGATCCGATCAGCTTCAATCTGAGCACGGTCTTCTCGACGGTGGCCGACGCCATCGGAGAACAGGAGTTCCTGGTCTGGCGCGACAAGCGCTTCACCTACTCCGAGTTCGCCGCGCGTGTCGAGGGCGTGGCCAACCACCTCGCCGCGGTCGGCCTGGGCTGCCACACCGAACGTTCGGACCTGCTCGGCCACGAAACCGGGCAGGACCACCTGGGCCTGTATCTGCGCAACGGCAATGAGTACCTGGAAGCGATGATCGCCGGTTATCGCGCCCGGGTGGCACCGTTCAACGTCAGCTACCGCTACGTCGAGGAGGAGTTGGTCTACCTACTGACCGACTCGCGCGCAACGGCTTTGGTGTACAACGCGGAATTCGCGCCGCGCGTCGCAGCGATCCGTGACCGCCTGCCCGATCTTCGCGTGCTGATCCAGGTCGCCGACGAGTCGGGCAACGAACTGCTGCCGGGCGCGGTCGACTATGAATCGATCGTGTCCACGCCCGCCCCCGAGGGCGGACTCCCCGAGCCCACGGCCGATGACCTGTACGTGCTCTACACCGGCGGAACGACCGGCATGCCCAAGGGCGTGCTGTGGCGTCAGCACGACATCTTCATCTCCGCCATGGGGGGCCGCCCGTTCGGCAGCGACACCGCGCTGACGTCGTATGAGGAGATCGCGGAACGTGCACGCGCCGCGGCCGGGGCCATGTCGCTGTTGATGCTTCCGCCGTTCATGCACGGCGCGGCACAGTGGGCCGCCTACAACATCATCACCATGGGCGGACGCATCGTGATCCCCGACGATGTCGAGCGCCTGCGTCCCGCTGATGTGCTGCGCCTGGTGGAACGTGAACGCGTACTGAGCATTCCGGTGGTCGGCGACGCCATGGCACGGCCACTGGCCGACGAGATCGAGCGTGGCGACTACGACCTGAGCGGTCTCATCTCGATCACCAACGGTGGTGCCCCGATGTCGCCGACGGTGCGGGAGCGCCTGCGCGCTGCGCTGCCGCACGCGCTGCTGATCGACGCCGTCGGATCCTCGGAAGCCGGACAGCAGATGAACACCGTGACCACGGGTGACGACAAGCCCGCGGTGTTCAACCCAGGGTCGGACACCGCCGTCGTCTCGACCGAACTCGACCGCGTGCTCTCCCCCACCGAGGACAACCCGGTGGGGTGGCTGGCCCGTCGGGACCTGATCCCGCTCGGGTATCTGGGCGACGAGGCCAAGACCGCGCGCACCTTCCCGACCATCGACGGCGTGCGCTGGTCGGTGCCCGGCGACAAGGCCCGCTACCTGCCCGACGGCCGCATCGAACTGCTGGGCCGCGACTCGGTGACCATCAACTCCGGCGGCGAGAAGATCTTCGCCGAGGAGGTCGAGCGTGCCATCGCGGCGCACCCGAACATCTACGACGTGGTGGTGGTGGGCCGGCCGTCCGAGCGCTGGGGCAGCGAGGTGGTCGCGATCGTGCAGTTGGCCGAGGGCACGTCGGCCAGCGACGAGGAGCTCGCCGAGACCTGCAGTCGCAGTATCGCGCGGTACAAGGTGCCCAAGGCGTTCATCCGGACGGAGAAAGTCATGCGCTCGCCCGCGGGGAAGGCGGACTACCGCTGGGCCCAGTCCGTCGCCGTTTCCGCCCATAACAACGTTTCGGCGGCAAAGGTCGAGTGAATCCCGCCATTTCGTCGATCTCGGCGGGTCATCGCTTCAGCGGACGCCCCGCCGACTCGCGCAGCGTCAGCACCGTCAGCAGTGAGATCGCCGCCGCGGCAATCACGTAGTACGCGGGCGTGATGGGATTGTCGGTCGACGTCGTCAGCCACGTCACGATGTACGGCGTGGTGCCACCGAACGCCGCGACGCACAGGTTGTAGCCGACCGCGAACCCGCTGTAGCGCACACGCGTCGCGAACAGTTCCACGCCGGCCGAAACGGCCGCCGAGATGTAGCAGCATTCGATGACCGCCAGGCCGATGTGGGCCGCGATCGCCGCCGCCAGCGAGCCCGAATTGAGCAGCAGGAAAAGCGGATACGCGAATACAACGAATCCCACCGAGCCCGCGATCAGCAGCGGTCGCCGGCCGATCCGGTCCGACAGGGCCGCCAACGGCAGGATCAGAATGATCGCCACCACGCAGGCCACCGTGATCGAGACGAAGGCGTCGGTCTTGGAGAACTTCAGGGTCTTGATGAAGTACGTCGGCAGGTAGGTGAACACCACGTAGTAACCCACGTTGAAGACGATGAAAAGGCCGATCACCTGCAGAATCTGCCGCCATGAAGTCGAGACCGACTCGCGCAGAGGCGATGTGGCGACGCTGTCGGTCTCGTTGAGTTCCTTGAACTCCGGGGTGTCGTCCAACCGCAACCGGATGTAGAGCCCCACCAGGCCCAGTGGCCCGGCGATCAGGAACGGGATGCGCCACCCATAGGTGTCCATGGCCGCTGCGGGCAACAGGGCCTGCAGCAGGGTGACCGTGACCGACCCGAGCAGGAAGCCGACGACGCCGGACCAGACCATGAAGGTGATGGTGCGACCTCGGTGCGCGGCGTCGGCGTACTCGGCCAGATAGACGGCGCCGCCGCCATATTCACCGCCGGCCGAGAAGCCCTGCAGGCAGCGCAGCAGGAGCAGCAGCAGTGGTGCGGCGATCCCGATCGACGCGTAGGTGGGCAGCAGGCCGATCGCGAGCGTGGCGGCCGACATCAGCAGGATCACGATGGCCAACACGCGGTGGCGGCCTATCCGGTCACCCAGGGGCCCGAAGACGAAACCGCCCAGTGGACGGGTGAAGAACGCCGCGGCGAAGATCGCGAAGGTGTTGAGCAGCGCCGCGGTGTCGTTGCCCGCAGGGAAGAAGTTGGCCGCAATGTAGGTCGCCAGGAACCCGTAGATCGCGAAGTCGAACCACTCCACGGCGTTGCCGATCGATGCGCCGGCGATGACCCGGCGCAACGCCGTCGCCTGCGGTTCACGCAGTTCCGTCACGGAAATCCCCCTCTCCTCACACGGGAGGCGAGCTTACAAGTTCTCCGCGCCACCACAGGCCAGAGGCGCGGGCTACGACGCGCGGTACACGCCCCGGCCGGTCCCCAATGGCAGATCCAACGTCGTCCGGATCCCGGGTGGCGCCGCGACGACGTCAGGGATGGCGTTGACGATGCGTCCCGCGGCGGCCAGTATCGCGGCGTAGTTGTGGTCGCCACGCCTGCTCGTCGGGCAGATGTCGACGACGTAGGACGGTTCGCCGGTGATCTCCACACGGTAGGACCCACCGGGTTGGGCGGGTCGCGCCCAGTCGGGACGCAGATCCTCACGCACCCGCGTGACGTGCTCGACGACGATCACCGGCTTGCCGTCGACCAGACCGTTGATCTCGAAGCGCATCGCCGCGATGGTGCCCTTGGCGATCAGCCCGGCCGCGACCTCGATGTCCTGCGGCGCGGGCTCGAACTCATGGCTTGCGGTGATCTCGTCGACCTCGACGCCGATCCCCGCCGCGAGCATCTGGATCGCGGTGCCCCACGCCGAGGCCAGATATCCGGGCCAGAACAGGAACCCGGGCTGATCCAGCGGTTTGCCGAAGCCCATGACGTCGAACATCACCTCGGCGCCGTCATACGTGGCGTAGTCGGCGATCTCCATCGTCTTGATCTGTTCGATGCGCTGGCACGTGCTGGCCACCGCGAACGGAACCAGGTCGGTGACGAACCCGGGGTCGACACCCGTGATGAAGACCGACGAACCACCCTCGTGGGCAGCGTCTTCCACGCGCTTGATGGCCTTCTCCGGCACCGCACCGCCCCATGGGAACTGCAGGCCGCCTGGGGCCGAGCCCACGACGTTGATCCCCGCCGCCAGCGCGGCGCGCACCTCCCGGGTCGCCTCCACCGGACGCGTGTCGCCCATGGCGCAGTACACCAGGCAGTCCGGCTTGCTCGCCAAGGCGGCGTCCATGCCCTTGGTGGCGAGGATGCCGGTCGTCACGTCCAATCCCGCCAGCTCTCCCGCGTCCCTGCCGACCTTGTCGTCCGTCGACACCCCCACCGCGGTCAGTTCGAACCTGGGGTCCTCGATCAACTGGATCAGCGCCAGTCGGCCACAGTTACCCGTTCCGATCAGTGCCACGCGGATGGCCATTGATGAACTCCGTCCTGTAGGGATGTCTTCGCAGTATGCGCGGTCTCGGACGAGATTGGAACAGGTTCTAATTTGGTGCGGTAACGTCACCGGCCATGGGACGCGTGGACGGCAAAGTGGTGGTCATCAGCGGCGGAGCGCAGGGGATGGGGGCCGCGCATGCGCGGATGCTGGTGGCCGAGGGTGCCCGAGTGGTGATCGGCGACATCCTCGACGAACCCGGCGAGGCCCTGGCCGCCGAGCTCGGTGACGCCGCTCGCTATGTGCACCTCGACGTCACGCAGGCCGACCAGTGGGACGCCGCGGTGACGACGGCCGTCGAGAACTATGGCGGCGTCACGGGCCTGGTGAACAACGCCGGCATCGTCGCCCTGGGCAAGATCGGCAGCTTCGATATGGCCCAGTGGCAGAAGGTCATCGACGTGAACCTGACCGGCACGTTCCTCGGTATGCAGGCCGTGGTGGGCGAGATGAAGAACGCCAAGACCGGTTCGATCATCAACGTCTCGTCGATCGAGGGCCTGCGCGGTGCGCCGATGGTGCACCCCTACGTCGCCTCGAAGTGGGCCGTGCGCGGCCTGGCGAAGTCGGCCGCGCTGGAACTGGGCCGGCACAACATCCGGGTCAACTCGGTGCATCCGGGTTTCATTCGCACCCCGATGACAGAGCACTTCCCCGACGACATGGTCACCGCGCCGCTGGGACGCCCGGGTCAGTCCGAAGAGGTCTCGACGTTCGTGGTGTTCCTGATCAGCGACGAGTCGTCCTTCGCGACGGGCGCCGAGTTCGTCGTCGACGGCGGCCTGGTGACCGACGTCAACCACAAGGACAACATCTTCTAGAAGCCAGTCTTCCAGAAGCCCTCACCTCGAAAGCCCCTGAGCGTCCGCCTTTGTACGAAACTCACGGCGTGTCGCTGTACAGACCCGCACGCTCGCGGGAGAGGAATGCGCGGTGCTCGGCCGGCCCGCCGAACAGCGCCCGGTTCAGCGTCGCGCGCTTGAGATAAGTGTGAATGCCGCTCTCCCACGTGTAGCCGATGCCGCCGTGCAACTGCATGGCCTTGCCCGCGACCTCGACGGCGGCCTCACCGCAGTACGCCTTGGCCTTGGCGGCAGCGCGTGCGGCGTCCGGATCACCTTCGGCGACAGCAACACTCGCGGCACTGACCAACTGCCGCGCGACCGTCACCCGTACCAGCATGTCGGCGCATGCGTGCTTGACGGCCTGGAATGAACCGATCGGGCGGTCGAACTGCTCGCGCACCTTCACATAGTCGACGGTCGCGTCCAGCATCGCGGCGGCCACGCCCAAGCTGTCGCACGCCAACGCCACGCAGGCCCGGTCCCGCACTGCGCCGAGGACAGACACCGGGTCACCGGCGACAGTGAGCACCTCAGCAGGCGCTGAATCCGCGGACACCGTTGCCAGGCTGCGGGTCTCGTCGAGCACGGCCTGATTGACCACCGAGAGCTGCTCACCCCGCACCGCTGCCACCACGACATCACCGTCGACACCGACAGCAGGCAGCAGCACCCACGCCGCGCCGACGACATCGGGCACGAACGCCGCACTTCCGCTCACATGACCAGCGCTGTCCACCCGGAAAGCCGGCTCAAAGTCGCGATGGTCCCCAGGGATCGCCGTCGCGACACCCACTGTCCCTGCCGCCAGACCGGACAGCAGCTGATCGCGTAAACCACTGGGCTGCAGCTCATTCAGCAGTCCCACACTGAACACCGCGGCGCCGAGGAATCCGCTGGCAACAGCGGCGCGACCCATCTCCTCACCGACGATCGCGACCTCACGGAACGTCGCACCTGCGCCACCGCGGTCCTCGGCGACCTCCAGTCCAGTCCACCCGGCCCGCGCCAGCACGTTCAGCGCAACCGCGCCGCCGCGCTGCTTGCCCAGCAGATCACCGGCGACCGAACGAAGTTCGTCATGAAGGTCACTGAAATCGAGGGTCATCGAACGCTCGGCTCCCGCGGCAGGCCGAGACCACGCTCAGCGATGATGGTTCGTTGGATCTCGCTGGCACCTCCGGGAATCGTCCATTCCCACGACCCGATGAAATCCAGTACCCACGAACCGGATTCCCATCCACTCGACAGTGGCTTGGACAACACGGTGTGCGCGGCCACGCCACCGATGTCGACCGCGAAGTCGGTCATCCGCTGCAGCAGTTCGCTGTAGTACAGCTTGACGATCGAGGCGTCCGCCGCACCGGAAGTGCCGGCCTCGCTGCGCTCCACCAGATCTCGGCAGAGTCCTCGCAGCCCGTCGATCTCGATCTCGAAGGCGCTCAGGCGATCCTGCACGGCGGAGTCGTCGATCGACCGGCACGCATCCACGAGCCAGCGGAACCCCGCATGACCCAGGCGCTCGGCGAGTTCCAGCATCGTCATCCCGCGCTCGGCGCCCAGCGTCGCCTGCGCGACCTGCCACCCAGCGTTCTCCGGCCCCACCAGGTTCGCGGCGGGGATCTCGACGTCGTTGAGGAAGATCTCGCAGAAGTGCGACTCACCGACGGCGTTGCGGATCGGGCGGACGTCGATTCCCGGTGTCGTCATGTCGAGCAGGAAATATGAGATGCCCTTGCGCTTGGGCGCATCGGGATCGGTGCGCGCGAGCAACAGGCACCAGTCGGCATGCAGCCCACCGCTGGCCCAGAGCTTCTGACCGTTGACGACGTAGCGGTCCCCCACCTTGCGGGCCGTGGTCCGCAGGCTCGCCAGGTCCGATCCGGCCTCAGGTTCGGAGAACCCCTGCACCCAGATCTCGCCGTCCAGGATCGCAGGAAGATGTCGGCGGCGCTGTTCCTCGGTGCCGGCCACCAGCAGTGTCGACGCGGCATGGTGAATACCGACGAAGGCCAGCACCAGGCGTGGCGCGTCGTGGCGAGCCAGCTCCTGGTACAGCACGATCTGCTGGGCGACAGACATGCCACCGCCCCACTCGGCGGGCCAGTGCGGCACCGCATAGCCCGCGGTATGCAGTTTGGCGAACCAGGACTTCTGGAAGGCGACGAACTCGTCGTCCCCGACACCCGTCTGGCGCGCACGCCAATCGGTCGGCACATGTTCGGCGCACCAGGTCCGAACGGTCTGGCGGAACTCCTCCAGTGCGACGTCGGTCATGCCGAGTACAGTCCGCTCAGACCGCGGCCGTCGATTCGGCCGGTCAGCAGATCACGTGTCGCCGAAAGCCCGAACGGCAGACGCCGCAACGGTTGGCTGTACCGCGACAGCCACGACAGCGTCGTCTCGTCGCAGAACCCCACCGCACCGTGCAGTTGATGGCAGACGCGGAACACCACCTCGGCGGCCTCGATCGCGGCCATCCGCAGTGCGAGTGCATCGTCGAGTGCGGTGTCGGCCGGAACTCCCGAGTCCGGCCCAGCACTCCACAGCGCATGCTTGGCCAGGATCTCGACACCACTGCGCTCGACCTCGGCGTCGGTCAACTGGAACTGCACCCCCTGGAATCCGGACAGCGGCTGCCCGAACTGCTGACGCAGCTTGACGTGTGCGACGGTCAATTCCAGTGCGCGGTCCATCATTCCGAGCAGTGTCCAGCACGGCAGCACCAGACCGAGTGCAACCAGGTCGCCACCCACCGCGTCGACAGACGACAACGAGAGTTCCGCGACAAAGCCGGGACGAATGGCCGAGACCCCCACGACGTTGTGGCGCACACCGTGCAGCGTCACGGCCTCCCAAGGACCGTCGACGAAAGCGATCGGCGCAGACGGGTTGCTCTCCGCGACGAACACCAGACCCGGACCGCCGGGCACGGCAGCGGACAGACGTTCGGCCACCGGGTACGGCAACGCCCAGTACCCGGCGCTGCGGCACAGCGCCGCCGCAGCCTCGAGACTGTCGGCGTCGGTCCTGGGGTCCAGATCCCACGCCCCGAGTTCGGCCAGCACCGGGCCGACGAGTGCCTCGCGGGTCTCGGGTTTGGCCTCGGCCTGCTGCAGCAGTTGATCGCCACCGGCGGCCTCGAAGGCCCGCTGCGCCTGTCGCCCGAATTCGGCTGCCTCGTCGCTGAGTTCGAGGATCATGATGCCGCCAACAGGGCACGCGACAGCAGGATCCGCTGCATCTCGATGCTGCCGGAGGACACCGTGGACGCCTGGGAGTACCGCCAGTGGTCCTCGACCTCTTCGCGGAATCTGCGCACCGCGGGATCGGTGACGTCAGCCGCGGCCACGATCTCCATCAGCACCTCGGCGCTGTCCTGGTCGAGCTTGGTCACCGCGATCCGGTACCCCGAGGCGTCCCCGGGGCGCACCTGTCCGGTGCTCTGCAGCGACACCAGCCGGTAGGCCAGCAGGCGAGCGCGCCGGCAGTGCACCAGCATCCGAGTCCATCTGGCGCGCAACTCATCCGGCACCGCAGTCCATGCCGACCCCAGGGCCCCGGGCGCGGCCTGCAGCAGCTTCTCACACCGTGCGTACCGCGCGATCCCGACCCGTTCGAAGGACAGCACATCCTGCACGATCGACCACCCCGCACCGACCTCGCCCAGCACGTCGGCCTCGGTGACACGCAGGTCGTCGAAGAAGACCTCGTTGAGATGGTGCGGGCCCATGATGCAGCGGATGGGCCGCACCTGGATCGCCGGGTCCGACATCGGCACCAGGAAGATCGTCAACCCCTTCTGCTTCTTGTCCTCTTTCGAGGTGCGGGCCAACAGGAAGCACCACTGGGCCATGGTGGCGTAGGACGTCCAGATCTTCTGACCGCTGACCAGCCACCCGTTTCCATCGTCGGCGGGGCGGGCCGTGGTGCGCAGCGACGCGAGGTCGGAGCCGGCCTCTGGTTCGGAGAATCCCTGGCACCAGATCACCTCCCCGGCTGCAATGGGCGGCAGGTGCTTACGCTTCTGCTCCTCGGTGCCGTGCCGCATGATGATCGGCCCCACCCAGTTGACGCCCATGTACTGAGCACCCCGGGGTTCGTGGTGCGCCCACATCTCCTCACGCACCACGGTCTGCTCCCAGACCGAGGCGTCCCTGCCGCCGTACTCCCGCGGCCACGACATGCACAGCAGTCCCTCGTCTGCCAGGGTCCGGCAGAACTGCTGTGCGGCAGCCAGATCCGCCGGATTGTCGGTGAAAGCGCCCATGAAGTCCTCGGGCAGGTGCCTGCCCACCAGGTCACGCAGCTGTGTGCGCAGCGCCGTGGCCTGCGCGCCCATATCGAAATCCACTGTGTGCGTCCCCTATCCCGATCCCGCCGCGGATTCGGCGTCGGTGGTCGTCAGGCCCAACTCTTCCAGCACCGCGGCGGTGTCGGCACCCAGTTCCGGCGCCGGCCCCCGCACGTGCCCGGGGGTGCTGGAGAACCAGGTCGGCACACCCGGAAACCGGACGGGACCATGCGGTGTCTGCACAGTCTCGAACAGTCCGACGGCCGCCAGATGCGGATCATCGAACAACGCATCCGGGGTGCGAATCGGCGCCGCCGGAATCTCGAGTTCGTTGAACAGCGTGAGCCATTCGTCGGTGGTGCGTTCCTTGAGCGTCTGGGCCACCAGTCCGTAGACCGTGTCGATCTGGCGGGCCCTGCGCTCCAGCGTCGAGTACAGGTCGCTGTTCCACGGCGGTTGGACGGCCTCGACGAAGGCGTTCCAGTGCTTGTCGTTGTAGATCAGGGCCGCGATGTGGCCATCCTTGGTCTCATAGGGTCGACGGTTGGGTGCGACGGTCCTCGGATAGACGGCGGGCCCCAACGGGGGGTCGAACATGGCGCCGTTGGCATGCTCGACCAGCATGAACGAGGCCATGGTCTCGAACATGCTGACCTCGACCTCCTGCCCCTGGCCCGTGCGCTCGCGATGGAAGAGCGCCATCATCGTGGCGTAGAGAGCGGTCAGGCCGGCGACCTTGTCGGCCATGATGGTGCCGACGTAGTTGGCTTCACCCGTCAACTGTTCCTGGACGGCGGGAATCCCGCATTCGGCCTGAATGGTGTCATCGTATGCGGGGCGGTCAGCGTCGGGGCCGCGCCTGCTGTACCCGTAGCAGTTGGTGTAGATGATGTACGGGTTGATCGCCGCGACTTCCTCGTACGAGAAGCCCAGCTTGCTAACCGCTTTCGCACGCATCGAGTGAATGAACACATCCGCGGTGCCGATCAGCGCGCGCAGCGCGTCCCGGCCTGCGTCAGTGCGCAGGTCCAGCACCGCGCTGCGTTTGCCCCGGTTGACGTTGACGAACACCCCGCTCAGTCCGGGCGCGGGTCCCACCGAGATGTACCTGGTGTTGTCACCCTGCGGCGGTTCGATTTTGATGACATCGGCACCCATGTCGGCCATGATCTGCGTGCAGTAGGGGCCCATCACCATCGCGGTCAGGTCGACCACGCGCACACCCTGCAGCGGCCCGGGGCTAGTCATGCGACATCGCCTGCGCGGCCATCCCGAAGCTGTACCGGATGTGGTCGGCGTGTCCGTCCGGAACGACGGGGAAGACGACCTCCGTCGCGGTGTCACGAATCGCGGACAACTCCTCCGCGATCTCTTCGATGGTCCACGACGGACGGTGGACACCCCGCGTCTCGGCGATGTAGGCGCGGGCCACCCGCCCGGCGATGGCGATCAGGATCTCACCTGTGATCGAACAGGTTTCGTGGGCCAGCCAACCGACGGTCGGGGCCACCAGATCGGCGCCCATCGGTGGGTACGCCGATGTGTCGAGGCCTTCGGCCATCCGGGTGACGGCCCCGGGCACGATGACGTTGCACGTGACGTTCGCCGCCGCACCCTCGAGCGCGGCGACGTTCGACAGTCCGATGATCCCGGCCTTGGCCGCGCCGTAGTTCGCGACGTCGTGGTTGCCGTAGAGGCCCCCGATCGAGGACGTCAGGACCAGACGGCCGTACCCGGCCTGCGCCATACGGGCGAACGCGGGCCGGACCACGTGGAAGGCCCCGCGCAGGTGCACATCGAGCACGGCATCGAAGTCCTCGTAGGACATCTGCGCCAACGGGGCTCGACGGACGTTGCCCGCGTTGTGAATCAGGATGTCGAGCTGGCCGTACTTCTCCAGCGCGGCATCGATGATCGCCGTTCCACCCTCGGGAGTCGCCACCGACGCCGAAGATGCGACGGCCTCACCACCGGTACCGATGATCTCCTCGACCACCGCCTGCGCCGGCCCGATGTCAGTGCCCGCACCCGTCAGCGAACCGCCGACGTCATTGACCACCACTTTGGCGCCCCGCGACGCGAGCAGCAGCGCGTACGCGCGGCCCAACCCGCGGCCCGCGCCGGTGACGACGGCGACCCGGCCGTCGAACCGCAACTCAGGTGCCGAGGACGAGACCATCGAGATCGCCCTTGTCGCGCCACTCCTGCAGCAGCTCGCCGAATGCGTAGAAGCCGGGACCGTACGGCTCGCCGAGGTGCGAACGGATGCCCTCGCCCGCCTCCTCGCCCTGACCGCCGCCTTCGTTGTTGTAGTAGCCCGGAGTGCACTGGGCGTCGAAGGCCGAATTGTCGATCGCAGTCTCGCGAATGGCTGCGCCCCAGGCGTCCTGGGCCTCCTCGGTGGGCTCGACCGTGGTGGCGCCACGGTTCAACGCTTCGGCGATGATGTAGGCGATGTGCTCGCCCTGCAGTTCGTAGTTGGCCGAGATGTTGGCCGAGATGCCCACCTGCGTGAATCCCGTGAAGAACTGATTCGGGAAGCCCCGGCTGGTCATTCCGTGCAGGGTCCGGTAGCCGTGGGCCCAGTTGTCGTAGAGCGACACCCCGTCGCGGCCCTCAATGGTGTCGATCGCGTAGCGCCGGCTGATCTCGGTGGTGATCTCGAATCCACTGGCGAAGATGATGCAGTCGACCTCGTACTCCCGCCCGTTGGCCACCAGGCCCCTGCCGGTGATCCGTTCGACGCCTTTGGTCTCGGAGACGTCCACCAGGGTGACGTTGGGCCGGTTGAACGTCTGCAGGTAGTCGTCGTTGGAACACGGCCGCTTGCACAGGAATCGGTAGTACGGCTTGAGTGACTCCGCGGTGTCCGGGTCGTCCACCAGGGCCTCGATCCGGCGGCGAAGGCGCTCCATGACCTTGTAGTCCTCCTCCTCGCGGATGCCCATGAACTCTTCGGGCGTCATCGAGGCGGGGTCGGGCAGTGCCAGCACGCGGGCCGCAGTGTTGCGGCCCAGTTCGGTCCAGAAGTCGCAGACCAGATCGGGCTGGCCCAGAGCCATGCCCTCGAAGGTCCAGGAGTGGAAGTTGCGCTGGCGCTCCTTCTGCCAACCGGGTTGCAGGGTCTTCACCCACTCCGGGTCGGTCGGCGCGTTGTTGCGTTCGTCGACCGTCGAGGGTGTCCGCTGGAAGACGTAGAGGTGCTGGGAATCTCGGCCCAGGTACGGCACCAGTTGCACGCCGGTGGCGCCCGTGCCGATCAGGGCGACCCTCTTGTCGGCCAGCTTCTCCATGCCACCACTGGCGTCACCGCCGGTGTAGTCGTAGTCCCACCGCGAGGAGTGGAAGATGTGCCCGCCGGCCTCGACGAACTCCTTGATTCCGGGGATGCCGGGCAGTTTGGGCCGGTTGAACGAACCGGACGCGAGAACCACGAACCGGGCCCGGATGTCGTCTCCGCGGTTGGTGCTGATCCTCCAGCGGTTGATGCTGTCATCCCATTTCAGGTCACGTACCTGGGTGGAGAAGATGGCCCCGTCGTACAGGCCGAAGTGCTTGCCGATGTTGCGGCAGTGCTGGTAGATCTCGGCGCCGTCGGCGAACTTCTTGCTGGGGATGAAGTCGAGTTCCTCCAGCAGCGGGACATAGCAATAGGATTCGTTGTCGCACTGGATGCCCGGATAGCGGTTCCAGTACCACACCCCACCGAAGTCGCCGCCCTGCTCGATGATGTGCACATCCTCGACACCGGCCTTCTTCAGGTACGCACCGCAGAGCAGGCCCGCGAAACCACCACCGAGAACGGCCACATCGATGTCGGTGTCGATGACGTCGCGCTCCACGAAGGGCGTGTGCGGATCGGCCTCGGCGAACCCGGCGTATTGGCCCGTGGTCTCGATGTACTGCTTGGAACCCTCCTTGCGCAGGCGCTTTTCGCGCTCAACGCGATACTTCTCCCGCAGGGCGTCGATGTCGATGTCGGTGGGCGTCTGGGTGGGCCCGCAACCGTTGTCGATGGCTGTCATGCGTTGGCCCCCTCCGGCAGTGCCGCGGCGTGCAGGGGTGCCGCCATCTCGTGCACGGCGGGCAGCACCTCGGCGGCGAACAGTTTCACGCTTTCCATGGCGTCCTCGTACGGCATGGTGCCGAACTGCGGGACGATGGTGACCTCGGAGAACGAGCACGCCTCCTGCGCGGCCTTGAGCTTCTCGAACACCACCTCGGGCGTGCCGATCAGCAGGTTGGAGGCGTGGTATCCGGGTGGGCCGCCCTTCTTCTGGTCACCGGTCACCGCGGACGCCAGCACCGCAGTCGCGGTGGCCTCGCGCGCCGCGTAGGACTCATAGCCCTTGACGCCCTTGAAATTCGACGCGTCGGCGAAGCCGTAGTGCACGTTGACGTCGCGGTTGGCGGTCCAGATCCACTCCTCGGTCAGCGCCGCGAGCTTCTCGTCCTCCTTGGGAGTGCAGTACATGAACATCACGTTCTTGGGCTGGCAGGGCTCGAATCCCTCCTCGGCGCGGAACGTGTTGACCTTGCGTACCTCTTCGCCGGCATCCCAGATCGGCTTGTTGCCGACGAACAGCGGCACCATCCCGCGTCGGGACAGGATCTCCAGCGATTCGGCGGTCGATGACGAACTGTAGATCCGCGAGAACAGGTCCTTGCTGATCGGTTCGGGGCGCAGCGACATCTCGGGGAAGGAGAAGATCTCCCCGTCGTAGGAGAACCGCTCGCCGCTGAACGCCAACTCCAGGATGTCGAGCGTCTCGTTGAACCGCTGCCGACTCTGCTCACGCGGCACGCCGACGGCATCGAACTCGCTCTTGGACACACCGCGGCCGATGCCGATCGTGTTGTAGCGGCCATTGGAGACGATGTCGAGGTAGGCGATCTGGTGCGCCAACCGGATCGGATTCCACCATGGCGCCACCGCGACGAACGTGCCCAGGCTGACCCGCTCGGTGCGGGCAGCGAAGTAGGTGAGTGCCTGAATCGGGTTGGGCGTCATACCGTATGGCGTGCCCTGGTGCTCGGGGAACCAGATGCCGTCGAAGCCCAGCGGCTCGGCCAGGTCGCCGAGGGCGAGGGCGGCCTGGACACATTTGTAATCCGGCGTCTCCGGTGGGCGGCTGAAGTCGCCGGCCATCACGCGTTCCCAGTCGCGGGAGTTCTGCGCTCCCGTCCCGAGATTGACCTTCATGCTTCTCCTTCGTTTTGGGCGCGTTAACCGGCGGTGAGCGCAGGAAAGCGCGCCGAAGTCGCTACAGGGGGCGCGGCTCGCCGGTGCCCATGTACTTCGCAAGTTGGTGGTGCAGGTTGACGGTGCTGCGTTCGCGGTAAGGATTGGGCATGGTGCCGGGGAAGCCCGCCGACTTCATGCCCTGCTGCACGGCCGCCATGTTGGAGAAGTCCTGGGGCAGCACCGACAGCCAGTTCGGGCTGTCCTGCGGGGTGTACTCCCATTCGGTCTGCGGCTCTTGACCTTTCGGGTACAGCTCCAGGGTGGCCACCTCGAAGATGCACTTGTTCGGGTCGTAGCTCGGGTCGGGCCGCGCGCTGTAGCACAGCGCGGTGGTCAAGCCCTGGCCGATCTGGAAGTTCGGGAAGATCTGCCAGGCAGTGCCGGCCTGTCCGAGGATGTCGGCCGGAATGGTCGGCCAGACGACGCCGCGGGCCTCGTCGTCGCGCCGGGCCGAGGACAGCCAGTGTTCGAGCACCTTGTCCGGCGGCGTGCCCTCGGGCAGCTCGTCGACCAGTCGCTTGGCGGCGTTCACCAGCGTCTCGGTGGTGGTCGCGTTGGTCTGCTCCCAGGTGTACATCTGCATCTCCGCGGTGGAGACGCGGGGGTCGTCACCGGTGCCCAGGCGGATCTTGGACTTGGTGGCTTCCATGTTCTTCGGGGCGTCGTAGCCGATGTTGCTGTGCTTGCCCTGCGCCTTGGCCCAGCCCTTGAATTCGCCGAACTTGTTGAACTCCGGGTGCGTGGTGAACACGTGGTAGGTCTCGTTGAACGCCTCCAGCGCGACCTTCCAGTTGCAGTCGAAGTACAGCCATTTGCGCCATTTGGTGCGCATGTTCTCCAGGCCGAAGGGGTCGAGGATCTTGGCGGCCGGGAACAGGTAGTCGGCCAGCGGCTCGCAGTCGGGATCCATATTGATCCACAACCAGCCACCCCAGGTGTCCACGCTCACCCGGGCCAGATGGGTGTTGGCGGGTGTGAGCGCACCCTTCCAGTCGTCCTGCTCACGGATGTGCGTGCATGCCCCGTCGAGTCCGTAGGTCCATCCGTGGAACCCGCAGACGAACGATTTGCGGGCGCGCCCCGCGGCGTTCTTGGCCCCGGCAGGCACGTCGATGAGGCGGCGACCGCGGTGCATGCAGACGTTGTGGTGAGCCGCGAACTCAGTCGGCCCGATGCGCACCACGATGATCGAGTCGTCGAGGATGTCGTAGGTCAGGTAGCTGCCCACCTCGGGCAGATCCTCGACGCGACCGACCTGCTGCCACACCTTGCGCCACAGCCTGTCCCGTTCCGCACGTGCGTACTCCGGGGACACGTAGGCCTCGACCGGGATGGTCAACGGCTCTGACAGTTCCTCCGCGTGATCGATCGCGGGGATCTCGGTGTCGGTCACGTTGCCTCCCAACTGGTTATAGCCGCACGGAACGTTTCGTCCTTGAGGAACAGCGACGTGTTGTCAGCGCCGAGATGTGTCCAGCGCAGGTTCAGCCCCCCGTCGACCAACAGGGTCTGTCCGGTGATGTAGCTCGACAGCTCCGAGAGCAGGAACAGGATCGCGCCGGCCTGTTCCTCGGGACGGCCGCGGCGCCCCATCGCGATCGCACGCCGATCCCGGTCCGGGTCGGGGTCGACGTAGGTGCCCGAGGCCGGGGTCTCGGTGACGCCCGGCGCTACGGCGTTGACACGGATGTTGTGCGCGGCCAACTCGACGGCCATGGTGCGGGTGGCCGCGACGACGGCGGCCTTGGCGGTGCCGTAGGCGACATGGAACGGCGCGGTGTTCATGCCGCTGATGGACGAGATCGACACGATGGAACCGGGCAGCGCGCTGGCACGCAGTTCCGCGGCCACGGCCTGGCTCATGAAGAACATCGTCTCGAGGTTCTGGGTGAACAGTGCGCGCCAGTCGGATCGGCTCACCCGGGTCGACGGCATCCAGGTCTGCGGCCCGGCGCCGCCGGCCACGTTGACCAGACCGTACAGCTGGCCCCCCGCGCTCCGGGCCGCGTCGAGTGCGGTGTCGATGCCCTCATCGGTGCTCGCGTCGGCGGCGACCGGGATGACCGTCAGCCCCTCGTCGACCAGCGGTGCGACATGCTGGTCCAGGTTCTCCTTGGACCTGCTGACCGCGACGACGATCGCGCCCGCCGCGGCAACCATCCGGGTGACCGTTGTGCCGATGCCGCCACCAGCAGCGCCGGACACGATCACCACACGACCGTCCAGGCCCAACAGCTCGTTTGTCACAGACTCCACCTGTCAGCCCCAGCCGCCAATTGTCTGGACATAAAATGGACATGCACTCATTTGAGAACATCATTCTCTACAGTTCTCTGGCCCGTCAAGACCGAAAATCGGCCGTTGTCGGCACTATTGTCTGGACCAGACTCGATTGATAGTGTCCGAGCCGTGAATGCCGGACAGATGACCCGCTCAGGCCCATTTCCGCAGCACTGCGAAGCGGCCGACGGCTGGCGGGTGGACCGGCTCACACCGCCGAGCCGGCTCTTCGGCGCCAACGGTCTGCGGACGGGACCCGACGGCCGGGTGTACGTCGCCCAGGTCACCGGCAGCCAGATCAGCGCGGTGAACCTGAGCACCGGCGACGTCGAGACGGTCAGCGCCAAGGGCGGCGACATCGTCGCCCCCGACGACGTCGCCTTCGATCCGTCGGGGGCGCTGTACGCCACCGAAGTGATGAACGGCCGGGTCAGCGTTCTCGACATGTCCGGCTCAGGCCGGGCCCGGGTCCTGCGCGACGATATGCCCTGCGCCAACGGCATCACGTTCCACAACGGCCGACTCTTCGTCGGCGAATGCCGCGAAGGCGGCCGAATCTTCGAGCTCGACCTCAACGGCGGCCAGCCGCGGCTGCTGCTGGACAACGTGCCCTCCCCCAACGCGATGGAGGTGGGGCCCGACGGGCTGCTCTACTTCCCGGTGATGGGCGCCAACGAGATCTGGCGGATCGATCCCGACGGCGGCCAACCCGAAACGGTGGCCACCGGCCTCGGCGTACCCGACGCGGTGAAGTTCGACGATCAGGGCCGCATCGTGTCGACCCAGGTCGCCACCGGCCAGGTGCTGCGGATCGATCCCCGCTCCGGCGAACAGAGCGTGCTGGCGTCACTGTCCCCGGGGCTGGACAACCTGACGTTCGCCGAGGGCCGTCTCCTCGTCTCCAACTTCACCGGTGAGATCACCGAGATCACCGACGGGAACACCCGCACGCTGCTGCCCGGCGGGCTCAACTGGCCGTTGGATCTGGCCATCGGAACCGATGGCCAGCTGTACGTCGCCGACGGCACCTACTTCTACGTGTTGCGCGACGGGGCGCTGCAGACCGTCGGCATGCTCTTCACGCCCGGCTATCCCGGCTTCCTGCGCGGTCTGGTCCCCGCGGGCGCCGACGAGTTCGTGGTGACCACCTCCGGCGGTCAGGTGGCCCGATTCCGGCCCGCCGCCGGCGAAACCGAGTACCTGGCTGACGGTTTCGATCAGCTCTACGGCGTGGATCTCACCCCCGACGGCGCGGCCGTGGTCGCCGAGTTCGGCACCGGACGGGTGCTGTCGGTGCGGGGCACCGACGTCGAGGTGCTGGCGACAGGCCTGCAGGGACCGGTCGGTGTGCTGGGCGAACCCGGCGGTTCAGTCCTGGTCACCGAGTCCGGGGCGGGCCGTGTGACGCGCGTATCCTCCGGTGCGACCAACACTGTGCTGGAAGGGCTCGTCACACCGCAGGGCATCACCGAGCGCAACGGTCGACTCTTCGTCGTCGATGCGGGAACGAAGTCGGTGATCGAATTCGACCGCGCGACCGGGTCCTCCCGCGTGATCGCCGCGGGCCTGCCGGTGGGCGCTGCCCCGGGAGTGACACCCAAACCGCTGCTCGGCATGCCGCCGTTCTCCGGACCGCAGGGACCCTTCGCAGGGATCACCGCCGCACCCGACGGCACCCTCTACGTCTCGGCTGACGGTGACGGCAGCGTCCTGGCACTGCGTCCGGCCACAATGTGACACGACCATGACGACGCAGAGCTCCTCGACTGATCCCCGCTACCTTCAGGTGGCGCGCGTGCTGCGGCAGGAGATCGTCGACGGGATCTACCCCGTCGGCTCGCAACTGCCCACCGAACACGCTCTGTGCGAACGCTTCTCGGTGAGTCGTTACACCGTCCGCGAGGCCCTGCGCCGACTGCGCGACGACAACCTGATTGCGTCGCGTCCCCGTGCGGGCACGATGGTGGTGCCCCGCACGTCGACGAGTTCCTATGCCCAGGACGTCATGTCGATCGACGACCTGATGGCCTTCGCGACGGGCGCACGCTTCGTCATCAACGCCAACAAGATGCTGACCGTGGACGCCGACCTCGCGGCGCGCACCGGCCTGAAGATCGGCGAGGAGTGGCTCGCGGTCGGCGGCTACCGACAGGTCGAGGGCGCACCCAACCCGGTGTGCTTCACGGAGTACTACATCAACCGGTCGTTCGCGGCCGTGGGCCGGATGCTGCAACGACACAACGGCCCGATCTTCCCGCTCATCGAGGACATGTTCGGCCGCAGCATCGTCGAAGTGCACCAGGAGATCTCGGCCGTGCTCATGCGCACCGACCTGGCCGCACGCCTCGACGTCGACCCCGGCACGGCCGCACTCGAGGTGCGCCGCACCTACACCACCTCCGACGGTGAAACCGCCCAGGTCACGATCAACACACATCCGGCATCCCGGTACCGCTACTCCACAACGCTGCGGCGGGTGAAGGGGTGAAGCCGATGCCGGTCACCGAGGACATCAGGGAACCAGCGCATCGACGGGGCTGGTGGGTGTCGACCACGCTGGCCGACACCCTGCGCCAGGCCGCCGAGACCACCCCCGACCGTGTCCTGATCGCCGACGGGGATGTGCGGTTGGACTGCGAGACGCTTCTGCAGCAGGCCGGTGATCTGGCACAGGCCCTGGTGGCCCGGATGCCCGTCGGCAGCGTGGTGTCGTTCATGCTGCCCAACTGGCACGAAGCCGCAGTGGTCTATCTCGGGGCGACGTTGGCCGGCATGGTGGTCAACCCCATCCTGCCGTCGCTGCGCGAGAACGAACTTCGGTTCATCCTCGACGACGCCGGCTCCCGGATGATCTTCGTGCCGGCCGAGTTCCGTGGTCATGACTACCCCGCCATGCTGGACCGCGTCGTCGCGGACGTGAATGATCCCCCGGAGGTCGTGGTGGTGCGCGGTGATGGCCACACGCCCTACGCCGACCTGTTCCACGGCACCGACGCAGACGTGGACCTTCCCCAGCCCGATCCCGACGACGTCCGCATGATCCTCTACACCTCGGGCACCACAGGTCGCGCCAAAGGTGTACTGCACAGCCATAATTCGCTGCACGCGCTGATCTGCCAGCTGCGCGACAACTGGCACATCTCACCCGGTGACCGGTTTCTGGTGCCGTCGCCGATCGCGCACATCGGCGGCTCCATCTACGCCTTCGAGTGCCCGCTGCTGCTGGGCACCACCGCGGTGCTCATGGACAGATGGGACGCTGACGACGCCGTCGCGCTCATGACCGCGCACCGCTGCACGCACATGGCCGGTGCCACGCCGTTTCTGACCCAGCTGCTCGAGGCGGCCCGCCGCGCGGGCACCACCCTGCCGGATCTGAAGGTCTTCATCTGCGGCGGGGCTTCAGTGCCGCCGTCGCTCATCCGCAGCGCGACAGAGTATTTCGATCATGCCGTGGTCAGTCGCGTGTACGGTTCCACCGAGGTGCCGGTCACCACGGTGGGCGCGTGCACACCCGGCGACACCGATCACGCCGCGGGCACCGATGGCCGGCCCGGGATCGCCGATGTGGTGATCGTCGACGGTGAGATCAGGGCCCGCGGGGCGCAGATGCTGCTCGGGTATCTGCATGCCGAGGACAACACCGAGGCCTTCGACGCCGACGGATACTTCCGCACGGGGGACCTCGGCGAATGGATCGACGGCGACTACCTCGTGGTGACTGGACGCGCCAAGGACATCATCATCCGCAACGGCGAGAACATCTCCCCCAAGGAGATCGAAGACATCCTCATCACCGAACCCGGCATCGCCGAGATCGCGATCGTCGGACTGCCTGATCCGCGCACGGGTGAACGCGCGTGTGCGGTGGTCGTGGCCGATGGGGCACCGCCCGACCTCCCGCGCCTGCACGCAGCCCTGGTAGCCGCCGGTGTGGCCAGGTTCAAAGTCCCCGAGCAGGTGGTCATCTGGGATGCGCTGCCCAAAAACGATGCGGGCAAGGTTCTCAAACACCGGATCCGGGCGGCCCTGGCCGAGCCGAACTGAGAGGAACAACCCATGCAGGTAGCGATAGTCACGGGCGCCAGCAGCGGTATCGGATTCGGCTGCGCCACAGCGCTTGCCCAGCAGGGGATCGCCGTGCTGGGCACCGGCCGCGACGAGGAGCGGTTGGCGGCGCTGCGCGATGCGGTGGCCCAGACGACCGGCGACCCCGAACTGGTCAGCACCCTCGCGGTGGACCTCACGGCGGACGACGCGCCCACGCGGATCGTCGAGGCGGCCATCGAACGCTGGGGGCGGATCGACTTCCTGATCAACAATGCCGGTATCGGCAGCCCGAAACCCCTGCACGAGACCGACGACGAGTCCCTCGACCACTTCCTCGGTGTCATGCTGCGGGCGCCGTTCCGGTTGGCGCGCGACGTCATTCCGCACATGCGGGAGGGGTCGGCGATCATCAACATCACGTCCACGTTCGCCGTCGTGGGCGGCCTGCGCGGCGGCGCCTACTCGGCGGCCAAGGGCGGCCTGACCGCGCTGACCACGCACATCGCGTGTCAGTACGGGCCGCAGGGAATCCGCTGCAACGCCGTGGCACCCGGGGTCACCGTCACTCCGATGGTTGCGCACCGTCTCGAAGACGAACGCTTCCGCAAGATCAACACCGAGATGACTCCGCATCAACGCCTCGGCCGAGTCGAGGACATCGCGTCCACGGTGGCCTTCCTGTGCTCGCCGGGAGGCTCATTCATCAACGGGCAGACCATCGTGGTCGACGGCGGGTGGAGTTCCACCAAGTACCTGTCGGACTTCGCTCTCGAATCGCAGTGGGTGCCCCGGTGAACATCTTCAGCGTGCTGGAGACCGCGGCCACGCGGTTTCCCGACCACGGGGCGGTGTACCTGGGCACGCAGCAGCAGTGCACCTGGGCCGAGCTTCGTGACCGCGCGCTACGCTTGGCGTCCTCGCTGCGGCGGTCCGTCTCACCCGGAAGCCGGATCGCGGTCGCGAGCGAGAACCGCCCCGAACTGGTCGAGCTGCTGTTCGGCGTCTGGGCCGCCGACTGCGTGGTCGTGCCGATCAACTTCAAGCTGCACGCCCGCGAGATGGTCGACATCATGGCGGACTCCGGCGCCGCCGCGGTGTTCGCCTCGCCCAAGATCGCCGAGACCCTGACACCTCTGGCCGACACCCCGGTCGAGATTCTCGGCACGTCGTCGTATCACGCGCGCTTCGGCGCCGAACCGTCGGCCGCACCGTCCGCCGACCCCACCGCCCTGGCGTGGCTGTTCTACACCAGCGGGACGACCGGCAGGTCCAAGGGCGCGATGCTGTCCCATCGCAGTCTCCTGGCGATGACGCTGGCGCACCTCGCCGACATCGACTCCCCCGATCACACCACCAGCCTGGTCCACGCCGCGCCGATGTCGCACGGCTCCGGGCTGTACATCCCGGCCTACGTCTCACGCGGTGCACGGCAGGTGATTCCGGCCTCCGGGGCGTTCGACGCCGACGAGTTCCTCGATCTGTGCGGGGCGCATCCCGGCTGCGCCGCGTTCCTGGCGCCGACCATGGTGCAGCGGTTGGTGGACACCGGCAGATCGGCGCCCGAGCACCTTCGCACCGTCGTCTACGGCGGCGGACCGATGTACGTCGACAGCCTCAAGAAGGCCATGGCGGCATTCGGACCGATCTTCGCCCAGATCTACGGACAAGGTGAGTCACCGATGACGATCACCGGGCTGCCCCGGGCCGACCATGTGGCGGCCGACGACGCGGTCCTGGGCTCCGTCGGGTACGCCCGATCCGGCGTCGAGGTGATGGTGGTCGGCCCGGACGGTGCCACGCTCGGACCCGGCGAGATCGGCGAGATCGTCTGCCGCGGCGATGTCGTGATGTCGGGGTACTGGAACAACGCGGCCGCGACCGCGGAGGCACTGGCCGGCGGCTGGCTGCACACCGGGGACTTGGGCTCCTTCGACGACCGGGGACACCTGACTCTGCGGGACCGCTCGAAGGATGTGGTCATCAGCGGTGGCAGCAACATCTACCCGCGCGAGGTGGAGGAGGTTCTGCTCGAGCATCCCGGCGTGAGGGAGGCGTGTGTCGTCGGTGCGCCCGACGCGGAGTGGGGCGAGATTGTGGTCGCCTTCGTCGTCGGAACGGCCGACGAAGGTGCGCTCGACGCCCATCTGCTGGAGCGGATCGCCCGTTTCAAACGACCGAAGCGCTATCTGTTCGTCGACGACCTGCCCAAGAACAGCTACGGCAAGGTGCTCAAGCGCGAACTTCGAACTCGCCTGAACTGATTCACCATTCCCGGTGGGACGTGCCGATCGCGAAGAACTTCTCGGTCCGTCCGACAGCGCCGGACGCGGCCGAGACGAGCGCCAGTGCATGACTCTTGAACGCGCGTGCTGCCGCGGTCAACGGATGCTCGATCGGTTCGACGTCCGTACCCTCACCCGCCACTGACGGCGGCGTGCCGTCTCCCCAGAACGACACCTCGACGGATCGCCGGCGCAGGGCTGCCGTGACCTCCCTGTTGACGCGATGATCGCCGGTGAAGATATCGGCCGCGACCGCGATCGCGTCAGGCCGAAGACCGGACGCGGATTCCAGGGCAGCGTCGAGGTTGAATGCGCGCGCCCCGAGGATCTCCAGCGGGCGCGCTGTCGGACTGGCGTCGTCGAGGCCGGGAATCAGGACGCTGACCTCCCAACCCGCCATCACGCGGTCGAACACCCAGCCACCGGAGGACGCGACGGCATCGGCGACCGACGGTGCCAGAACCGCGAGCTGATACTTCAGCGAGGTGCCGTCCGCAGGGCCGGAGCCCGGTTCGTCCTGCTCGATTGGCGCGGCTGTCATCGATCGAACCTCCCGATTCGGGGACGATTTCCCGATAAGGAAGCGTGACATTTGTACCGCGATATGTAAAGTCACGATTTGGCCGCGTGGGAGTCGGCCGGGACCGGATCAACCGGCGATTCGCTCCGGGGCCTCGGCGATGGTGGGCACCAGCCCTTCGGGGTCGCACAGTTCCAGCACGCGCCACACCGCCGAGCCCGGGATCAGCGACCATTCCACCGCACCTCGGGCCAGGTCAGCCCGGATCGCGTACAGGGCGGTCATCCCGTCAAGCGCCAGAAAGGTCACGCCGCTGAGATCGAGCAGAACCGAGGAACAGCCGTCGGCGAGATCCACCACGTGGTCGGCGAACACGCGCGCGTTGGCCGTGTCGATCTCGCCGGTGACGACGATCGTCGTGAAGTCCGCCCTGCGCCTGCCGACTATGGACAGACGACGGTGCGGCGTCGTTTCGGTGACGAGGCAGGCGGGAAGCTTCTCCAGTCGAGCAACAGCCATGCCCCAACCTCTCCCGCGGTGATGCCAGTCACAGTCCACGCGCCTATACCCACGGCGGCGGTGGCCTAAACGCGGCACTCGGTCACTGCAGGACGGAAGACCGTTCGTTGTCGCCGACCTGGTCGAAACGCATCCGGACGGTCGTACCGTGGGGGGAACGCTCGATCTCGGCGGCATCCGACAGGGACCGCATCAGCGGAATCCCGCGGCCACGAAGCCGGGGAATGGCACTGCTGGTCGGCTCGCGCCAATCCCCCTCGTCGGAGATCGTCACCGCGACCGACCGGGACGGTGCGTCATAACGGGCCGTCAGCCGGACTGTGCCAGGGGCGGGATGGTGCACGTAGGCAAACTCGGCCGCATTGGCCAACGCCTCGTTGACCGCGAGGACGAGGTCGTTGTGCCGATCCGGGCTCAGGTTGAACTGACGGAGCCAACGGCTGAACTCCTCACGCACCTGACCGACGCGCACGGCATCGGCGACTACACAGTGTTGGAGAGTCTCAGCGGCTGTCATAGCGGTGGTGGTCTACCCGATTTCCTCGGCCACTATGCGGCGAGCTTTGCCAGCGCCTCATCAAGATTCGGGTACACGTCGACGATGTCGGCGATTCCCACCAGTTTCAGCGGACGGCCGGTCACCGGGCCATCTGCGACGACAGCGAATCCCACACTTGGACTTGCCTTCTGATGAGCCGCGATCAGCACGCTCATCCCAGCCGACGCCAAAAACTCGACGTCTGTGAGATTGACCACCAGTGCGGACGGCTTCCGGTCCAGCACTACAGAAATTCGCTCTTCCAGCTGCGGCGAAGTCAACATGTCGACCGTGCCGGCAGCAGACACCACCACGACCTGGTCGAACCACTGCTCCTCGATGGCACACGAGGGATTGGCGATCAGCTCTTCGGCGATATCGGAATCTTCTGGCATCAGGCACCTCACTGTCATTCGCTTCCCGTGCTCCTGCTTCTGACCTGCGGGGCTGCGTTTTGAACCCCGGCAGGCGTGGCGGCACGGCACGGCACTCACGCAGGCGTGAGCGACGTGGCTGCTTAGAAGGTTATCCCAGGCACCGTCCGTCGTCCCTCTCCGACCGTCAATTCACGAGGTTCGGCGTGGTCAAAGGCTCCGTTGAAGCCATTTGAGGGCCTGAAGCCTCTACGATCTGGTTCATTGTGCGAAACAACGAGCCATTGACCGAGGCCGTCGACCACCCCGCCGAGGACAACTCGACTCGGCGGCGGATCCTGGCGGCGACCGCCGAGGTCCTCAGCCGAAGCGGACAGTCCAAGCTGAGCCTGTCCGACGTGGCTCAACAGGCCGGGGTGTCCCGCCCGACGCTGTACCGCTGGTTCGCGTCCAAGGAGGACCTCCTCGACGCATTCAGCATCTACGAGCGTGAGATGTTCGACACAGGCATCAGCCGGGCCACCGCCGGCCTGCGTGGCACCGACCGCCTGGACGCGGCGCTGCGGTTCATCGTCGACTACCAGCACTCCTACTCGGGGGTGCGCGCGATCGACATCGAACCCGAGGTGGTCATTGCCCGGCTGTCGCAGGTGCTGCCTGTCATGCGGGCCCAGCTGGAGAAACTGCTCAGCGGGCCCAGCGCGTCGGTGAAGGCGGCCACGGCGATCAGGGTGGCCGTCTGCCATTACATCGTCCGAAGTGACGACGACGACGGCTTCCTCGACCAACTGCGTCACGCGGTCGGGATCAAGACCGCCGGTCGGTAGCGCGGTTCGGGGCGTTCAGCCCGCTCCGTCGGCCCCGGCCCGCTCAGCCGACGACGATCCGGTAGGGCTCGATCAGCACGCCGGTGCGCCACCACAGCAGGACGGCGAACACCACGAGCAGCGCCGCCGTCACTCCCGCCCCGACCGCGGCGCGCCGCTCGGCGGGCGCGTAGGCGAACGCCGCCCCCACGATGGATCCGGTGACCAACCCGCCCAGGTGGCCCTGCCAGCTGATCGGTCCGGCGCCCATGGCCGGCGCGACGACCGTGATGACGACGTTGATCAGGATCAGCGCCGCCACCCAGCGCACATCCAGGTTGAGGCGACGTCCGATGACGAAGGTCGCGCCGAACAGGCCGAAGACCGCACCCGAGGCGCCCAGCGTCAGGCTTGAGGGGTCCGAGAGCAGGTAGACCGCGACGGACCCGCCCAGCAGGCTCAGCACGTATAGCGCCACGTACCGCAGGCGGCCCAACCACATCTCCAGCGCGGGGCCCACGATGTACAGCGCCCACATGTTGAACAGGATGTGCAGCGTCCCGTCGTGCAGGAACGCGGACGTGATGAGTCGATACCACTGATCGAAGTGCGCGACGCCGTTCGGCCACAGCGCGAAGTCCGGTTCGAGCTGACCAACCGCCATCTGCAGCACGAAGGCCAGAACGTTCAGGCCGATGAGCGTCCAGGTGACCACCGGCGTCGTCGCGGTGCGCAGCGTCCCGCCGAACTGAGTCTTGGGCGCGCGCACAGAGGCCGCGGCCTCCTGGACGCAGTCCACGCACTGGTGGCCGACCGCTGCCGACCGCATGCAGTCCCCGCAGATGGGCCGGTGGCAACGCGTGCACGTGACATAGGTGACGCGGTCGGGATGCCGGTAGCAGACGGGGGTCTGCGGCGCGGCGTGCGGCGGGCCCGGATAACTCATGCCCGTAAAAGTACTTGTGCCGCCTGATTGGATATCCGGCATGTCGATTTCCGGTGATTCAGCCGCCCGGGTGGTCAGCGCCAGTCGCGAGGTCGCGGCGCCTGCCGCGACCGTTTTCGAGCTCATCGCCGACGTCGCGCAGCAGCCGCGATGGGACGGCAACGACAACCTCGCCGAGGCCACGCCGACCCGCGTCCGCGCGGTGGGCGAGGTGTTCTCGATGACGCTGACGATCGGCCAGGTCCGGCAGAACCATGTCGTGGAGTTCGAGGAGGGCCGGCGCATCGCCTGGCAGCCCTCGGAGGTCGGCCAGCCTCGTCCGGGACATCTGTGGCGGTGGGAGGTCGAACCGCTGGGCCCGTCGCGGTGTCTGGTGACGCACACCTATGACTGGACTCGGCTGACCGACGAGGCCCGGATGGTGCGTGCTCGCGCGACGACGGCGGAGCGGCTTGCGGAATCGATCTCGCGGTTGGCTGCGCTCGCGGAGGAGTTGGACTGAGGCGGCTGCGCTGAATCAGGTTGCGGTGCAACGGGTGCTGCTCACTGGCTCTGCGCGGGCCCGCGAAGACCTGCGACCGGAGGCGCCCTGAGAAAGCCCCAAAGAGCCTGCGGTGACGCCGAGTTCGGCCACCCTGGCCAGCGCATTGCTCGGCGAGTTTGCCTTCCCGGCTCAGAACCCCGCCTTTGATGCCACTCGCCCTCCCCTGTTCGGCCCTAGGCTGGATCCCAACGGGAATTTACTTGCCATCCAAAGCAGCTCAATTCCTGAAATTTCTTCTGCCCCTTGGGTTTCTCCTGTCACATCGCGACAGGGTTTTGTCGGTGCCTCGAACTAGTGTTCGAGTATGACGTCGGTGGCCGCCCTGCTCTCTGAGCTTGAAGGCGTCCACGCCCGCCTGGCCGCCGCGTCCGTCGATGACCTCTCCGCCGCGCAGGTGCTGACCGTGATGGAACGCCTCCAGAAGATCGCGTGGGCGGATGCGGCTGTCGACCACAAACTAGTGGCGCGCCTGCAGGAGTGTGGGCCCGACGAACTCGGCGGCGACAAGGTCACCAAAGTCCTGACCCACCGACTGAGGATTCCTTCCGAAGAAGCCCATCAGCGCGTCGCCGACGCCGAAGCACTCGGACCACGAAGGGCGATGACCGGCGAGGTGCTGGAACCGGTCATGCCCACCGTCGCCGCCCGTGTGGCTGAGGGCCGCGTCGGACCCGCCCACGTGGACAGGATCCGAAAGTTCTTCAAAGCACTGCCCGACCACGTCGACCTCAGCGCCCGTGTCGAAGCTGAACGGTTGGCCGCCGAGCACGCCGCCACGATGGGGGTGCCCGAGCTGCGGGCCGCACTGGAGCGGATGCTGTTGTGGCTCGATCCCGACGGGTCGTTCAATGACGCCGACATCCAACGCCGCCGCGGTATCACCTTCGGCAAGCAGGGCCCCGACGGATTGACCGAACTCCGGGGACACCTCACCCCCGAAGCCCGCGCGGTGCTCGAACCGGTGATGGCCAAACTGGGCGCCCCCGGGATGTGCAACCCCGACGACGAGAATCCGTGTGTGTCGGGGCGACCCACCGAAGACCAGATCCAGGCCGATCAGCGCACCACAGCCCAACGCCAGCACGACGCCCTGGTCGCCGCCGGCCGCATGCTCCTGGCCTCCAAGAAGTTGGGCAAGCTCAACGGGCTGCCCGTCACCGTCATCGTCTCCACCACGTTGAAAGAACTCGCCTCGGGGGCGGGGTTCGGGACCACCGCCGACGGGTCGCTGCTGCCGATGCGAGACCTGATCCGGATGGCCTCCCACGCCTTCCACTACCTGTCCGTCTTCGACGACGACGGCCAAGCCCTGTATCTGGGGCGGGCCAAGCGGATCGCCACCCCCGCCCAACGGATCGTGCTGCACGCCCGCGACCGCGGGTGCACCGCACCGGGATGCACCGCCTCGGCCTACCAATCCCAGGTTCACCACGCCACCCTCGATTGGGGCGACGGCGGCGAGACCAACATCGATGAGTTGGCTTTGGCGTGCGGGCCCGACAACCGCAAAGTCGGCCCCACCAAATGGAGAACCCGCATGCGTCGCGGACGCTGTGAATGGATTCCCCCACCCCACCTCGACAACGGTGGCCCACGGGTGAATGACTACCACCACCCGGAGAACCTCCTGAATCCGTATCGGGAGGGCGATGAAGGCCGGGCGGGGCCACCCGCGTCATGTGATGACGACACAAGCTGAGGATTCCGCGTCGCCAGGCCAGCGATGGGCCGGGGACAGAGCGGCAATGGTCCCGATCGAGTACCCGACGGTCGACACACCGATGGCACACGACCGCTGCCGTGACAGCGCGCCTCGGCCAGAAGCGCCTAACCCTGCTCCCCCGACAACACCGACACAACCTCCCGCAGCGGCTCAGGGCTGGTCGCAACTCCCCCGAGGAATGGATGGGAAAGCTGCAGCACCAGAAAGATATTGGCGGCCACCAGGGTCCCCACGATCGCCACCATGGGGTAATGCATCAAGGGGTGCTCGACGCCGTAGATGCTCACGGTGCCCAGCACCATCGCGCTGGTCAGGAAGATCACCGCCCACAGCGGCCACGGCGGACCAGTGTCGGTGCGTGCCTGCACAATCCGCTCCGTGCGCGCCTGACTGACCTTGTCGAGGTTCGACAATGATGTCGCCAGAACGGACTTCTGCACATCGTCGACCGGATGGATCTGACGATAGGTCGAATACAGTTCGGCCAAAGCGGAATCGGCGGCCGCCGACCGTCCGTGCACCGCGTTCGGCCACTCGTCGATCGCGGCCTGCTCATACGTCAGCAGGCGGGCACGAATCCGGTCCGCATCGGCAGGAGCGAACACCGAAGAATCCTGCGCCATCTGTACTGCCGCTGACCCCTCGGCCCGGGACTTGCCGTCGGCGGCGCTGATCTGACCCCACATCGCCGACACCACAAAGCCCATGAAGAATGCGTAGACGAAACCGATGACGCCGTAGGTGAACTTGGTGACATCGTTGTGGTCCTCACTGCGCAACACGGGGTACCGCCGCCGAACCATGATCTGCAGGCCCACCGCTCCCCCGGCGATCACCACGATCAGCAGCACCAGCAGCAGGCCAGCCGGAATGTGACTGACCAACCACGCACTCAACATCCGCGACCCTCTCGAGCACCGCCGGGCTGCAATGGCCCACCCGTCCGCGCCGCGAGATGCCGCGCGTAGACGATCCCGAGGAAGGCCGCGACATTCTGGGCCACCAGATGTGCCCGCACCGAGGCCAGCGCGTCGAACATGTGATGGGCGTTGGGCAGTTCGGCATACAGCACCGTCGGGGCACCCGCGGACCGCAGGGCCGCCGAGAATACCCGTGACTGACCGGGCGGAACGACGTTGTCCTTGGCGCCATGCAGCACGAAGAACGGCGGGGCATCACTGCTGACATGACACACGGGCGAAGCCAACTCATAGATGTCGCGAGAGTGCGCCAAAGGCGTCTTCAGCACCGAACGCTCCAGGAACGGCATCATCTGCGGATGCATGAGGCGCGAATCGGTCAGGTCGAACACCCCGTACATCGGGACCGCGGCATGCACTGTGGTGTCGGCGGATTCGAACCCCGGCTGGAACCGAGGCTCGTTGACCGTCAACGCGGTCAGCGCACTCAGGTGCCCGCCCGCGGACCCGCCCGTCACGGCGATGAACCCCGGATCGCCACCGAAGTCGGCAATGTTGCGACGCACCCAGGCCACCGCACGCTTGACGTCGACCACATGCGCGGGCCACGCGTGATGGGGGCTCCGGCGATAGTTGACCGAGACACCGACCCAGCCGCGTTCGGCCATCGCCGCCAGCAGCGGATACCCCTGTCCACGTTTGTCGTTCACCGACCAGGCACCACCCGGGATGTGGAGGAGCACGGGTGCGTCACGACGCGTGTCCGGCCGCCGCCAGATGTCGAGGGTGTGTGCGCGCCCACCGTCGAAGTACGCGATGTCCGCGGCACCGGCACAGTAGCGGCGCCGGTACCTCAGAACCGTGACTGGACCCCGCGAGCCCGCCCGCCGTGACGGCGTTCTGGGATGCACCGCCTCCTCCGCAAAGCGGTCACCGAAGGCCTCCCGCAGGACTCGGTCCAACACGACGTCCGAATGCTGCGCGGCCACCCCGTGGGCGAGGTCGCCGACTGGTCCGACCGGGACCGGCAATGAGGAGATCGCCTGCGCCGCCAGCACATGCGGCCGACACTCCGCCGCCAACCAACCACCCGCCATCGCGGCCAGCACGCCGGAGTGCCGCACCGCACGGCTTCCCGTCCGATAGATGCGCGCCGGATCCACCCGCACAGTGTCGCACCCGCGACAGCAACCCACGCGTCATCCGGCTGAATCGGAAACCGAATCGACGGGTACGGGCGCCTCGACCAGGAGCGACAGCCCGTGGTGCGGCGGCATCTCGACGGCGAAGCTGTGCAGATCGTCCACGGTGGCCACCGGTTTCCCGCTGAACATGTCCGACACCTGACCACCTGCGGGCAGTGCGTCGGAGCGCACCGAACCCGCGATGTGCTCGTTGGCGAAGTTGAGCACCGTGAGCTGGTAAACGTGATCGTCTTCGAGTTGGTGCACCATGACGAGCATGCCGCGATGCGACACGTCGGGGATGTCGACCTGACGGCTGGTGGCGATGCCGTAGTGGGAGCGCACGCGCAGAATCGCCTGGAGCTGCCGCAGGAAACTCGCCTCGTCGTCCATCTGCTCCGGGATCGATCCGTAAAGACTTCTGCCCCTTGGCATGCCGGCCAATGACCGTTCCGCGTCAGGGTTGACTCCCATGAGGTCATGTGCGGCGCGGTGGATCCATCGGGTGTCACCGCTGCGCAGCAGCGCCGAAACCTGCTCGGCGGGAAGGGTGAGCATCCCGCACAGGTCCCAGCCCGACAGCGCGAAGACGCCGGGTTGCAGGGCGTTGAACATCGCCAGCAGCAGATGAGCCCGCCGGATGTGGTCGAGGTCGACGGTCTCGTCCAACTGCGCCAGATCGGTGACGCCGAGCGTGGCGGTGATCAGAGAAGCTGTGGTGCAGGCGATTCCGTTGGTGGTGAACACCCGGTTGTACGGCGCATTGGGGCCGGTGAGCTTCTCGGTGAGGTCACGACGGACGATGTCACCCAACTGCTCGCCGGTGACCTTCTCATTCTTGTACTCGTAGATGTCGTCCCGGTGTCCGGTGGACCAGTGCACGAGTTCGTAGGTGAGTTCGTCGTGGTTCTGCAGGGCGTGCACCAGCGAGGCGGGGTCCACTCCGAGTTCCAGCGTGGTGCGCAGCGTCAGGCGCAGGAACTCGGTGTCACCGGTGACGAAAGCATGCTGGTACGCGGGCCGGCTGATGAAGTCGTAGGACAGGTCGGCTCCCGCCTCACCGATCTGCCTGATGTCGTCAATGGTCAGGTTCAGCTCCTGGAAGGTGAACCCGCCCACCTTGCGGACCATGCTCGCGATGAGGTGGTTGGCGGCCTCCGACAGCGGGTGGCCCTCCGACCATCCCGGATTGTCCTCGGCCGCGGTCTTCTCCGCACCGAGAAAACCGTTGGCGTCCAACCTGAGTCCACCGGTGCCGAGATCGGTCAGCGAGTGCAGCGCGTCGCCGATCACCAGGCGCATGCCTGCGAAGGACGGGTCGAGCCAGTTGATCGAGGGCTGACCGTCCTTGAAGTAGTGCAGATACACCCAGCGCCGGGTGACGCCGTCGACGCCCAGGACTGGCCTGGTCACGCTCCAGTTGGTCTCCTTGACGCCCTCGGCGTAGAAGATCACCCGCTGCAGACGACCGATGATGTAGCCGGCCTTGTCCAGCCAGTCCTCAGTGGCCGCGTCGATGTTGACCGAGTCCGCGCCAGGGGGCACGTCGGGAAGGTTCTCCCAGTCGAGCGGGTCCACCTCGACCATGTGATAGATGCCCGGATAGTCCGCATACTTCATCTCCGCGAGACGGAAGTCGGCACCCTTGCCGGTGTGCCCGGGCACGATGTCGTCGATGATCGTGCCGCCGTACCAGTTGGCGGTCCCGCACAGGTGGCGGAACTCCTCCTCGGTGCCGAAAGCCGGGTCGATCTGGGTGCTGATGCGGTCGAAGTGGCCGTCGACGCTGGGGGTGAGCTGCCAGCCCGAAATGCCACCGGCGCGCTTGACCGGACCGGTGTGGACGGCTTCGATACCGATCTCGGCGAACGCCTTCCACAACTGTTCATCCGCGATGGCCTTGAGGAAGGACTCGTCGGGCCGGGTGATCAACGAGATCGGATAGGCGGTGAACCACACCGAGGCGGTGTCGACCGCGCCTCGCGGATTCGGGTTGGCGTAGGGGTTCTGCCACATCGACCCCTGCCCCGAGAACTGCTGGCTGATCTCGTTGGCATCGCTGAGCATCGACTGTGACAGCAGCCATGACACGTAGGCGGGATTCTCCGCGGAGGCGGGGCCATCCTGCGCCAGGGAACGACGGGTGAAAGGCGACTTGACGCGCGGCCGGTACCGCAGGGTCCTGGGCCTGGCGGGGTGCAGATGTTCGTCGAAGGTGATCTCGGTCGGTTCGTTGGGCTGCTCAGGCTGGTCACTGGGCGCAGATTCCACCGATTGCGACATGCAACTCCTCCCTGACTTCGTACCCGCCACCCCGGGTCCGCAGCGCATGCAACACCGAGCCTACGGACGCCAGGCACGATGCGCTTTTCGGCGAACCCGCCACGACGAACCTCGCGGGGCAGTATTGCCGCGCGGGTGGTGCTCTGAAACGCACGTGTGATGCGCACCGGCCGGAACAGGTGCCGAGACACGCAGCCAGCAGGGAGCCGCTGGAACGCTCCGCCCCTACTTCTGCGCCAACGTCACGGTGCTCCGATGGTCGTCACGCGCGCCGCGGTGAACCGGCGCCGCGCGATGCGCCATCCGTCGTCGGTGCGCACCAGGTCGTCGTCGTAGAACCCGACGGCGTTGACGCCGGACTGTCCGTCAGGCGCCAGGATCAGTCCGTCGATGTATGTCCGGGCTTCGGCGCTGTCCCCCGCGACCGTGATCACCATATTGCTGAGCCGGTGCAGGGTGTGCCCGGCCAACGCGTGCGCCTGCTCCATGAATTCGGTGACGGCGTCCACACCCTGGAAGATGCCGATCTCGCCGTAGTCGAGTTCGCAGTCAGCGGTGAACACCGTCCGGAACAGCGGCCAGTCGCGTCGATCGATCCCCGTGGCGTACCTGATCAGCACATCGGAGATGTCCTGACGATCGTCGGTCATGTCGCTCTTTCGTTCGGCTGCGGGACACAGCGCTGCGATTCGGACTTTACAGCTTGGACGCTCAACGTCACGCTGGGATGATGAGTCACCCTTCCGAGGACCGGGTGTTCACCTTCTGCCGGTACTGCCTGGCCTCGTGTGGCGTCGAGGTCACCGTCGCGGGCAACCGCGTCGTCAAGATCTCCGCCGACAAGGACAACCCGCACAGCTGGCGGGACTTCTGCGCCAAGGGCCGCAACGCGCATCAGCTGGTGTCACACCCGCGCCGGATCGTCGCGCCGATGAAGCGGGTGGGCGAGCGCTACGTCGAGGCCACCTGGGACGAGGCCGTCGCCGACATCGCGGCTCGGATGACCGCGCTCATCGACACCGATGGACCCGACACCATCGGCGTCTATTACGGAAACCCCGCCGGATTCTCGTCGTCCAACCTGATCTTCATGAACGCCTGGCTCGACGGCATCGGCACCGGCAACCGTTACGCGGTGGGTTCGGTCGACCAGAACGCCCTGCACGTCGTCGCCGAGGCCATGTACGGCTCACCCATCATGGTGCCCGTGTCTGACATCGACAACTGCGACTACTTTCTTCTTGTCGGCACGAATCCCGCTGTCAGTGCCTGGAATTGGGTCGAGACCGCCCCCGGCGGCTGGCAGCGGGCCCTGCAGCGGCAACGGGAGGGCGCGACGATCGTCGTCGTCGATCCGATCCGCACCGAGTCGGCGGATCGGGCCGACGTCCATCTCGCCGTCCGTCCCGGCCAGGACTGGGCGCTGCTGTTGGCGATGGTCAAGGTCATCCTCGACGACGGCCTGGAACACACCGCGGACTGCACGCACCGCACCACGGGGTACGCGGCGCTCCGCCGCCTGACCGACTCCGCGGACCTCGACGACCTCGCGCAGCGATGCGACATCCCACGCGCCGAGATCGAACGGATCGCACGCGGGTTCGCCACCGCGAAGACCGCGATGGCGATCACCCGGACTGGGGTGTCCCTGCACGTCACGGGCACGGTCGGCGAATGGCTGGGACAGGTCCTGAACGTCATCACCGGACGGATGGATCGGCCCGGCGGACGCCGATTCGAACCGGGGTACCTGGACGCGCTGCGGTTGGCCGGCCTGGCCAAAGCCCCCGACCATCGCAGCCGGGTGGCCGGTCGGCCGATGGTCGCGGGTTCGCACGCGCTGAGCGAACTGCCCGGCGAGATCACCACGTCGGGGCGCGGCCGGATCCGAGCCATGATCATCAACGCCGGCAACCCGGTGGTGTCCGGACCGGACGGCGCGGCGCTGGACGAGGCACTGGCCCAACTCGACCTGCTGGTCGCCATCGACTTCGTACAGCGCGAAAGCCACCGCCATGCCCACTGGCTGCTGCCCGCGGTGCACTGGCTCGAACGCGACGACCTGCTGGCGCTCACCAGCAACATGCACGACGAGCCATACGTCCAGTACGGCGCACGGGCCGTGGCCCCGCCGCCGGAGGCCCGCGAGGAGTGGCAGATCTTCGTCGACCTTGCGCTGGCCATGCGCACCCCGCTGTTCGGATCCCCGCTCGTGACACAGTTCATCGCCGCCACGCGCACCCTGGCCAGGCTGACGCGGCGGCCCGCATTCGCGTTCCAGCCGCGATGGATCGATCGGCTCATCATCGCGATGTCACGAAAGGTGGACGGGCGCCGACTGTCATGGCGGAGACTGCAGCGCCACCCGCACGGCATGGTGCTCGGTCCGCGCGAGTATGGCCGGTTCGACGCCGCTCTGCGCACCCCCGACGGGAGGATTCAGCTGGCGCCGGACAGCCTCGTGGCCCGGGCCAGGGAACTCCTCGCCGCACCGCCCCCAGCCGCGCCGCCGGGACGTCCCTTCCAACTCGGCAACCGCCGCCACCGGCACTCGATGAACTCCTATCTCAACGACCTTCCCGGTCTGCATCCCGGCGGCAGGGGCAGCGTCGCGGTGATCCATCCCGACGACGCGGCCGAACTCGGCATCGCCGCGGGTGACCGGGTTCAGGTGTTCTCCCCCGCCGGGGCGGTGGAACTCGACGCCGTGATCGACGACCGGCCGCGCCGCGGGGTGGTGATCGTCGACCACGGCTGGGGGTCGCGGGTATTCGACCCGGCCGACTCAGCCCCAGCCGTCGTCCACGGCGTCAACCGCAACCTGCTGGTGGCAGGGTTCCCGGTGGATCCGCTGTCCCAGACACCGGCGTTGAGTTCGACCTACGTCGGCCTGCGGCGAGTGAGCGTCCTCAACGAAAGTCGAGACCGGCGCGAGCAGACCTCTACACTGACAAGTTATGAGGTCTAAGCAAACCATCGGGCTGGCGGCTGCGCTGGCGCTGGCGGGCTGGTGCGCCTCGACCGCGATCAGCGCCGCCGAACCGACACCACCGGGTCCACCTCCCGGCCCCGCGCCCGGCCCCACGACGACGATCGAAGGCACCGGAACCTACGCCGTCGGCACCGACATCACGCCCGGAACCTACAGTTCGGCCGGCCCCGTGGAGGGCAAGGTCTGCTACTGGAAGCGCTCGAACGGCGACGAACTCCTCGACAACGCCATGAGCAAGAAGCCGCAGGTCGTGCAGATCGAGGCCAGCGACACCAGCTTCAAGACCAGTGACTGCCAGCAGTGGCAGCGGATCGAGGACTGCCTGCCGGGTTGCGCACCCGCTGGACCCAGCCCCGCCGAGATCCTCGGCCAACTCGGGCGGATCGTGCTGACCAATCCGGGCCCGCCCGCGGGCTGAGCCCTGACACCGTCGCCTAACGTGGGTCATCGTCCACCCGGTTGTTAAGGAGCGACGATGGCTGAGGCCGATCTGCCCGCTGACCACCTCGAACTGCTTCGTCGACGAGCCCTGACCGAGGATGAGGCCCGGCCCCAGGCCGTCGAGCGTCGTCACGCGGCCGGCGGCCGGACCGCGCGGGAGAACATCGCCGATCTGGTGGATGCCGGATCCTTCGTCGAGTACGGCCGGTTCACGATCGCCGCGCAGCGCGCGCGTCGCCCCGTCGAAGACCTGATTGCGAACACCCCCGCGGACGGGTTGATCGCGGGCACCGCCCGCGTCAACGGGGATCTGTTCGGCCGCGAGCGCAGTGCCTGCGCGGTGCTGTCCTACGACTACACGGTGTTGGCCGGGACGCAGGGCGTGTTTGGGCACCACAAGAAGGACCGGCTCTTCGAACTGATCGAGCGCATGCGACTGCCCACGGTGTTCTTCGCCGAGGGCGGTGGCGGCCGGCCCGGTGACACCGACTACCCGACGGTGTCCTCCCTGGAGGTGCGGGCGTTCAAGTTGTGGGCATCACTGTCCGGCCTGGTGCCACGCATCGCTGTGGTCAAGGGCCGGTGCTTCGCGGGCAACGCGGTGATTGCCGGGTGCTCCGACCTGATCGTGGCGACCGCGGACACCTCGATCGGGATGGGCGGTCCCGCGATGATCGCCGGCGGCGGACTCGGTGAGGTCGCCCCCGACGACGTCGGCCCCATCTCGATGCAGGAACCGAACGGGGTCGTCGACGTCGTGGTGCCCGACGAGGAAGCCGCGGTCGCGACCGCACGACGGCTGCTCGCCTACTTCCAGGGGCCGGTGTCGGGGTTCGAGGCTCCCGACCAGTTGCCTTTGCGCACAATACTTCCCGAACGTGCTCGGCGCGCCTACCCGGTGAACCCGATCATCGAGACCCTCGCCGACGTGGATTCAGTGACATTCCTGCGGCCCCGCTTCGCGCCTGAGATGGTGACCGCATTGGCCCGCGTCGAGGGCCGCCCGGTCGGATTCATCGCCAACAACACCATGGTCATGGCCGGCGCCATCACCGCCGCTGCCTCCGACAAGGCCGCACGGTTCCTGCAGTTGTGCGACGCCTTCGGACTTCCCGTCATCTCGCTGGTGGACTGCCCCGGCTTCATGGTCGGCCCGGATGCCGAATCCGCCGCCCTGGTGCGCCGGGCGTCCCGGATGCTGGTCGCCGGTGCCGCACTCGAGGTGCCGCTGATCGCGGTGATCCTGAGGCGGGGCTACGGCCTGGGCGCGCAGGCGATGACCGGCGGAAGCATGCGCGAACCCCTGCTCACCGCGGCCTGGCCCGGAGCCCACCTAGGCCCGATGGGTCTGGAGGGTGCCGTTCGCCTGGGACTGCGCAAGGAACTCGACGCCATCGCCGACCCTGAGGAGCGCGAGGCACGGGTCAGGGCTGCCACGGCCGCGGCACAGGAGAATGCCAAGGCGCTCAACGCCGCGGCGATCTTCGAGATCGACGACGTCATCGATCCGGCCGAGACACGCGGTCTGATCGCCGCGACACTGTCGGCCGCCGCGCTGCATGAGCGCGGCCCGCGGCGGACGCGGTTCGTCGACACCTGGTGATCCGAACGAATTTCGCCCCAGGTCTATCTTGACGGGTGTCGATTTCCTATGGTGACTCAGGTGAGCACCGCCGCTGTTGACTCAGACCGGGTCGCCGATCTCGCCGAACAGGTGATCGCCGACCACAATCCGAAGACCGTGCCGATCCAGGAGTACCTCGGGGCCTGCTACGACGCCGGCCTGTCCTGGGTGCACTTCCCCGAGGGCCAGGGCGGCATCGGCGTCTCCCGGGGCCTGCAGGCCGTCGCCGACCGCATCCTGCAGGGCGCGGGCGGACCCGTCCCGCTCGGGTTGAATCCGATGGGTTATGGCATGGCGGCCCCCACGATCCGCGAGCACGCGCAGTCCGACGACCTCAAACGGTTCTGGCTGCGTCCGCTGGCCACCACCGAAGACATCTGGTGCCAGTTGTTCTCCGAGCCCGGCGCCGGGTCGGACCTGGCCGGCTTGGCGACCTCCGCCGTGCAGGACGGCGACGAATGGGTGCTCAACGGCCAGAAGGTGTGGACCAGTCTGGCCCACCGCGCCCGATGGGGTCTGTTGTTGGCGCGCACCAATCCCGATGCGCCCAAGCACAAGGGTCTGACCTACTTCGTGATCGATATGCACGGACCGGGCGTGGAGACCCGGCCGCTGCGACAGATGACCGGCCAGGCCGAGTTTAACGAGGTCTACATCACCGACGCCCGGATTCCCGACGAGCATCGTCTCGGTGCGGTCGGCGACGGCTGGCGCGTGGCGATGACCACGCTGATGAACGAGCGAAGCGCGCTCGGCGGCAGTGGCAGCAGGCGTGGTGCGGGCACCATCTCGGATGCGGTGTCACTGTGGGCGTCGCGTCCCGATCTGCACACACCGGTGTTGCGCGATCAGCTGACTCAACTGTGGCTGCGCTCCGAGGCGCAGCGTCTGACCGCGGAACGCTCCCGCGCGTCAGCGGGCGTGGGCGGCCCGGGGCCGGAGGGATCGATCGGCAAGCTGGTGGGCGCCGAACTCAATCAGCAGATCTACCAATGGTGCATGGATCTTCTTGGGCCAGAAGGGGTCCTGTACCACAGCTACGCGCTGGACCGCGATGACGACGGTGAGGCCGACTGGCGTGGACCGGTCCAACAGCGCTTCCTGCGCAGCCGGGCCAACACCATCGAGGGCGGCACATCCGACGTGATGCGCAACATCCTCGGTGAACGTGTGCTCGGCCTGCCGGGCGATCTGCGTGCCGACGCCGGCATGCCCTGGAAGGAGATTCCCCGTGGCTGAGTTCAGCTTCACTGACGAGCAGCAGCAGTTGCGTGCCGCGGTGCGAAAGTTCTGCGCCGACAACTTCGATGAGGCGACCGTCCGTCGCCTGATGGAGTCCGATCCGCCGTTCGATGCCGCCGTATGGGCGCGCTTGGGTGCCGAACTGGGCGTGTTCGGTCTTGCGGTGCCCGAGGAGGACGGTGGTGCCGGCGGCACCCTGGTCGATCAGGCCGTCGCGATCGAGGAACTGGGCGCGGCGCTGGCCTGCGGACCCCTGTTCGGCACGGTGTATCTCGCGATTCCCGCCCTGGTGGCCGCGTCGGGAGGTGCCGCGCGCGACGAACTGCTGCCCGACCTCATCGAGGGCCGCAGGACCGCGGCATTCGCGGTGAATGACCGGGCCGGTGCGTTCGATCCGTCGGCCGTCGCCGTGTCCGCCACCGGCGGATCGGATGCCACGGTCACAGGCACGGTCGAGCGGGTGGTCGACGCCGGTGCGGCCGACGTGATCCTGGTTGCCGCAACCAGTTCCGAGGGCGTGGGACTGTACGCGGTGGACACCGCGGACGCGGGTGTGACACGCACCCCGCTGGTGACCCTCGACCTGACCCGCCCGCAGGCCACCGTCGAATTCACCGGCGCCACAGCCCGACTGATCGCTGGACCCGACGAGGCCGAGCGCGTGATCACCCACGCACTGCAGGTGGGCTCGGTGCTGCTGGCCGCCGAACAGGTCGGCGCGGGCCAGCACATGCTGGATGTCGGTGTCGAATACGCAAAGGCGCGCCTGCAGTTCGGGCGTCCGATCGGTTCATTCCAGGCCGTCAAACACCGCCTCGCCGATCTGCTCGTCGATGTCGAGCATTCCCGTTCCACGGCGTACCACGCCGCCTGGGCGCTGACCGACGGCACCGACGATCCGGCGCTGGCGGCCAGCATCGCGCAGGCCACGTGCTCGGCGGCGTTCAGTCAGATCGCCCGCGACACCATCCAGACGCTCGGCGGTATCGGGTTCACCTGGGAACACCAGGCGCACCTGTACTTCAAGCGTGCCGCCACCGACGCCGCGCTGCTGGGCAGTGCCGAACAGCACCGTGATCGGGTTGCCGAGCTCGTGCTGGACACCGCGTCAGCCGATCGGCCGCCGCGGGTCGCTGCCGGCGTGCCCTGACCAGACGCTCACCCTGACCTGATTTGGGCGCGCACGCCACGGTAGATGCCACGTCGCACGACCCACGGTTGCAGCACGCGGTCCACAGACCACGCGGGAAATCTGAACCGTGCCCCGTTGGGCGCGAACACTTCGAGGCCGTCGCGCTGCGGACCGAGCACCGAACCCCAGCGCCGCCGCGGGGGACGGTAGTTCCGCAACGGCCTGCCCGCGATCTCGGCCCGCACGTTGTGCGCCAACAGTCCGTCGGCGCGATTGCGGGCCGAACTGCGCAACGGGTCGGTGGCCGCCACATCCCCGATCGCGAACACCCCGGGATGCCCGGGCACCCGCAGGTCGGGCATCACACGCACGAACCCGTCGTCGTCCAGGATCTCGGTGGGCAGCCAACCGGTGTTGGGCCGCACCCGCCCGATTGCCCACACCACCGCATCCGCGCTGACAGGCGACTGCCCCGTGCTGAATTCGACAGCCCCGCTGGTGATCTCGTCGGCGCGAAACCCGGCGGGCAGCACCGCCCGATGGCCAGCGTGCACGCCGACACCGGCGTCGCTGAGCCGGCGCGCCACACGCCGCCACGTCCGGTCATGGTGGTGCGGTAACGCGCGTGGGCCGGGGTGGTACAGGTCCACCCGCGAGTCCGGCCAGATGGTCGCGATGTTGGCGGCCGCACTGACCGCTGCCGCGCCCCCGCCGATCACGATGACGGAGCCGGCCGAGGCCAGTCGCTCGTGCGCGGCGCGCAGGTCCGCGCCGATGTCGTCCGCGGACTGCAGCATGGGCTGTCGCCAGAAGCCGTTCGTCACGCCGGTCGCGATGACCAGCGTGTCGTAGGGCTCGTCGATGAGCGCACCGCCGATGTCACGCGCGGTGACGGTGCGAGCCGACAGGTCCACGCCGGTGAGTGCGGCGTGGACGGTGCGGACGCGGTCCAGACCGCGGAACCGCTCGAAGGCGATCCAGTAGTCCCGGGCCCAGTCCTCGGGCCGCGACAACCGCAGGCCCAGTTCCTGGCCGCTGACCAGCGCGGGCTTGGTCGAGATCCCGACCACGTCATGGTGCCGGGCCAACCGCATGGCCGTGAGGATGCCGCTGTCGCCCAGCCCGGCGACGACGATGCGAGTCACCGCGCGGTCCGCGGTGGGCGGGGCACGAACCGCGACACCCTCGCGATGACGTCGGCGTAGTCGGGACGCCGTTCCAGACTGCGCTGCTCCATCATCGGGATGCTGGCCCCGAGGAACATCGCCACCATCGCGACAACCCCAACGAACAGCCACCACCACTGCGACGGCGCGGCCGCGACCCCGAACAGAGCCAGCGCGAACCAGAAACCGCACTCGCCGAAGTAGTTCGGATGCCTCGACCAACTCCACAGCCCGCGGTCCATCACCTCACCTGGACGCCGCCGCGCCACGAACCGGTGCATCTGCACATCGGCCACGAGTTCGAGGAACACCGCGGCCACCCCGACGCCGAACGCGACCCACGTCAACCAGATCACCCCCGGGCCGGGACGCGTCACCGCGACGTACACCGGAAGCATCCCGAGGAACACCTGGACGGTCGGAATCAGGTGGATCGCCACAAGGTCGACGACGAACTCCCAGCGGCCGCCGCGCTCACGAAACATCGCGTAGCGCCAGTCCTCATGGTGCAGACCCGGGAACCCGTAGACCCAGTTCGCCGTCAGGCGCACCGCCCAGAACACCACCACGACGGCGACCAGCCAGCAGTGCACCTGGTCCGCCCCGGCATCCCCTCGCCACCACCAGTAGAAGAGCAGCAGGGGCGGGATCACGCTCCAATAGGCGTCGTAGAAGCTCGAGTTGTGCCAGAACCGACTGAACGCGAAGACCACCACGGTGGCCAGAACGTCGGCGATCAGGGTGTCGGCCAGAAGCTGACCCGTGCTGGGCCCCTGCCAGAGCCACAGGGCCGCGACGCCGACGGCCACGGCGTAGGCCGCCGAGACGATCGCCAGTGACCGTGCCCTGCTGCGGGTGGTGCCGGTTTCGCTCATCGCGGTCCATCGTGTCCAACGGCGGGCGGCTGCGGGTCGAGTTCGGATGATCCGGGTCCGATGGGGCGCGACACCATGCTTGGATGTACCGTTTGGTCTATGCATCCTCTCGACAGCGCCCTCACCCTGGACCAGGTCGCAGACGATCTGATGCGCGGCCGCACTCAACCGGAATGGGCCAACATGGTGGGCCCGTTCGGCGGTGTCACCGCCGCGACGCTGCTCAGCGCAGCGGAACGGCATCCCGCTCGGCAGGGTGAGCCACTCGCGCTGACGGTCAACTACCTGGCTCCGATCGCCGACGGCGAGTTCGACATCACGGCCCGGCCGGTCCGCACCAATCGCACCAACCAGCATTGGACGCTGGAACTGGCGCAGGACGGCGAGGCCAAGACCACCGCCACCGCTGTGTTCGGCATGCACCGAGACACCTGGACCGACACCGAGGCCGCCTTCCCGACCGCGCCGCCCCCCGAGGACATCCCGGCCACCGGCTTCGGTGAGTTCGTGGTCTGGGTGCGCAACTACGAGATGCGCTTCGTGGAGGGCGCGATCCCCGGCCCCGACGACGGCCCCAGTCCGACGTCGACCACCACCCTCTGGGTGCGCGACGGGCGAGGACGCGCCCTCGACCATGCCGCGCTCGCGGCGGTGAGCGACATCTTCTATCCCAGGACGTTTCTGCGGCGCGGTGGGTTCGTGCCGTCGGGCACCATCTCGATGACGACCTACTTCCACGCCAGCGTCGACGAGTTGACCACCGTGGGCGACGACTACGTGCTCGGGACGGCACGCGCCAACCGCTTCTCCGCCGGTTACTTCGACCAGAGCGGCCAACTGTGGAGTCGCACGGGCCAACTGCTGGCCAGCACCCACCAACTCGTCTATTTCAAGGCTTAGCTCTCAGCGCACCACGGCGTCGATCGCGCGCAGAATCCGCTGCTCGCTCACCGGACGTGGCGTGCCCAACTGCTGAGCCCACAGACTGACCCGCAGTTCCTCGATCTGGCGCGCGATGTCACGGACATCCTCGGCGTCGGCGCGCGAGGGTGAAAGTGCTTGGCGCAGATCGTCGTACGCGTCCTGCACGGCGTGCACACGGGCCATCCGCTCGCGGTCGGCCCCCAGGGCGTGCGGGAGCCTCTCGAGTCGCCGGCCGATGGCGAGCAGATAGCGGGACAGGTCACCGAGCCGTGCCGCACCGGTGGCCGCGACGAAACCCGGCGGCACCAGGCTGTCCAACTGATCCCGGATGTCAGCGATCGCGTCGGCCTGCGCCGCCGACGGGTTCGCGGGCAGCGCCACCTGCACGTCGCGCCAAGCCGCCAGCACCCGCTCCACCCGAGTCAGCACATCACCGGTCACCCGCCCCAGCGCACCGGCGACCTTGTCTCGGAGTTGGGTGAATTCCGATTCACTCCACGCGGGTGCGGTCACCAGCGTGTCGATGGCGGCGTCCGCACAGTCCTCGATCAGCGCCTGCAGCGAGCCGTCGGGGTTGCTGCCCAGCACCAGCTTTCGGCGGGGATCCAACTGCCGCTCAATGGCTTTGACAGGTGAGGAGACACTGAGCCGCAGCAGTCGGCGCGTGCCCGCAGCCATCGCCGCGCTCTGCTCCACCGGCGTCGGGAAGACCTTGATGTCGACGGCGGCACCGGCATCGACGAGCGCCGGATACCCGCGCACCGACTGGCCCGAACTCGTGCTCTCCACCGTCTTGGGCAGTGTCGGCAGGTCGGCGGGCCAACCGCGCAGACCCGACCGCGCCACACCACCCTCCACGGCGTCGTCGACGGCCCGTTCGACGGCGCGCTGTGTGGTACCAGCAAGCTTCTCGCGAAGGACGTCGAGATCCTTACCGCGCGCGACCTCCTGCCCGTCGCCCGACTCGACGGCGAACGTCACCCGCAGGTGCGGCGGCAGCTTGTCGAGGTCGAACGCCGAGATCGGCACCAGCACCCCGGAACGTTGCCTCAGCGCTCGTTGCAGGGCGTCCAGGAGTGGCTCTGATTCTGGATTCAGATGCGGAAGAACGGCTCTGGCGGTATCGGGGGCGGGAACGAATTTGCGGCGCAGGTCCTTGGGCAGTGAGCGGATCAGGGCGGTGATGAGTTCCTCCCGCAGCGCGGGGACCTGCCAGGCGAAGGCGTCACCACCGAGGCGGGCCAACACCTCGACCGGCACGTGCACCGTGACCCCGTCGTCTTCGGCGCCGGGGTCGAACCGATAGGTCAGTGGCAGGGCGACATCGTCGGCGTGCCAGGTGTCGGGGTGCTCGCCGTCGTCCGGGCTGCGCAGGAGTTCTTCGCGGGTGAACGTGAGCAGATCGGGGGTGCGGTGCCGTTGCTTGCGCCACCACCCGTCGAAGTGCCTGGCCGACACCACCTCTGCGGGGATCCGGGCGTCATACAGTGCGTAGATGTCGTCATCGGTGACCACGAGGTCGCGTCGCCGGGCGCGTTCCTCCACTTCGGCGACCTCGGCCCGCAGTGCGGCGTTGTCCCGGAAGAAGTGGTGCTTGGTCTGCCAGTCTCCGTCCACCAGCGCATGGCGGATGAACAGTTCCCGTGAGGCCACCGGATCGATGTCGGCGTAGCCGACCCGCCGCTTCACCACCAGCGGCAGGCCGTACAGCGTCACGCGTTCGAACGCGGTGGCACTGCCGCGCCTGGCGTCCCAATGCGGTTCACTGTAGGTGCGCTGCACCAGGTCTCCGGCGATCTTCTCGACGGCCTCGGGTTCGATGCGCGCGGCGATGCGGCCGTAGACCCGGCTGGTCTCGACCAGATCCGCGACAACCAGCCAGCGTGGTGGCCGCTTGGTCAGCACCGAGCCGGGAGCCAGCACGAAGCGGGAGTTGCGGGCGCCCTGATACTCGCGGGTCTCACCCTCGCGCATGCCGATGTGGGACAGCAGGCCCGCCGTCAGCGCGGCATGGATCCGGTTCGGGTCGGCGGGTTCGTCCTGCGCTGATCCGGTCGCAATGCCCATTCCGGAGGCGATGCTGCGCAGCTGTCCCACCAGATCCTGCCACTCCCGAATCCGCAGGTAGTGCAGGAACTCCTGGCGACACATGCGTCGAAACGCGCTGCTCGACAGCGACTTCCGCTGCTCCACGACGTGGTTCCACAGGTTGAGGAACGACATGAAATCCGAGTGCTCGTCGGCGAACCGGGCGTGCTTCTGCCGGGCGGCCTCCTCCTGGTCGGCTGGCCGTTCCCGGGGATCGGGGATCGACAGCGCCGCTGCGAGGACCAGAACCTCACGGACACAGCCCTGTTCATCCGCCGCCAGGATCATCCGGCCCAGCCGGGGGTCGACGGGAAGTTGCGCGAGTCGCCGCCCCACCGGGGTGATCTCGCCGCGGCCGTCGAAGGCCCCGAGTTCCTGCAACAGTTGGACTCCGTCTCGGACGCTGCGCCGATCGGGCGGGTCGAGGAACGGAAAGCTCTCGATGTCACCGAGTCCCAGTGCCGACATCTGCAGGATGACCGCCGCCAGGTTGGTGCGCAGGATCTCGGGATCGGTGTAGCGGGGGCGGGACTCGAAGTCCTGCTCCGAGTAGAGCCTGATGCACACACCCGGCGCGGTTCGGCCCGAGCGCCCGGCCCGCTGCGCGGCGGACGCCTGCGACACGGGTTCGATCGGCAGCCGCTGCACCTTGGTGCGACGGCTGTAGCGGGAGATGCGGGCCGTGCCCGGATCGACGACGTACCGGATTCCCGGCACCGTCAGCGATGTCTCTGCGACGTTGGTGGCCAACACAACTCGTCGTCCGGTATGAGGCGCGAACACCTTCTGCTGATCCGCGGTCGGCAGACGCGCATACAGCGGCAGCACCTCGGTGTCGGCCAGACCCTTCAAAGCGTCGGCGGTGTCGCGGATCTCGCGCTCCCCGGACAGGAAGACCAGGATGTCGCCGGGTGGCTCGGCCTGCAGTTCCTCGACGGCGTCGAGAACGGCCTCGGTCTGATCACGCAGTTCGGTGCGGACGATCTCGTGGTCGGGATCGTCTGGGTCGTCGTCGGCCGAACTCGGCACGGCGACCTCCAGCGGTCGGTACCGGATTTCGACGGGATACGTGCGGCCCGAGACCTCGACGATCGGGGCGCCGCCGAAGTGCGCGGCGAACCGCTCGGGTTCGATGGTCGCCGACGTGACGATCACCTTGAGGTCGGGGCGGCGCGGCAGCAGCTGGCGCAGGTAGCCGAGGAGGAAATCGATGTTGAGGCTGCGTTCGTGGGCCTCGTCGAGGATCAGCGTGTCATAGCGCAGCAGGCGGCGGTCACGCTGTATCTCGGCGAGCAGGATGCCGTCGGTCATGAGCTTGACCAGGGTGCGATCGCTGACCTCGTCGGTGAACCGGACCGAGTACCCGACGACATCACCCAACGGCGTGCCCAACTCGTCGGCGATCCGCTGCGCGACGGTGCGGGCGGCCAGCCGACGGGGCTGGGTGTGCCCGATGGTTCCGCGGACTCCGCGCCCGAGGTCCAGGCACAGCTTCGGCAACTGCGTGGTCTTGCCCGAACCGGTCTCACCGGCGACGACCACGACCTGATTCTCGCGCAGCGCCGCGGCCAACTGGTCCCGGTGGGCGCTGACCGGGAGGTCCGGGTAGGTCACCACAGGCACGGCGGCCCTGCGCGTGGCGATCAGGCGCTCGGCGGCCTCGACCTGTGCCGTCAGCTGTGCCACTTTGGCTGGAGTGGCCTCGCGCAGCCCCTTGAACCGGCGCGCGAGACGCGCCGCATCTCGGAAGGTCAGACCGTCGAGGCGAGTCCGCAGTTGACGCACCTCGTCACGCGCCGAGGACGACGAGTGAGGCGAGGGCAGCGACGGCTCAGACACTCAGTCGAGGGTAGGCGGCGACCAGTACGCCAGCATGTCTGCGAACGTGTCGAAGGCGGCCTTGTTGACCCCGTAGGTCGCCTCGAAGTGGATGCTCAGCGGGAAGCCGAGTTCCCCGACGCCGTCGACGACGCGCTTGTACAGATCCGTCATCTGTCGCCGGCGCTCGACCGGTTCGGCTGCGGCCAACCGCTTGACGAACTCCTGCTCCGCCGCGACCGCGGCGTTGCCCGGGTCCTGGATCAGCCAGTTGATCAGACCGATCCTGCTCTCGACGGCGGGTACGAACCCGAACGACAGCAGGATCTCCGGACGGTGCTCGTGCTGCGAGGCGAATGTGGTCAGAAACTCCACAATGGTGTCGGAGTACAGCAGCTGGGTCATGCCGTAGGTGGCGCCGCGGTCGCATTTGAAGCCGAATCGGCCCTGTTCACCCTCGCGCGTCGGGATGAGGATCGCCCCCCGGTTGGGCGCCACATCGTCGTAAAGGGACAGCGCATCGGTGGGTGCCACGCCGGACCCCTCACCGTCGGCCATGGTCCGCGGCACGCCGACGAAGGCGATGCCCTCCATGCCGGACTCGCGCAGGTCCACCAGCCGCTGCCGCAGCGTGGCCTCGTCGAGGAACGCGGTGACCTGCGTGCACAGGCCTTTGACGCCCGGCAGTTCGGGCTTGATGATCTTCCAGAAGTCCAGGACGTCCATCTTGGGCTTCATCTCGACGGGACGGCCGTCGTCCTCTTCGATCATGCCCGGGATCATCACGTGCCGGACCCGGCCCTCCAGGCCCGCCGACGCGGAGCACTCCAGGACCTTCTGCGCGTCCTCGATCGCCCGCTCATGCCCATGTTCGACATTCGGTGGCACGAGTTCGAGCGCGACGGTACTCAACGTCACAAAACTGCTCCTCTACGCTGGCCGTCCCCGTTCGACCGCCTCGCCACTCGGCCCTGCTCCCCCATGCGGCCGGCGAACGGTGTCAATGCAGACACCTTAGCGATACGCCGCTGGGGGTTTCCTGCTAGGACCGCGCGGACCGGACCCGCTGGACCGATCTGCGAAGCTGTCTCCATCATGACCGCGATACCCGTGATTGCACTGACGGGCCACCTCGGGGCCGGCAAGACCACGCTGCTCAACCACGTCCTGCGCACACCCGACGCCCGCATCGGTGTGGTGATCAACGACTTCGGCGATCTGAACGTCGACGCGTCTCTGGTGACCGGGCAGATCGATGAACCCGCGTCGATCGCCGGTGGGTGCATCTGCTGCCTGCCCGACGAGGGCGGCCTCGACGAGGCGCTCGCCAAGCTCGCCAGTCCGCGCCTTCGCCTGGACGCCATCATCGTGGAGGCCAGCGGATTGGCCGAGCCCACCGCCGTGTCCCGGCTGATCCGGTTCAGCGGTGTCGACAACATCCGGCACGGCGGGGTGGTGGACGTAATCGACGCCGCGGCCCACTTCGACACGGTCGATCGCGACGCGGTGCCGCCGGCCCGTTACAGCGCGGCGTCGCTGGTGGTGGTGAACAAGATGGACCAGATCGCCGAGGACGCCCGCGCCGAGGTGCTGGCCCGCATCCGGGGCCGGGTCCGTGACCGCAACCCGGACGCGCACGTCGTCGCCGCCGTCGCGGCCAGGATCGACCCGAGCATGCTGTTCGACGTCGCCGCACAGGACCCCGCCCCGGGAGAGCAGCTGACGTTCCGCGAACTGCTCGCCGATGCCGGCGACCATGACCATGTGCACGCCGCGTCGGTGACCGTGACGAGCACCGGCTGCGTCGATCCGGACGTGCTCTTCGACGTGCTGGAGACCCCGCCGGCGGGCGTGTACCGAATCAAGGGCACCGTCTGCGTGCAGTACCGCGAGCGCGTGCGCAGTTATGTGGTCAACGTCGTGGGTCCATCGGTGCACATCGCCGAGGCGCAGACCGAGGCCAACGGCAACAGCCTGGTGGTGATCGGCACCGACCTCGATGTCGACGACGTGCGCCTGCGGATGGAGGAGGCCGTGCGCCCCCTCGCCGGCCCCGCGTCCGCGGCCGGCCTCCGGCGCCTGCAGCGCCACCGCCGCCTGAGCATTTGAGGAGTGCCAGACTTGTCGGCATGAACACCGTCGCCCAGCTGCGCGCCATGGCAGCAGTTCTCCTGAGCGTATTCGTGGCACTGCTGCTCGCCGCCGCCCCGGCCGGCGCGCATGCCGCGCTCAGCAGCAGCGATCCGGCCGCGGGCGCACGGCTGGTGACTGCCCCCCAGGTGGTCACGTTGACGTTCAACGAGCCTGTGCAGCACCAGTTCTCGACGGTGGTCGTCACCGGGCCGCAGGGCCGCAACCATGTCGTGGGCGAACCGGCCGTGGCCGATCGCGAGGTCCGGGCCACCCTCGACACCCTCGACGGCAACGGCACCTACACGGTCGCCTACCGCGTGGTGTCCGCCGACGGTCATCCCGTGTCCGGGAAGTACGACTTCCAGCTGAGCGCACCGACTTCGACAGCCACATCTGCGACATCGGCGGCGCCGGAGACGACGGCCCCGCGCACGTCGGACAACACCTCGAGCGGCGTCACGGCGTGGCCTTTCATCGCGGGTGCGGCCGTTCTGGTGGTCCTGATCGCGGGCACCGTCTGGGTTCGCGGCCGTCGCGGTCCGGGGGCCGACACCAACCCCGGCGGGTAGCCTGGCGCGCATGGCGGTGACGCGATGAGTGCTGGGCTGTTCGGGCTGCTCGATGATGTGGCGGCGCTCGCGCGCCTGGCTGCGGCATCGATCGACGACATCGGGGCCGCCGCCGGCAAGGCCACGGCCAAGGCCGCGGGCGTGGTCATCGACGACACCGCCGTGACGCCGCAGTACGTGCACGGAATCGCCGCCGAACGCGAGTTGCCGATCATCAAGAAGATCGCGATCGGGTCGCTGCGCAACAAACTGCTCTTCATCCTGCCCGCGGCGCTGCTGCTGAGTCAGTTCGTGCCGTGGCTGCTGACCCCCATCCTGATGCTCGGTGCCACCTACCTGTGCTTCGAGGGCGCCGAGAAGGTGTGGGGCTGGATCCGGGGTCATGACAGCCACGGATCGCCAGCGGCCGCCGTCGGCGGTGACGCCGAGAAGTTCATGGTGACCGGCGCCATCCGCACGGACTTCATCCTGTCCGCCGAAATCATGGTCATCGCGCTCAACGAGGTGGCCGACCAGCCGTTCCTGCCCCGCCTGATCATCCTGATCGTCGTCGCGTTGGTCATCACCGCTGCCGTGTACGGCGTGGTCGCCGGGATCGTCAAGATGGACGACATCGGCCTGCACCTGGCCGGAAGAACATCGAAATTCGCACAGAAGGTGGGCCGCGGCCTGGTGGCCGGCATGCCCAAGCTGCTCAACGCGCTGTCCATCATCGGCACCGTCGCGATGCTGTGGGTGGGCGGCCACATTCTTCTGGTCGGCACCGACACCCTGGGGTGGCATCCGCCGTACGGCGTGGTGCATCACCTTGAGGGCTATGTGGACCACGTGGCCGGAGTCGGAGGTGTGCTGGCCTGGCTGGTCAACACCGCGTCGTCCGCGGTCATCGGTCTGGTGGTCGGAGCCGTTGTGGCGCTGATCGTGCACTTCCTGCCGTTCGGCAAGAAGAAAGCGTCGCACTGACCAACGTCGGCTACAGGGCGTTGAACTCGATGTGCAGTTCGTTGAGTCCACGCATGATGAACGTCGGCTCGTAGGTGTAACTGCGCGCACCCGGTTTCCCGTGATGGGTGTCCGACACCCGGATGTCCTTCATCCGGTCCAGGATTCGGTTCAACGAGATCCGGCCCTCGGTGCGGGCGAGCGGCGCGCCGGGGCACGAGTGCGCCCCGCGGATGAACGCGATGTGCTCGCGCACGTTGCGCCGATCGGCGCGGAACTCGTGGGGATCCTCGAACTTTCGGCCGTCGCGGTTGCAGGCACCCGGCAGCAGCATCACGGTCGTACCCGCCGGCACGTCGAGATCGCCGATCGTCGTCGCCGTCCGCGCCATCCGGAAGTGCGCCTTGACCGGGCTCTCCATCCGCAGCGTCTCCTCCAGGAACGCCGGGATTCGACTGCGGTCCGCACGCAGCATGTTCTCGTACTCGGGATCATCGCCGATCACCCGGATCGCAGCGCTCAGCAGCTTCGTGGTGGTCTCCTGTCCCGCCGCGAACAGGAACGTCGACAGGTTCATCACGTCTTCGATGTCGGGGGTGGAACCGTCCTCGTACTTGGCTTCGGCCAACTCGGTGAGCACGTCACCGCGCGGGTGGCGTCTGCGGTCCTCGATGTAGGCGTGGAACTTGTCGTTCAGATACTGCAGCGGGTTGTGTGTCGTGGGTGCGTCTTCACCGAGTTCGCCCACGAGTTCATTGGCGAACACGGCCTGGAACTCCGCATGATCCTCCTCGGGGACACCGAGCAGATCGGCGATCACCAACAGCGAGAAGGGTTTCGCGTAGTCGGCGAGGAACTCGCACGCTCCGCGATCGATGAAGGTGTCCAACTGCTTGTCCGCGAGGCGCCACATGAACTCCTCGTTCTCACTGAGCCGCTTCGGCGTGATGAGCCGGCTCAGCAGTCCGCGGGTCCTGGTGTGCAGGGGCGGATCCTGCGACGTGATGTGCTCGGCCATCGGGACCTGCGCGCGATGCGCCTCGATGAGTTCACTGACGTCGTCCCCGCCGGGTTGGATCGGCATGCCCGAGAAGGGGCCCGCCACCGACACACACGACGAGAACGCGGGGTTCTTGTACACCGAGAGCGCCTCCTCGTACCCGGTGACCGCCAGCACCCCGAACGGCGTCGCCGGCGCCACCGGACATTTCGACCTCAGGTAGTCGAAGTAGGGGTAGGGATCCGGGACAAGGGTCTCGTCGGTGAAGAAGTCGATCGTTTCGAAGTCGGTCACCGAAGTCTCCTTAAGGTCGGGGTCACACTGGGATGGCCAGCGCCACCTGGGGGGCACTGAGGTCGAGGATCGTGGTCAGGTTCTCGGCGATGTCCTCGGCGGTCAGCGGCGTCCGGTCCAGACCGCGTGAGTGCACGACGGCGATGCGGGCAACGCCGCCAAGGCCGATGCGCACCATCTCGCCACTGATGGCGCAGGACTCATGTGCGAGGTAGGCCGCCGCGGGAGCACACAGGTCGGGCGGCATCTGTGCGTTGATCTGGGCCATGGCCTCGGCGGGGACACCCATGTCCGCCGCCAGCTTGTCGGAGTGCGACGCCGACATTCTGGTGTACGCCCTCGGCACGACGGCGTTCACTCGGATCCCGTGGGCATGCCCCTCGGTGGCGAGGTTGCGGGTGAGGCCGAACACCGCGCCCTTGGCCGCTCCGTAGCTGCTCAACTCCTCGATACCGCCGAGCATGGCCTCGGAGACCGTGTTGACCACGCGGCCGTATCCAGCGCGGACGAAACGTGGCCAGGCGGCCCTCGTCACGTTCACCGTGCCCAGACAGTGCACGTCCCACATGGTCCGGAACTGATCGACGGTCAGGTCCTCGAACGGCCCCGGGTCGTGGATGCCGGCGTTGTTGACCACCGCGTCGACGCGGCCGAAACTGTCCAGCGCACAGTCGATGACCGATTCCGCGGACACCGGATCATGCACCGCGGCCACACAGGCGACGGCGTCGCCACCGGCGTCGACGATCTCCCGCGCCACCTCCTGCGCGGGCTCCGCCGACCCGCCCGTGCCGTCGATCCCGGCGCCGTTGTCGGCCACCACGACGCGCGCACCCTTGGCCGCGAGCAGCAGTGCGTGGCTGCGGCCGATTCCCCGGCCGCCTCCGGTGACGACCACGACACGGCCGTCGAACCGCAGCTCAGCCGACATCGAACCGGACGGGCAGGCACGTCGGGGATCGGAACACCTGACCACGGATGTGCGGGTCCGAGTCGCCCGGGTCCAGCCGAAGATTGGGCAGCCGGTCGAACAGCAGGTTGAGCGCGGTGCGCATCTCCAGCCTCGCGAGATGCATCCCAAGGCAGACGTGCACGCCGTGTCCCCACGCGATGTGGGCGCGCGGCTGCCGGAAGATGTCGAACCTGTCCGGGTCGGGGTATCGATCCTCCTGGCGGTTCGCCGCGCCCAGCATCGGCATCACCGACGAACCGGCCGGAATCGGCACGCCGCCCAGCTCGGTGTCCCGGGTGGCCACTCGGGTGATGGTCAGCAGCGGCGGATCCCACCGCACGCCCTCCTCCACGGCCTGCGCCAACAGCGATCGGTCGTTGCGCACCGCCTCGAGTTGCTCGGGATCGCTGAGCAGACCGAACAACAGATTCCCCAACGAGCGGTAGGTGGTCTCCACACCCGCGGGAAGCAGCAGACGCAGGAACGAGTAGATCTCGTCGTCACTGAGGCGCTCGCCGTCGATCTCGGCCTCGGCGAGTCGGCTGATCAGGTCGTCGCGCGGATCCTCCCGGCGGGCGGCCAGGATCGGAGCGAAGTACTCCTCGAGCGCCTTCGACGCGGCGCGACCGCGCTCGGGATTGATGGTGAAGCTCAGCAGTGAGATGGACCAACGCTGGAACTGCGGGAAATCCTCCTCTGGCAGACCCAGCAGCCCTGCGATGATCCGCGTGGGATAGGGAAACGTGAACTCCTTGACCAGGTCCGCGGTTCCACGCTTGGCGAACTGGTCGATCAGGTCGTTGCCCACGCGGGCGACCAGGTCTGTCTCCCACCGCGCCAACGCCTTCTGGCTGAACGCCTTGGCCACCAGCGCGCGGTGCCTGCCGTGCTCGGGTTCATCCATGCCGAGCATCACGTGCTCACCCAGCACATCGCCGAATGCGGCGATGATGATGGCCGAGGAGTAGGTCTCGTTGTCCCGCAACATCTCTGCGATGTCATCGTGGCGGTAGACGATGAAGACCGGCTTGCCCTCCTCGCCCGGCATACCGGACATGTCGATACGCTGCACGGGTTCTTCGCGCCGCAGACGGGCCAACTCGGTGTAGGGGTCGCGAACATTGCCCGACACCACATCGTCGAATGCCCCGAAGTCTTCGAGATCGTCGAACAGTTGCATCAGCTGCGCTCCTCGGCTGGGTAGGCGATCGACTTGACTTCGGTGTACTGGTCGAAACCCGCAGTGCCGTTCTGTCTTCCGACCCCGCTGGCCTTGTATCCCCCGAACGGGGTGTCGGCGCCGTATCCCGCCGTGCCGTTGATTCCGATGAAGCCCGCCCGAAGTCGGCCGGCCACCGCCAGGGCATGATCCAGCGTGCCCGCCATCACGTTGCCGCCCAGTCCGTAGGGGCTGTCGTTCGCGATGCGCACAGCGTCGTCCTCGTCCTCATAGGGGATGACGGCCAACACGGGGCCGAAGATCTCCTCCTGCGCGATCGTCATCGAGTTGTCCACGTCCGCGAACAGGGTCGGTTTGACGAAGAATCCGCGCTCCTGCCCGTCCGGGGCCTCTGACCCGCCGACCACCAGGGTCGCGCCCTCCTCGACACCCTTGTCGATGTAGCCCCGGATTCGGCTGCGCTGCCGGTCGGAGATCACGGGGCCGCACAGTGTTCCGGGATCCTGGGGGTCACCGGGTGCCACACCCTCGTAGATGCCCTTCAGAATTGCGATGCCCTCGTCGTAGCGCGAACGCGGCAGCAGCATCCGGGTCGGATTGGCGCACCCCTGGCCGGCATGCATGCAGGGAGCGATGCCCATCATGCAGCCGAGTCCGAAGTCCGCGTCCTCCAACACAATTGTCGCGGACTTGCCGCCGAGTTCGAGGAACAGCCGCTTCATGGTCGCGGCGCCCTTCTCCATGATCCGCCGGCCCACCGCGGTCGAACCGGTGAACGAGATGAGGTCGACCTTCGGGGACAGCGTGAGTTCCTCCCCGACCAGGTGGTTCGATGAGGTCACGACGTTGACCACGCCGGGCGGGATGTCGGTCTGCTCAGCGATGAGGCGGCCCAACCGAGTCGCGTTGAACGGCGTGTCCGGTGCGGGTTTGAGCACGACGGTGTTCCCGGTGGCCAGGGCCTGCCCGATCTTCTGGATGCTGACCTCGAACGGGAAGTTCCACGGCACGATCGCACCGACCACGCCGACGGGTTCACGCCACACCTTGCGCGTGGTGTTGACGCCGGTGACGGAGACGAAGGCGTCACCGAGCGAGGTCTCCCACGGATACTCGTCAATCAGTTTCGCCGGGTAGCGCAGCGCGTCCGACAGTGGTGCGTCCAGCTGAGGACCGTGCGTGATCGACCGGGGGCAGCCGACCTCGAGGATCAACTCCTCGCGCAGTTGTTCGCGCTCGGCTTCCAGGGCGTCCTGCAACTGCAGCAGGCAGCGCTGCCGGAAGGCGCGATCCTGCGCCCACGTCGTCTCGTCGAACGCCCGCCGTGCGGCATCGATGGCGCGGTGCATATCGGCGGTGGACGCGTCGGCGACCTCGCCGATCACCTCCTCGGTGGCCGGGTTGATGTTGGTGAATGTGCCAGCCTCACCGTCGACGAGCTTACCGTCGATCATCATCTTGGTCTCGAACTCAGGCATCACGGGGGCTCACTTCGGGGCTGGAGGTGGATGTGCTCTGGGTGGACTTGAGGGCGCCGAAGCGCGGGATCCCCATCATCAGACGGGTCATGTGGTGCATACCGGAAGGGGGAAGGAAGCGGTTGGCCAGCAACAGCATTCGCGCATCCGGGCCGACCGGTCTGCGCTCGAACGGCTTGGTGCTCTCCAACGCCTTGACCAGACCCGCGGCGAACTTCTCGGGCGATCGCGCCGCCATCTTCATCGCGGCCCGGCCGCGCTTGTCCATGGTCGAGTGATGACGGGCGTAGGGGCCGTCCAGATCGCGGCAGTCCGTGGTGCCCGCATCGGTGATGATGTCGGTGTCGTAGGTGCCGGTGACCAGGACCGAGACACCGACCCCGAACGCCCCCACCTCACCGGCCATCGACTCACCCCAGCGTTCCAGCGCCCCCTTGACTGCGGAATACGGCGCAGTGGCGGGCATTCCGCGGACACCACCCTGACTGGACACCAGGATGACGCGCCCACGTCCCGCGCTGCGCATGACGGGCAGCACGGCCTTGGTCAGCGCGACAGGCCCCAGGATGGTGGTGGCGAACATCCTCTCCCACACCTCAAGTGGCGTCTCCTCGAACATGCCCGCGGCTGAGATTCCCGCGTTGTGCACGAGCGCGAAGGGAGGCCCGTCCGCGAGGATGCTGGCGGCGGCCTTATCGATGGACTCCGGATCGGTCAAATCCAGCGCGACTCCGGTCAAACGCGGATCGCCGATGTCGGCGCCCGTGGCCTCTCGAAGGGCGTCCATACCCGATTCGACCGAGCGCATCGCGGCCACGACATGCCATCCGTCGCGGTGGAGGCGCGTGGCCGAGGCCAATCCGAGACCGCGGGAGGCACCCGTGATCACCACCCGGCTGGGCGTGCTCACTGGAAGTTCTCCGGCGCACACCGGCCACCGTCGGCAGGCGGTTCGACGTCGGGACGTCCGTTGGGTTGTCCGCTCATCCAGGTCGACCAGATGCCGACAGAATACGATCCGGGTTGACCGTTGGCCTCGTAATAACCTTGTGGGTCATAAACTTTGGCCTCGGGATACGGCCACGGGCAGGCCACTGAGGTGGCCGCACCGCTGATCTTGATCAGTTGGAAGCCGAAGCCGTAGGCGAAGTACGCGAGGTTGAGCACCACGAACATCACCGCGACCATGCCGACCACCGGCCGGCTGGGGAAGATCCGCGCCCGCTGGGCCAGCTTCTCGGCGACGCAGCGACCCGTGTCGTCGCGGTAGACCAGGATTCCGGCTGGGATCATCACGAAGGTCACCATCAGCGACTCCCAGATGAGCGGGAACTGCCAGGGTTGCCCGACGAAGATCGAGCCGAACGGGATCACCTGGGAGTAGATGTACATGCCCGTGCGCACGAGCGAGATTTCGAGCATGGCGTCGAAGATGAACCCGATGACCAGGATCAGCCCGCCCAGCGTGATCAGCGGGTGCCGCCACACGAACGACTCAACCGGCTTGCGGGCCTGCAGTTTTCGCAGGATCCAGACGGCGGGGAAGTAGGGCCCGAAGTAGAACATCACATACCCGATGACCAGGAAGGGCTCGACGGTCGGCGACAGTGAGACCAGCGGCCAGTCCTCCGGCCAGTGCCACAGATCAGGGTTGTACACCGCGAACGGCGCCCAGTTCATGATCGGGTCCTGCCACACGATCAGGGTCGTGATGATGCCCATCCACAGGATCGGACTGCGTGGATTGCGGCGCGCCCCCCACACGAAGACGGCCACCAGAATCAGCACCGTGACCACGGTGAAGATCTGCAGCACCGTGACCCAGTGGTCATAACCGAACAGCGGTTCCACCGGGCGTGGCGCGGGGCCGGGCGGCACCTCGGGATTGCGGATTCTGGGCGACACCGCACCGACGCGCGCGTGGTAGGCGATCAGCCCGAGCAGCACCAGGGCGACGCCGGTCCAGATGTAGGGCCATGGACTGCGCCGAGAAGACGCCTCGTCCTGCGGCAGCTCAACCTGCTCGGTGCTCACCGTTCACTCCTCCCCGAAGCGGTCGACGAGGTGCGAGTTGACCCCGTCCGCGTCCAGGCGCCGGGCCACCAGGTATCCCGCGCCCATCCACGCCCGCCTGGTCCAGTTGCCGAACGACACCCGCGTGCCCGGTGCTCCGGCGGCCGCGGGCAGCATCTTGACCCGCTCGAGGGCCTCCTTGACTCCGCGCGGGCTCAGTGGATGGGCATCGGTGAAGGCCCGCAGCAGCGTCGTGGCGACGTCCCGGTTCACCACGGGCACACAGTATTCGGGCCGCCGGCCGTACCTGTCCTGATAGCTGTCCAGGAACTGCTGGCCGATCTGGTTCTGCTCGTCGTACTGGTCCACGCCGGTCCAGCCCATGAAGGCGTTCCACATGATCGGGTTGATCCAGGCGTTCTGGAAGGCCGTGCTGGTGAACCGCGGCGGATCCCAACCCAGGGCCTCCAACGCGGGATTGACGAATACGATGCCGAACCCGAAGCCGCAGTGCACAAGCGCGTCGGGCTTCGCCTCGTAGATGCGGTTGACGGCGTCGCCCACGTCCTGGGCGGTCTGCGCGATCCGCGCCTCGGCCACGATGTCGATGCCCCGGCGCCGCGCAGCGGTGCGGAAGTGCTTGAAATAGGTGTCGCCGACCAGCGACTGCTCGACGAGCGCACCCACCCGGCCGTGTCCCCCCTTGGCCAGCAGGTCGGCCCAGAAGATCGGCTCGTCGGTGAGCGATCCCTGGGGGAACGAGAACGTCCACTCACCCAGCCAGTCGTCACTGCCGGTGACGCTGAGGGCGGGCACCCGGAACCTCTCCTCGATCGCCTCGCGGGTGGGCACGCAGTTGTCCGAGATGTGCGGGCCGAAGACCGCCAGGCAGCCCTCGTCGACGAGTTCGCCGTAGGCGTCGATGACGGCCTTGACCGACCCCTTGGGCAGCCCCTCAACCTCCCGGTAGACGATCTCGATCGGACGATCGATCACGCCGGCGGCCAACGCCTCGGAGAACACCAGATCGAACGGGTTGGAGAGATCCTCCTTCATCTCCTGCGGATACAGCTCAGGCAGTTTGAAGTCCATCAGATAGCCGATCTTGATCGGCTCGGCGGTGCTCTCGTAGGACATCTGTTCTCCGCTCGTCAGGAAAGTGGGGGTACCGAAGATTTGTTCACAGGTCGGGATCACTGCGCAGATACGCGTCGACCATCTCGAGAAGCCCGCGCGTCACTGACGAATCGTCGGTCAGCGGTCCGGCGATGGCAGCCTTGGCGGCCTCCCGGGGCGTCAGCCCCTCGGCGATGAGCTGGCCGGCGGCGATCAGCACGCGTGTGGACGCCACCTCGCGCAACCCACCGGTCTCGAGTCGGCGGATCGCCTGGCCGAGTGTCACCAGTTCGGCGGCCACCCCGGGCGCCACACCTGCCTCGGTGGCGACGATCTTCTCTTCGACATCCGGTGTCGGATAACCGAACTCGATGGCCACCATGCGCTGCCTGGTGGAGTCCTTGAGGTCCTTGAGCACGCTCTGATAACCCGGGTTGTACGAGACGACCAGGCCGAACCCGTCCGCCGCGTCCAGGGTCTCCCCGAGCCGCTCGATCGGCAGTTGACGGCGGTGGTCGGCCAAGGGGTGGAGCACCACGGTGGTGTCCTGACGCGCTTCGACGACCTCGTCGAGATAGCAGATCGCACCCTGGCGCACGGCCCGCGTGAGTGGACCGTCGACCCACTCGGTGTCACCGCCGCGGAGCAGGAAGCGCCCCACCAGATCGGCGGTGGTCAGATCGTCATGGCACGACACGGTGATCAGGGGCCGGCCGAGGTCGTGGGCCATGGCCTCGACGAAACGGGTCTTGCCGCATCCTGTTGGACCCTTCAACACGATCGAAAGCCCCTGCCGATAGGCGGCGCGGAACACCTGTTCCTCGTTGGCGACGGGCACGTAATACGGCCTTGGCGATTGCACCGGCTTCGATCCCTTCTCGTCGGTGACAGGAGCCTAACGCGGAACAGATGTTTGGTTCAAGGGTGTCAGGACACTCGCCGGCGGGTGTCGGCGGTGCGCAGCGCGGCGCGGAACAGCGGCCCGATGTGATCGGCCACCTGGGCCGGCCTGGGGATGGCCGCATGCGCGGCACTGCCGAACACCTGCTGGAGTTCTCCGCTGTCGGTGGCCGCCCCGACGGTCAGGCACAGGCAGCCCACCCCCCGTCGGCGCGCCTCCGACAGTGCTCGCCTCGCGTCGGCGGCGCCGTATCCGCGCTCATAACCGTGGTCGTAGGCGAGGCCGTCCGACAGCACCACCAGCAGCCGTCGCGACGTGCCGCCCTTCTCCTCGATGACGGCGGTCCCGTGCCGGATCGCCGCACCCAACCGGGAGTACGCCCCAGGCACCAGACTCGCCAGGCGCTGCAGAACTCGCAGGTCGAGATGCTCATCGAACCGCTTGACCGGCTGCATGTTCACCGCATTCCTCCCCTGGGAGGCGAATGCGTAGAGCGCCACCCGATCGCCGAGCTCGTGCAGTGCGGTGCTGAGCGCGACGACGGCCTCTCGCTGCTGTCCATGCACGATCTGTCCATACGTCCCGGCCTCAGCGGCGGACCCGGAGACGTCCAGCAGGATCAACACCGCAAGATCCCGCCGACGCCGCAGGCTGTCGACGTAGACCGCCTCGTCCGGCACCGACCCGGCCAGGAGTTCCGCCCGCGCCTCGACCGCGGCGTCGACATCGATGTCATCCCCCTGTGCCTGGCGATGGCAGCGGTCGAGACCGATTCCCAGTCGCGTCAGCGGCCTGCGCAGTGCGTGCACGTCGGGGCGACCCAGCACAGCATTGGGATCGACATCGGGGTCGGTCTCCCGCACCGTGCACCAGTCCGGCCGATACCGCCTGCGGTGCAGATCCCATTCCGGATATCGCCAGCCCTGCTCGCGGGAGTTGTCGGAATCCATGTCGATGGCCGAGGCGCTGGAGATGACCGCACCCGCCCCGCGAGTCCCCTTCGGTGACCGATGAGTGGGGGTGTCAGCCCCCGGCGATCCGCCGCCACTGAGTTTTCGCACCCGTTTCAGCATGCGCTGCAACAGCTTTCCGGCGAGTCCGCCGCCGCCGACGGGGCTCGAGAACGGATCCATCATGTCGTCGTCAGCCGAGTCGTCGTCGGCATCGTCGAGTCCGGCGAGTTCACGGCTGGCCTGCTTTCGCGGCGCGTGACCCGCCGGCTCCACCGACGAACCCGCCGCAGCGTCGACGGCCACGAGCCGGCGCGGCCTGATGGTCCCGAACAGGGGTGGCGCGGCCACGGTCGTACGCTTGGCGACCTGCAGCGATTCGGCCGGCGATGTGGTCTGCCGCGCGAGATCGATGTCGATCAGGGACCGCACCGCATACGGAAGCAGGTCCTCGTTGGTAGCGAGCGCGCGGTTCCCCTCGACCGCCAGGTACCGCGCCGCCAGCTCGCCCCGGCGCCGCAACCTGCGCACGACACTCGAGGTCAGACTGCCGGCGGCCAGCAGGGACGCCTGCACAGCGACCGACGTCAACTGGTCGCCCGGACTGTCTGCAGCACCGACGTACACGACGGTGCCGTCCGTCCACGCCGGCTCACCGGGTTCGGCGGCCGCCACTGAGACGGTGCGGCCCGCCAGGGCCGACGCGAGCATGCCCAACCGCTTCGGATCGTCGGATTCCACGCCACCTCACCTTGACCAAAGATCTGTTCCAACGTACGGTCGGCCCATTCTGGAGTCAATGCCCAGCTCGCCAAAGCGTAAGGAGTACCGCGTGATCGACTTCGCGGAACAGGTCGCGGTGGTGACCGGAGCAGGACGCGGACTGGGCCGTCATTACGCACTCGCGCTGGCACGCCGGGGTGCCGCCGTGGTCGTCAACGACGTGGGCGGAACCATGGCAGGCGACGGCGTGGACACCGGGGTGGCCGATCAGGTGGTCGCCGAGATCGCCGCGGCCGGCGGCCGCGCGGTCGCGTCCTACGACTCGGTCGACACCCCTGCGGGCGGTGCGGCCATCATCGGGCGTGCGCTCGACGAGTTCGGACGAGTGGACGCCGTCGTGAGCAATGCGGGGATCTTCAACAGCATCGCGTTCGAGGACCTCACCCCCGACGATTGGGGCCGCATGCTGCGCGTGCACCTCGACGGCGGATTCCACCTCGCCCAACCCGCCTACCGCGCGATGAAGGATCAGGGTTACGGGAGATTCGTGTTCGTCGCGTCCTCCGCCGGGATGTTCGGACAACACCTCGAGGCGCACTACGCCGCGGCCAAAGCGGGCCTGGTGGGGTTGACGAACGTGATCGCGCTCGAAGGTGCTCCCCACGGCATCCTGGCCAACACGGTGCTGCCGTTCGGACTGTCCCGCATGGTCACCGAGTCCGTGGGGGATCCGGACGGGCTGCCCGACAACGTGCTCTTCCGATCGATCCGGCCCGAGTTGGTCGCTCCGCTCGTGGTGTACCTGGCCAGTCGGGCCGCTCAGATCAGCCATCAGAACTTCTCGGCCTGCGCTGGACGGTTTGCGCGCGTGTTCGTCGGCCTGGGCCAGGGCTGGCTCGCAGATCCCGGCGCCAACCCGACCGCGGAGGACATCGAGGCGCATCTCGCCGAGGTGTCGGCCGCGGAGCCCTTCACGATCCCCGGTTCGATCTACGATGAAGTCTTCGATGTCACCGCGCGTCTCGAGCAGGCCGGCTGACCCGCAGCAGCACCGGTCAGCGCGACTCCGCCACGCCCGTTCACCAGGGCTACTCTGGTAGCGTCAAACAAATATTCGGTCGGGCCGAGAAGCCCAGCGCCGAAGCGGATGCAGTGGAGGTGTGGTGGCTCGTTCCCAGCTGACCGCGGGGTCGCGGAACGTGCCGGAGCGCTCACCCCGGGGCCGGCACAAGTCGTCCGAGGAGACCGCGGATCGCACCCGGCGCGACGAGATCCTCGAGACCGCCGCGACGTTGATCGCCACCTCCGGACTGCGGACCTCGCTGCAGGAGATCGCGGACGCCGCGGGCATTCTGCCGGGAAGCCTCTACCACCACTTCGAGTCGAAGGAAGCCATCCTCGTCGAGTTGCTTCGGCGTTATCACCAGGATCTGGATCGCATCGGCCAGCAGGCCCTCGACCGCCTCGACGACCCCGAACCGCGGCCGCCGTTCGAGCGCATCGCCCAATTGGGCGCGGCCATCGCACGATGCGCCGTCGCGCATCGCGCCGCGCTGCAGATGTCGTTCTACGAGAGCCCCAACCCCAATCCTGAGCTCACCGAACTGGCCCAGCTGCGTCCCACCGCCACGCTGGAGGCGATGCTGCAGACACTGCGCACCGCACGCTGGAGCGGATACCTGCGCTCAGATGTCGACCTGCCCATCCTGGCCGACCGCATCTGCCAGACCATGCTTCAGGTCGGCCTGGATGTCATGCGGCACAACGCGGCACCCGACAAGGTCGCAACGCTGTTGTGCCGCATACTTCTTGAGGGCATCGCGGGCCGCGAGCTCAGCGACGCCAGCCTGGACTCCTCGGCCGCCTTCGTCGCCGCTGATCAGGTCGTGCAGTCCTGGATCGCCGAGTCCGGCGAGGACCCCTCCGACAAGGCTGCTCAACTTCGGGCGGTCGCACGGGCCGAGTTCGGTCGCCGCGGCTACGAGGGGACGACGGTCCGCGACATCGCATCGGCCGCCGGACTGGGCACCGGCACGGTGTACCGGCTCATCGGCTCCAAGGACGAACTGCTGGCGTCGATCATGCAGTCCTTCGGCGAGAAGATCGCGGTCGGCTGGACCAGCGTGCTGCGCTCCGACGCGTCGACCATCGAGAAGTTCGACGCGCTGAGTTGGATCCACACCAACGCGCTGGACCAATTCGGGGACGAGTTCCGTATCCAGTTGGCCTGGATGCGGCAGTCTCCGCCGGACACCCCCAACCCGGGCTGGCTGTACGCCAAGCGGGTGCGTCAGGTGAAGACCCTTGTCTCCGAGGGCATTCGATCCGGTGACATCAGGTTCGACAGTCCGTCGAACGAGATGCTGGCCCGCGCCCTCATCGGGGTGGGCTGGATTCCCGAGAACATCCTCAAGGAACTCGGCACCCGGCAGTCACAACTGCACGTGCGCGACACCAGCCTGCGCGGCGTCGTACAGCGCGAGGCACCCTAGCCACTGCCGAACACGTATCGGGGCAGGGTGTTCGGGATGTCGAGCGAACTCAACAGACCCGCCGGTGCCTCGACCACATAGGGGATGGCGTTGACCACCCGCATCGCCGTCGCCGTCATCGCCGCCCGGCCCGCTCCATGTCCCTCCGCCACTCCGAGCGTCATGGCGCAGTGCACATCGGGATCCCCCTCGATGTCCACGCGGTAGGTCGCGTCGCTGTCGGACCGCGGCCAGTCGGGCGCGACATGGCGCGCCATCCGGATGATGTGCTCGACGACAATGGCCTCCCGGCCGTCGACCACGCCTGCTGCCCTCGTGCGGACCGCACCGCAGGTGCCCGCCCGAATGGTGCCGAATGCCACGTCGATGTCACGGTCGGCGAGCCTGCGGTCGAGTGAACCGCGGATCTCCGAGACCTCGGCCCCCAGAGCGTCGCCGATGAGTCTGATCGGTGCCCGCCATGCCATTTCGATGAAACCAGGTGTCTGGAGCATGGGAACGAAGTCGAGAGGGCGGGCGAACCCCATCCCGTTGATCATCACCTCCGCAACCGGGTAGTGGTCATTCAGGGAGACCTCGGAGACCGTCAGACATCTGATGCTCTTCGACTGCGTGGTCAACAGCAGTGCCAGCTGGTCGGATCCGAATCCTGGGAAGATGCCCGACGCGTAGAACGATGTATCACCGGCCTTGGCGGCCGCCTCCAACTGCTGGCGCCACTCGGGCGAGAAGTACGCGGGCGGATACACCAGACTGGTCGAGGTCGTGGAGACCACGTTGATCCCCGATTCGAGAAGACGCAGGTAGTCCGGGACGGCCCCGGCGTCGCGCTCCGGCCCGCTCGCGCTGTACACGACACAGTCCGGCCGTGCTGCGATGAGCGCGTCGCCATCGCGGGTGGCGGTCACCCCGAGCGGTTCTCCGCCGGCCAGAAGACCGGCATCGACGCCATCCTTGTCCGGCGAATGCACCCACACACCCACCAGTTCGAGGTCGGGTCTGCGCACCACGGCGTCGATCGCCGCCGATCCCACGCCGCCTGTGGCCCATACGACGACACGCACCGGTTCCGACATTGCTCATGCTCTCCCGTCACGCCGATTCTGCGGCGTTGGCGCCAGCCGCCGACAACTCAGCCGTCGGCCCACCGTGTTCAGGTGCCCTGCCCGCATGTGGAAACCTCAGGGTGAACATCGGGTTCTCGGATGCAGGGCTCACGCGCACACGCTAACCTAACATTTGTTCTGAACGGGTGGCATCGTCGAAACGCGCACACCTCTTGACCGCGTTGGAATGGTCCTGTTAGCTTGCCGGAGCATAGGATTCGGTCCACCTGCGAAACCGAGGTGCCTGGGATGGCAAACACCGAGACAGTGCGCAGCCACTGGCACCCTTAGGGCGGCCAGTGGTCTTTGGCGGCCGCCGGGCAAACTTTTCCACATTCTGACCCCGCTGCCGCATTCGCGTCGAAATTCGTTGAACAGGGGTCTTGGGGGGAAGGTCACGGAGGTTGAGACACGGGACGCTGCGACCGCTGGTGGGGCTGCTCGGCGTCGCCGCGCTTGTCGCCGTGATCGTGCTTGCGGCAACACTTTTCCGTGGTGGATTCACCGCGTCGGTGCCCGTCACCGTGCTCTCGGGGCGTGCAGGGCTGGTGATGAATCCGGACGCCAAGGTCATGCTGCACGACGTCCAGGTGGGCAGGGTCAGTGCCGTTGAGGACCGCGCCGACGGTACGGCCGCGATCCACCTGGCAATCGATCCGGAGCGACTGTCAGCGATCCCCGCTGACGCAGGCGTAGATATCACGTCCGCAACAGTGTTCGGCGCCAAGGCGATTCACTTCATCGTCCCCGAGAACGCCTCGGACGCCGGGCTGCAGCCCGGACAGGTGATCGCCGCCGATCACGTGATGCTGGAGATCAACACACTTTTTGAACAACTCGTCTCGGTGCTGAGTGCGATTCAGCCGGACAAACTCAACGAAACCCTCGGCGCAATCTCGTCGGCGATGAACGGTCGCGGAGATCAGATCGGCGAGTCGCTGAGGGACTTGAACTCGTTCCTCACTCAGGTCAACCCGCACATCGATGCGCTCAACCGTGATCTGGCCGCCGCTCCTGTCGCGGTGCGCGCCTACGCCGACGCCGGGCCGGATCTGATGTCCATCATCGACTCCTCGGTGCAGATCGGACGCACCGTGGTGGACAGGCGGGACGATCTGGACCGGGTGCTGATCAGCGCCATCGGACTGGCCCGCACCGGAGACGAGGTGCTGGCCCAGAACGGTCAGCCGCTGGCCGAGGTGCTGCGCCTGATGGTGCCCACCACCACCCTTGCCGACAACTACAAAGCCGGACTGACCTGTGGCCTGGGCGGCGTGCGGAATATGGCCAACAATGCCCCGCTCAATGTGCCCGGCGTCGAGGTCATGGCCGGGTTCCTTTGGGGGCAGGACCGGTATCGCTATCCCAACGATCTGCCGAAGGTTGCCGCCAAAGGTGGCCCGCAGTGCACGGATCTGCCGACCGTGCCCTACGGCAAGACGCCCCCCTACGTCGTCACCGACAGCGGCACAAACCCGTGGAAGTACAACAACCCCGGCATCGTGCTCAACTCCGATCTGCTCAAGCAGATCATGTTCGGCCCCATCACCGGCCCGCCCCGCAACAGTGCACAGATCGGTCAGCCCGGATGAGGCACCGTCAGTCCCGCGTCGGGCTCAAGTTCGGTGTCTTCGCCGTCGTCATGCTCATACTGACCGCGGGCGTGTTCGCGGTGTTCGGTCAGTACCGCAGTGGCTCGACCGTCGGCTACTCCGGGGTGTTCTCCGACATCTCCAGCCTCAAAGCCGGCGACACCGTGCGCTTCGCGGGCGTGCGGGTGGGCACTGTCCAGAAGCTCACCATGCAGCCCGACAAGACGATCGTGGTGGATTTCGACGTCGACCGCAGCCTCGCGTTGACCGATGGGACTCGGCTGGCGGTGCGCTACCTCAATCTGGTCGGAGACCGATTCCTCGAGGTCGTCGACGGGGCCGGCCCGCCGGGCATCCTCCCGGCGGGTGGGCGGATCCCGGTTGACCGAACGGCGCCGGCTCTGGACCTCGACACCCTGCTCGGCGGGCTCAAGCCCGTGATCCACGGGCTCAACCCGCAGGATGTCAACGCGCTCTCCGCGTCCTTGGTTCAGATCATCCAGGGCCAGGGCGGAACCATCGAGTCCCTGCTCTCGCGGACGTCGACGTTCTCCAACGCGTTGGCCGACAAGAATCAGGTCATCGACTCGCTGATCGACAATCTGCGCAACACCCTGAGCACCCTGGCTTCCGAAGGTGATCAATTCTCGACTCTGATCAGCCGATTGGAGCGGCTGATCAGCGAGTTGGCCGCCGAACGTGAACCCATCGGCGCGGCCGTCGACGCCCTCAACGGCGGCACTGCGGCGCTGCAGGGTCTGCTCACCGACGTACGTCCCTCGCTCGCCGGCGGACTCGACCAGCTGTTCACCCTGGCGCAGAACATCGAATCCAAGCACGACCGCATCGAGACGTCCCTGGAGAAGGCGCCCGAGAACTACCGCAAGCTGATCCGGATCGGAAGCTACGGCAGCTTTGTCAACTACTACATCTGCTCGCTCGGTATCCGCGTCACGGATCTCGAGGGGCGCACCGCGGTCTTCCCGATGTGGAAGCAGGAGAACGGAAGGTGCGCTGAGCTCTGATGCTGAAATACCGTGGGCCACATATGATCCGGAACGGATTCATCGGCATCATGCTGGCACTGCTGGCCGTCGCGGTGGGATTGGCCCCCGAGCGGATCCTGTCGTGGGCCACCGCGGTTCAGTATCAGGCGGTGTTCACCGACGCGAGCGGACTGACGGCCGGCAACAATGTCACGGTGTCGGGCATGAAGGTCGGATCCGTCACGGAGATCGCCCTGCGGGAGCCCAACGCCGTCGTCCGCTTCACCGTGGACGGTCGCACTGCGCTGGGTTCCACGACCACCGCCCACATCCGGACCGGGACTCTGCTCGGCGAACGCGTGCTCACCCTCGAGTCCAGTGGCAGCGGACCACTGCGGCCGCACACCACCATTCCGACGACGCGGACGTTCTCGCCGTACACCCTGACCGACGCGGTCAGCGATCTGACCACCAACACCGAGGGAACCGACACCGCCAGCCTGAATCAGTCGCTGGACACCCTCAGCGCGACACTCGATCAGGTTGCCCCACAACTGGGTTCGACCTTCGACGGAGTCACACGCATCTCTCAGGCCCTGGCGGACCGGAACACCGCGCTGGCCGACCTGTTCCGCAGCGGACGCGACGTGACGGAGGTGCTGTCCCAACGCACCGAACAGGTCAACACCCTGATCCTGAACGCCAACGACCTGCTCGCTGTGCTGGCCGACCGCAGACACGCCCTCGTGGAGTTGCTGGCTCACACCTCAGCGGTGGCTCGCGAGGTCACCGGCCTGGTGCACGACAACGAACAGGAACTCGCGCCCACCCTGGAGAAGCTGAACACGGTGCTGGCGATGCTCGAACGCCAGCGCGACAACATCGCGAAGGCCCTTCCCGGACTGGCGAAGTTCCAGGTCACCCTCGGCGAAACCGTGGCTTCCGGGCCGTTCTACACGGCCTACATCCCAAACCTCGACCTGCCGCCCATCCTTCAGCCGTTCTTCGACTACGCTTTCGGCTTCCGCCGCGGCGTCAACGCCGGACAACCACCCGACAACGCCGGTCCGCGCGCCGAGATTCCGTTTCCGTACAACGGAATTCCTGAGAGTCCGCCACGGTGACACGCAGACGGATCAGAATCCTGACGGCGGCGGCGCTGGTGGCACTGGTGGTGGGCGCGGGTGTGTTCGTTGCCCAGCTCCGACTGCTCGCACCCATGACCGTCACGGCGATCTTCCCCAGTGCACACGGCATCTACCCCGGCGACGATGTCCGAGTGGCCGGGGTCAAGGTCGGTACGGTGACCGACATCTCGCCCGCTGGGACCACCGTGACGGTGACCCTGAAGGTCGATCACGGCGTGCGGGTGCCCGCCGACGCACGGGCCGTGATCGTCGCGCAGAACCTGGTGTCGTCGCGGTTCGTCCAACTCGCTCCGGGCTACACGGGGGGTCCGTTGATGGCCGACGGAACCGTCATCCCCGACGACCGCACCGCGGTGCCCGTGGAGTGGGATGAGGTCAAGGAACAGCTCAACCGGCTCGCGACGGACTTGGGGCCCACACTGACCGACGGGTCGAGTTCCATCGGACGATTCATCGACAGCGCCGCCAACGCCATGTCGGGCAACGGCGACAAGCTCCGGAACACCCTCGCGCAGCTGTCCAAGGTGGGACGCGTGCTGGCCGAGGGCAGCGGGGACATCACCGAGATCATCAGGAACCTGAACACTTTCGTCGCTGTCCTGCGCGACAGCAATCAACAGATCGTGCAGTTCCAAGACCGGTTGGCATCACTGAGCAGCGTGCTCGACGGCGGCCGGTCGGATCTGGACGCCGCGCTGACCAACCTCAACGAGGCCGTCGTCGAGGTGCAGCGGTTCGTGGCGAACACCCGGGACAAGGCCGCCGAACAGGTCACCCGCTTGGGCAACGTCACCCAGAACCTTGTGGACCACCGCGACGACCTGGAACAGGTGCTGCACGTGTCACCCACGGCGATCGCCAACGCCTACAACATGTTCGACCCTCGGACCGGTGGGGCAAGCGGCGTCTTCATTCTCAACAACATGTCGAACCCCAGCATGTTCTTCTGCGGCATGATCGGGGCGCTGGAGAACGTCACGTCCGTCGAGACCGGGAAACTGTGTGAGCAGACCCTCGGCCCCGGGCTCAACGCGATGAACTTCAACTACCTGCCGTTCCCGTTCAACCCGCTGATGACCAGCGCGCCGTCCCCCGGCAAGCTGATCTACTCCGAGCCGTCGCTGCAACCGGGTGGGCCCGGGACCGTCTCGGACTTCATGCCGATCGCACCGCAGGATTCGGCTTATCCGTCCCCACCCAACC
>NZ_LZHW01000010.1 GCF_001667265.1 Mycobacterium sp. ACS4331 | reverse complement strand
CAGAGGAGGTTCCAGAAGGGGGTGTTGCTGGAGAGTCCCGCCATGGCGGAGCTGTTGTTCGCCGCCGCGGAGGTGAACTCGTAGAGCGCCTGGGTCATCCCGCGGAAGCCGGTATGACTGAGCCCCGCCGTCCCGGCCTTCGTCACCAGGGCGAGCGCCGTCGGCAGGAGGATGATCACCGGATGAACTAGGACCACCAGCGCCAGGAGCGAGATCTCCCGTACTTCTAACTTCTTGCCCAGGAACTCCGGGGTCCGCCCGACCATCAACCCGACCAGGAAGACGGTCAGCATCCCCATCGCCACCAGGTTCATCAGGCCAACGCCGATGCCGCCAAAGATCGAGTTCAGCATCATGTTGAGCAGGGTGACGAAGAGGCCGAGCGGGGTGAGGGTGTCGTGCATGTTGTTGACGGCGCCGGTTGAGGTCGCCGTGGTCGCCATGCTGAAGAGGCCGGACTGCCAGAGGCCAAAGCGGACCTCCTTCCCCTCCAGGGACGGCCCGGGCACCCCCAGGTTGTGCAGGACCGGGCTCCCCTGCCGCTCCGCAAAGAGCATGATGCAGAGGCCGCCGCGGCCGCCGTCGCCGCCCACGCTGAAGAACCAACCGCTGGCGTTGCCGCCGTGACCGCCCGAGCCCGCGGTCTGGCCATCGGCGGCCGCGCCGCCGTCACCGCCGCGGCCGCCGATGCCCATGAAGGACCCGCCGTTGCCGCCGTTGCCGCCGTTGAGGCCGGCCCAGCCGGCTCCGCCGAGGCCGCCGTCACCGATCCAGCCGGCATCACCGCCGTTGCCGCCGGCCACTCCGGCGGCGACACCGTCATAGCCGTCGCCGCCGTCGCCGAACCAGCGGCCACCGTCGCCGCCGTCGGGGTTGTCGATGGTGCCGTCGGCGCCATTGCCGATCAGGTACTGCCCGGAGATGGTGTTGATCAGGCCCGCGATGCCCGAGCCGATCGGGCTGACGATCCAGAACTGCTGCCCGATGGCATGAATCGGCTGGTAGATCAGCCAGTTGACGATCTGGGTGGGATCGAGCAGCGCTGAACTGGCCGTGGGAACCGCCAGCGACGTGGGGACGCTGAGTGCCGCAGGTGCGGCGTCGTCGGTGTCGGCGATGTAGGCCGACTGACGACGGACCCAGGCCAGCAGCGCCCAGACGCCCGGCATATCCGCCGGCGCCGTTGGCGCGTGCGGGGTCAGCGTGGTGCCGAGGGTGACTGCGGAGAGCAGTCCGCTGATGGGGGCGACGATTCGCGCCGTCGGCGCCGATGCCGGTTCAGGGGCGTCCAACGAGGTGATCTGCCTCAGGACGGGCCCGGGCAGTCCGGACCGGCTCGCGTCAGCGGCGGTGCCGATGTCGTGTGGTGTGTCCACCGGTGAGGGTTTGGACAGCGCGGCGGCCACATCTGCGGCCACCTCTTTGATTCCGCTCGGTGCGGCGGCAGGGGACAGCACGTCAGCCGGTGCGCGCCAGGGGCGTCTCGTCGGCTCCGCCGTCGTGGCGGACTTCGCCGCACCCGCGCGCTCGAACGTCGGAAGTTCCGGGAGCGAAAGGGGGCCCAGCGGGCCGGACGTGGCGCGGTCATCATCGGTGTCGGTGGGCTTGACTCCGGCGCGCCGGGCGGCGTCGTCGAGGGTCTTCTTGACTTCGGCGGCACGCTCACGCAGGCGCTCCTGGACCTTCTCGCGCACAACGCGCGGCGAGTCGAGCGAGAGCCCCGGTCGGCGTGGCTTCCCGGCGGTGGTGGTGTCCTCGGAGGCTCCGCCGGCCGCACCGGCTCCCCCGGAGCCGGGGTCGGAGCCAGCACCGTCGGCGGTGCCCTCGGTGTTGACCAGCCGGACGTCCGCCGTCACCGACAACATCGTCGGAGAATCCGGACCCAGGAGCAGCATCACGCCCGCCCCCGCCAATGCCACGCTCGCCAATCCCGTTCCGACCATCGAGTGCACACGACCGCGCCCGTGAGCCGAAGTGTTCCTGTTCGACACCAATCCCCCCTTAGCTGTGATTTGTAACGCATCCGTCATTTAGTGTGTGGAAGCTAACAATATTCGTGATCAAGATCACAAGTCGAATCGCCGAAAAACTACCTCCACTGCGCGGAGGGGGAAGGGGGCCGATCCCGCCAAAATCATGCGTGACATGGGATTTGATGGTGATCCTGGCGCAGATCGGCCAATCTTGAATCGTGCGCCGATTCGTCCCGCGGATGGTGGTGTCCGAGGCTTTGAAACGTGTTCTGGTGCTCCGGCGTGGCCCTCGGCGGGGTTGCTTTGTGGGGCTGTGGCAAACCCCGGTGGGAACCGAACGGGCGGGGATCTCCGGTGTGGTCGCGATGCCGTGGAAGGCTGTGTTTTCGCCGCGTTTCGCCCCCGGCGCAGAACCTTGCACTCGCAGGGTTCGAGTGCTAAGAATGCAGTTGGCACTCGCGACCAGTGAGTGCTAGGTCGGGGCGGCGAGGCCGAAGGTCCGCACTGCGGAGCACACCCCAAGCCGTCCGTCGCGGGCGCTGATCCGACCAGTAGACGTGCATCCCCAATCCGGAGGAAACACTTCGCAATGGCTAAGACAATTGCGTACGACGAAGAGGCCCGTCGCGGCCTCGAGCGGGGCCTGAACAGCCTCGCCGACGCGGTAAAGGTGACGCTGGGCCCCAAGGGTCGCAACGTCGTCCTGGAGAAGAAGTGGGGCGCCCCCACGATCACCAACGATGGTGTGTCCATCGCCAAGGAGATCGAGCTCGAGGACCCGTACGAGAAGATCGGCGCTGAGCTGGTCAAGGAAGTCGCCAAGAAGACGGATGACGTCGCGGGCGACGGCACCACGACCGCCACCGTGCTGGCTCAGGCTCTGGTTCGCGAAGGTCTGCGCAACGTCGCGGCCGGCGCCAACCCGCTCGGCCTGAAGCGCGGCATCGAGAAGGCCGTGGAGAAGGTGACCGAGACGCTGCTGTCCTCGGCCAAGGAGGTCGAGACCAAGGAGCAGATCGCTGCCACCGCCGGCATCTCCGCGGGCGACCAGACCATCGGCGACCTGATCGCCGAGGCCATGGACAAGGTGGGCAACGAGGGTGTCATCACCGTCGAGGAGTCCAACACCTTCGGCCTGCAGCTGGAGCTCACCGAGGGTATGCGCTTCGACAAGGGCTACATCTCGGGCTACTTCGTGACCGACGCCGAGCGTCAGGAAGCCGTCCTGGAGGATCCCTACATCCTTCTGGTCAGCTCGAAGGTCTCGACCGTCAAGGATCTGCTGCCGCTGCTGGAGAAGGTCATCCAGTCCGGCAAGCCGCTGCTGATCATCGCCGAGGACGTCGAGGGCGAAGCCCTGTCGACCCTGGTGGTCAACAAGATCCGCGGCACCTTCAAGTCGGTGGCCGTCAAGGCTCCGGGCTTCGGTGACCGCCGCAAGGCGATGCTGCAGGACATGGCCATCCTCACCGGTGGTCAGGTCGTCAGCGAAGAGGTCGGTCTGTCGCTCGAGACCGCCGACATCTCGCTGCTGGGCCAGGCCCGCAAGATCGTCGTCACCAAGGACGAGACCACCATCGTCGAGGGCGCCGGTGACTCCGACGCCATCGCCGGCCGCGTGGCCCAGATCCGTGCCGAGATCGAGAACAGCGACTCCGACTACGACCGCGAGAAGCTGCAGGAGCGCCTGGCCAAGCTGGCCGGCGGTGTTGCGGTGATCAAGGCCGGCGCTGCCACCGAGGTGGAGCTCAAGGAGCGCAAGCACCGCATCGAAGATGCCGTGCGCAACGCCAAGGCCGCCGTCGAGGAGGGCATCGTCGCCGGTGGCGGCGTGGCTCTGCTGCAGTCGGCTCCGGCGCTCGATGAGCTCAAGCTCACCGGCGACGAGGCCACCGGTGCCAACATCGTGCGTGTCGCGCTGTCGGCTCCGCTGAAGCAGATCGCCTTCAACGCGGGCCTCGAGCCCGGCGTTGTCGCCGAGAAGGTCTCGAACCTGCCCGCCGGCAGCGGCCTGAACGCCGCCTCCGGCGAGTACGAGGACCTGCTCAAGGCCGGCGTCGCCGACCCGGTCAAGGTCACCCGCTCGGCGCTGCAGAACGCGGCGTCCATCGCGGCGCTGTTCCTCACCACCGAGGCCGTCGTCGCTGACAAGCCGGAGAAGGCCGCCGCTCCCGTCGGCGACCCGACCGGTGGCATGGGCGGCATGGACTTCTGAGTCCAGCTCTATTTGCGGAAAGCCCCGGTGCGCTTGGCGCACCGGGGCTTTTCTCTGTGGTTGGGTGCTTGGCGGCGGCCGCTGGCGGGCTCCCATCGCCCCGTTTTGTGCGGAATGGCAGGCTTCGTCGAAAGGCCTGCGAAAGCGCACAGGACTTCAGCCATGGCGCCTGCCCGGTCTGATTACAGCTCGGCCAGGGGCCTGGGCCGCAGCGCCAACGTCGCGGCCACACTGATCACGGCCGTCGCCACCAGGTAGCCGCACGCGATCCACGGTGCACCGCCGCCCGCGGCGATCAGTGCCGTCAGGATCATCGGCGTGATCCCGGAGGCGAACACGCCCGACAGCTGATACACCGTCGACAACCCGGTGTAGCGGATACGAGCCGGGAACAGCGACGCGTACAGCGTGCCCTGGGCGCCGTAGAACAGCGCGTGGATGACGCCGAAGACCAGCAGCATCCCGATCGCGTACAGCCAGAGGTTCTTGGTGCCGAACAGCGCGAACACCGGGAACACCGCGACCCCGTAGGCCGCGATGCCCGCGACGTAGACGCGCTTGGGGCTGAACCTGTCGGCCAGCAGACCGGACACCGGCAGCAGCGCGGCCATCAGAAGGGCCGCGGCGGTGACGGCGATCAGGACGGGGACCTTCTCCAGCTTGAGCGTGCTGGTCGCGTAGGCGATCGCGAAGACGCCCCAGGTGTTGAACGCCGCCCCCTCGCCCCAACGTGACAGCATGCCGAGCACCGTGGAGCGCAGGGCCGGCGGCCGGAACACCTCACGCAGAGGCACGGCGGCCCGGTCGTCTGTGTCGCGCACCTTCTCGAAGGACGGCGTCTCGGTCGCCTTCAGCCGCACCACCACGCCGAAGATCACCAGCACGATGCTGAACAGGAACGCGATCCGCCATCCGTAGGTCAGGAACGCGTCGTCGGGCAGGGCGATCTGCAGCAGGGCGAAAACGCCGGTGCCCAAAGCCAATCCGAGTGCCAGCCCCACCTGCGGGATGCTGCCGAACAGGCCGCGACGCCGCGCGGGACCGTGCTCGACGGCCAGCAGCACCGCACCGGCCCATTCGCCGCCGAGGGCGAAGCCCTGCACGATGCGCAACAGCAGCAGCAGGATGGGTGCCAGCACGCCGATCTGCGCCGCGGTCGGCAGCACACCCATCAGGGCCGTCGCACCGCCCATCAGCAGCATCGTCATGGCCAGCGTCTTCTTGCGGCCGATCCGGTCGCCGATGTGGCCGAACACGAAGCCGCCGATCGGGCGCACCACGAAGCCCACCGCGAACGTCGCGAACGACAGCATCGTGCCGACGAACGTCGACTGATCCGGGAAGAAGGCGTGGTTGAACACCAGGCTCGCGGCCGTGGCGTAGAGGAAGAAGTCGTACCACTCGATGGTCGTCCCGACCAGGCTGGCCCACAGCGCGGTGCGGGCCTGAGCGGAGACGGGGGCGGAGGGGTCGGGTTCGACCGCGGTCGTGGTTACAGACACGTGGATCGAGTAAGCCGAACTCCGCGCATCATCGCCAGGGTTACGCGCAGCGTGATCCGAACTCAGTCCCTGACGGGCAGGCAGTCATGCAGGTGCCCTTTGGCCGCGGCCGCCGACTGCGGGGCGGCACGGCGGTGCAGCACGGCGCGGGCCGGCACGACCCGCAACCCCGTGTCGGAGACCTCGGCCTGCCCGTCGACGATCAACGAGTAGCCCCCGGCATCGGCGGGTGGCCAGATCACCGTGACGGCGGTGTGCGCCCCCGCGTTGCGCCGGGTGGTGTCGCCCACCGTCCCGACGTCGAGGGCCCCGTCCACCAGGACGGGGGAGACCGCCACGGTGTGCGCGCGGAAGTCGTCACCGACGGTGATCAGATACCCGAAGGGAAAGTCGGCCAGGGTGTCAGCCAGCTTGTCCACATCCACCTTGACGCTCATGAGCCGAGGATACGTCTGCGCCGTGAAGGGGTCACGCAGCCGGCGCGGGCTGCCTGCCCCGCACCAGACGGCCCGGGCGCGCCTCGGTGGGCACGCCGTGCTCGGCGATCACCTGTCCCGAGACGACGGTCGCGACGTAGCCGTCGGCGGTCTGATCCAGCCGGCGTCCACCGGCGGGCAGGTCGCTGACGACCACGGGGCGATGCAGGCGCAGGGCCTCGGCGTCGATGACGTTGAGATCGGCCTTGTAGCCGACGGCGATTCGGCCGCGATCGGCAAGCCCGGCCACCCGGGCCGGCGCCGAGGTGAGTTCACGGACGGCGTCGACCACCGACATGCGGCCGTGGGAGCGGTCGCGCACCCAGTGGGTCAGCAGATACGTCGGGAACGACGCGTCGCAGATCATGCCGTAGTGCGCGCCGCCGTCGCCCAGGCCCAGCACGACGTCGTCGCGGCGCAGCAGTTCGGCCACAGTGTCCAGAGAGCCGTCGCGGAAGTTGGCCAGCGTCACCAGCAGCATGGCGTGGCCCTCGTCGTCGAGGACCCGGTCGTAGGCCTCCTCGAGCGGGCTGACGCCGCGGGCGCGGGCGCGGGCCCCGATGCTGTCGGCCGGGTCGGGTTCGTAGTTCGGCTGCTCGCCCAGCGGGAACATCCAGTCCCACAACTGTGCGGCGAACATCAGCGGATGGCCGGCGCCGGGGGAGTCGGCCAGAATGCGTTGGCGCACTTCGGGTCTGCGCATCTGGGCGACCCGCTCGGCCAGCGGCAGGTGCGCGATCTCCTGATAGGACGGGTACAGCACGAAGGGGTTGCCCGACAGCTCCAGACCCAGCACCAGGCCGATGGGGCGCGGGAAGATCTGGGCGGTGATGTCACCCCCGTTTGCATTGGCCTTCTCGACCATGGTCAGTGCGTCGAGGAAGTATGGTTCGCCCGCGTTGCCGATCGCCAGCGTGAACGTGACGGGCAGACCGACGTCGGTGGCGACGTCGAAGACGGTCTGCAGAACCGGCTCGTAGTCGCCGGCCACCAGGTCGGGGACGAACTGGATCAGACCGCCGCCGGCGTCGCGGACACCGCGGGCGATCGCCTCGATCTCGGCCTGGTCGGCGTCGTAACTCGGGATCGGCTTGCCGCTGATGGTCTTGTGCAGCGTGAACCGCGACGACGCGAAGCCCAGCGCACCGACCTCGACGGCCTCGGCGGCCAGCTTGCGCATCTGCGAAAGGTCCTCAGGGGTGGCGGGTTCGCGGTCGACGCCGCGCTGGCCCATGACATACACCCGCAGCGGCGAGTGCGGCAGGAGGGCTGCCACATCGATGTCCCGCTGCCGCGACGCCACGGCGTCGAGGAACTCGGGGAAGGTCTCCCACGTCCACGGAAGGCCGTCGACCATCACCACACCGGGGATGTCCTCGACGCCGGCCATCACGTCGACGAGCACGTCGTGGTCGGACGGGCGGCACGGCGCGAAGCCGACGCCGCAGTTGCCCATGATCGCGGTGGTGACGCCATGCGCCGACGACGGGGTCAGCCGGTCGCTCCAGATGGCCTGGCCGTCGTAATGCGTGTGCAGATCGACGAAGCCGGGGGTGACCAGCAGACCGGTCGCGTCGATCTCCCGGGCGCCTGCCTGATCGACCGTGCCGACGGCGGCGATGACGCCGTCGGCAACGGCAACGTCACCGACGAACGGAGGACTGCCGACACCGTCGACGATGGTGCCGTTTCGGATGATCAGATCGAACGTCATACGTCGAATGTACGGTGGCGACATGATCGATCACCTGGGAATCAACTGTGCGGACTGGTCCGCGTCGCAGGAGTTCTACGACAAGGTGCTGGGGGTGCTGGGCTTCACGCGCCAGCTTGACCACGGCGTGGCCGTCGGCTACGGACGTGACGGCCATCCCGCGTTCTGGATCGCCGATGCCGCGGCGGGCGAGACCAGGGGACAGTCCAATCGCGAGGTGCACATCGCGTTCGTCGCCGACAGCCCCGAAAGCGTGCAGACCTTCTTCCGCACCGCGCTCGCACTCGGGGCCGAACCGCTGCATGAACCGCGTCTGTGGCCCGAATACCACCCGAACTACTACGGGGCGTTCGTGCGCGATCCCGACGGCAACAATGTCGAAGCCGTTTTCCATGGCGGGGGTCCCGCGCAGTAGCCCGGCGTAGCGTCGAGGCATGGCCACCAACGAAGCAGTTCAAGAACTTCTCCGCGACTTCTTCACGCGCCTGATCGAACACGTCGACGAGTTGACCGAGGACCTGTCCGAGGCCCAGGCGACCTACCGGCCCACCCCGGACGCCAACACGATCGCGTGGCTGATCTGGCACAGCGCGCGGGTTCAGGATGCGCAGGTCGCCGACATCGCCGGGGTCGATCAGGTGTGGACCAGCGAGGGCTGGGTGGACCGCTTCGGCCTCGACCTGCCCCGCGACGACACCGGCTACGGTCACTCCGCCGACGATGTGGCCAAGGTGGTGGTCGTGGCCGAACTGCTCGCGGGCTACCAACACGCCGTGCACGCCATGACGCTGGACTACGTGACGACTCTGACCGATGAGGAGTTGGCCCGCATCGTGGACCGCAACTGGGACCCACCGGTCACGGCATCAGCCCGCCTGGTCAGCATCATCGACGACTGCGCCCAGCATCTGGGGCAGGCCGCCTACGTGCGCGGCCTCCTTTAGCACTGAACTCAACCTGCCAAGGTGCGTTGCACCTCGAGGCGGCGCAGCTTGCCCGACGACGTTCGCGGCAGCGTCCCGGGTTCGACGAACAGCACCTTGGCCGGCAGCACGCCGCACTCCGAAGCGACCCTGCGCACCAGGTTGATTCGGGTCTCCTCCTCGTCGCCGCCCCGGAACTCCGCGGCGATGAACAGGCCCGGACGCGACGAGTTGGCCGTGCCGACCGCCACCACGCCACCGGCCCGCACGCCCGGCACCTGACCGGCGATCCGCTCGATCTCACTGGGGAACACATTGCGGCCCGCGATGTGGATGAGTTCCTTGACGCGTCCGCACACCACGAGCCCGTTGGGCGTGAGATACCCGAGATCGCCTGTGCGGAACCAGTCCTCGCGGTGAATCGGTGGTGATTCGAGGTAGCCGTCCATCATCGACGCGCCGCGGATCTCGACCTCGCCGACATCGCGGCCCACGGCCTCGGACACCGGGATGTCGACGGGGCGGATGCGCACCTCGATGCCGGGAATGGGTTGGCCCAGGATGGCGTGCCGACGCATCCGGCCCCCGTCGTGGGGCGCGTCGACGTCGACCTCGTCGAACTGCAGGCCGTCGCCTGGGCGCGTGATCGACACCGCGCACGTCGACTCGGCCATGCCGTAGGCCGGGCACATCGAGCGGGCCTCAAAACCGAACCTGGACATTGCGTCGCCGAATCGCTGCATACCGGCGCAGTCGACGGGCTCGCCCCCGTTGAGCGCGAATCGAACTGCGCTCAAGTCGGTTTCGGGAAGACGGCTGGCGTATCTGCCCAGCACGCTGAACGCGAAGTTCGGCGCGGCGGTCAGGGTGGCGTGACTGGTTCCAAGCCAGGTGAGCCAGCGGAACGGCAGCGCTGAGAACGCCGACGTCGGCGCCTGCCACATCGGCAACCCCGAGAGCGCGCACGTGAGCAGGAACGTCAAACCCATGTCGTGGTACAGCGGCAGCCAGGAACAGCCGACGTCACGGATCGGGTTGACCGCGATGCGCTCAGTGATGCCCGTGAGGTTGGCCAGGACGGCCTCCGCGGACAGGCACGCTGTCTTGGGTGTTCCGGTCGAACCCGCGGTGCCCTGCAGGATGGCGGGGCGACGGGTGTCGGACGGGGACAGTGACGTCGACCGGCGAGGAGGTGCTGCGGCACTGAGGTCGTGCACCGGCCCGGCGCCGACACCCCGCAGGTCACGCAGACGTTCCCCGTGACTGAACACCGTTGATACGCCGATGTTCTGGCATCGCTGCAGGGTTGCGGTGGCCCACTGGGCTGGGTCGGCACCGCGCACCGGACCGGGCAGCAGCGCCACGCTGGCTCCGGCCAGCCATCCACCGAATATCGCCGCGAGCAGTTCCACGGTCGGCTCGCCCACCAGTGCGATGGCGTCCGCCGCACCGGTGTCGTGGACGGACTCAGCGAAATTCTCTGCGCGGCAGTGCACCTCGCCCCACGGATGGGTGCGCCAGGTTTCCCCGTCGGAGTCGAGCACATACAGATCATGCGCGGAGGACGTCATCGCCGCCGACATCCGTCGCATCAGTACGCTCATCGGCGCCCTCGGCTTGTCGAGATCCTCTGCGTGAGCGCGTCATCGAGCTCGCCGATGGTGTCGACGCAGTGAAGTTCCGCTTCGGTCAGTGTGATGCCCCACCTGTCCTCGATCGCCACCGCCACGATTGCCAACGCGATCCAGTCGAGCCCCATATCGCTGACCAGGCGTGACTGGCGGTGAATCCGCGCCGAGTCGATATGCAGTTCGTGACAGAGGATTTCGACCATTCCGGTGCTCACCGTCAGATGTCCAAGGGGGTCCATGCCGGCGGACGCTACTGGGGATCCCGGGCGACGACCAGAGGTTCCTCGGCGCGACATCGCCGACAGCGAAGTGGTTCGCGGTGCTCGTAGGTGGCCTGGGCGTGTCGACATCGGCGGGCTGGAGGTTCACGAACACGGCCGGCGCGCGTGCGGCGGAGCCCCGAAACCAGACATGTGTAATGCCGCGGTCTCGAGAATGTCGCAATTGCCGGTCATTGCCGCGGGGTGAGGGGCGGGCGAGGTCATGAGCATTTCGTCCGGCGACCTCCACGGCGATTGCAAAGGTCAGGCGTTGGTCGCAGCGGCGTGACGCCACTGTTGAACTACGGCGCGTCGTCGAAGGGCCTGAGCAGAGCGGGGCGACCGTCGTCGCAGTCCCGGTGCACGACGCCGAAGCGCACATTCAGCAACAGAAAAACTTGATGTTCATCCTCTGGACAACCTCGCGTGCCCAGGCGCCGTTACCGTGTGCCGGTGCTGCACGTCGATCCCAGCCTCAGGTACACCGTCCGCGACGATGACGACGACGATCCGGTGCTTCTGCAGCCGGGTGGCGAGATTGTCGACACCTGGCGGGAGAACTACCCCTACGACGAGCGGATGAAGCGCACCGATTACGAGGAGCAGAAGCGTCTGCTCCAGATCGAACTGCTCAAGCTGCAGAAGCATGCTCAGAGTCAGGGAGATCGGCACGTCATCGTGTTCGAAGGCCGTGACGCGGCGGGCAAGGGCGGCACGATCAAGCGGTTCACCGAGCATCTCAACCCGCGCGGGGCGCGAGTCGTGGCACTGGAGAAGCCCACCGAGAAGGAGCGGACTCAGTGGTACTTCCAGCGTTACGTCGAGCATCTGCCTGCGGCCGGGGAGATCGTGCTCTTCGACCGGTCCTGGTACAACCGGGCTGGAGTCGAACGGGTGATGGGGTTCTGTACGCCCAAGCAGCATGCGGAGTTCATCCGGCAGGCACCGCTTTTCGAGCAGATGCTGGTCAACGACGGCATCAGCCTGACCAAACTGTGGTTCTCGGTCACGCAGTCCGAGCAGCGCACGCGGTTCACCATCCGTCAGGTGGACCCGGTCCGGCAGTGGAAACTCTCGCCGACCGATCTGGCGTCGCTGGACAAGTGGGACGACTACACCGCGGCCAAAGAGGACATGTTCGCCTGGACCGACACCGAGATCGCGCCGTGGACCGTGGTCAAGAGCAATGACAAGAAGCGCGCCCGGATCAACGCCATGCGGTACGTACTCGGTAAGTTCGACTACGACAACAAGGACTACGACGTGGTCGGTCATGCCGATCCGTTGATCGTGGGTCGCGCGCTCGCCGACTGAGGTGCCCCGCCCACGAGGGAGGGGACGCCCGATGCGTGTTGTGCTGACGGCGTTGTTGTGGCTGGTGGCCACGGCAGCGCTCGCCGTGGCGCTGCCGTCGGCGTGGGCGCAGAAGAACCTCATCGATCTCGATGGGTATGCGGCGTTCACCGAGCAGGCGGCCGCCGACCCGATGCTGCAACGTGCCGTCGCGAACGAACTGACCACCCAGGTGGTGAACCTCGGGTACACGGGTAACGAGCGCGCCATCTCACTGGTCGCGTCGACCTACACCGCGAGTTCGGCCTTCCCCGGACAGTTCGCACAGGCCAATCGGTTGGCCCACCGCTGGATGTTCACCGACACGGTGTCGTCGGACACCGACCCGCAGGGGCGCTGGGTGATCGACGTGGCGCCCATGCTGCAGGACTCGCAGTTCACTGAAACCCTGCAGCGGTTCAACATTTCAGTGCCGCAGAGCCTTCCGGTGCCGCTCACCCAGAACGCACCGGATTCTGTTCGGCCAGGCCAACTTCGGCCGGTCGCGACGTGGGCACCGTGGGTCAGCGTCGGCTCGGCGGTGCTCGCCGGGGTGTGCGCGCTGCTCACGTTGGCATCAGCGCGCTCAAAGGGCAGGGGCCTGGCCGCACTCGGGGTGTCGGGCCTGCTGGTCGGGGCCGCCGGCTGGGCGGGCCTGGAGGTCGGGCGCCGGCGCGTCGATTCGGCGCTGTCCGGCACCAGCGGGGACATCCGTCAGATCGCCGACGCCCTCCTGCGGCACGTCACCGACAGCATGCATCAGTGGCTCAACATCACGCTGGCGGCCGGGGGAGCGCTGGTGGTCCTGGGCGTGATGTTCGCTCTGCTGGGTGGTATCGGTCGGACGGTGCGCACGCCCAACTGATTCAGTCCCTGGGTGCGCGTGACGGTGGATCGTCGGGGTCACGAGTCCGTTCACAGCTCAGGCCTTTGGCGCCGCGACGGAGGGCGGTCAGGGCCGCGGTTCTCCGGCATCGCGAAGATCCTGCCGCGGAATCTGAGGTGGCTGGTGTACCGAACTGCGGTCATCAGCAGGAGCAGGCCCACGCACCCGCAGACGAACAGGCCGAACTGCCACGCCGGCCAGATGACGAGGAAAGAGAACACCACCGCGATCCCCGCGCCGGTCCAGAACAGGCGCCGCATGATGACATCTGGGGACAGGGTCCTCGACGGAAACAGCGGGAAGAACGCCGACACGCTCGCAAGTGCCAATCCCAGCCCGAACAGCGTCATGAACACGTCTTCTGCCGTCACCCGAACCACCTCCCCCTCGTGATGTTCTGTCGCATTGTCACGGATTGTCGAACTGTCGACCCACCCAGGCTCCGCCCATTCCGGCGAGGCCGTCCCAATCCCCGATGCCACCGAACAGGATGGTGGCGCCCACCGCGGCGACGGCCGTTCCAACCGGTCCGAAGAATGACCCGGCCGCCACTGTGGTACCCCAGCCCGCAGTGACTCCGCCGACAGACCTGCCCAGCTCGCGACCGAGATCTTCGGCGCTGCCGCCCGCTCGGTAATCCTGGACCGCGCTCCACGCCTGGTATCCGGTCAGGCCCACGCTGGCCGTCCCAGCAATTCGTGACAGGACCTTGGCGTCGTCGGGTGTGAGAAACCTCGGCGTACCGTGAACGCCGGGCGTGATGCCCTTGGTGTAGGCGTCCGTTCCTGTGGCTGTCAGCCCCCCGGGCGTCATGAGGTCCAATACCACCTGGTTGGCCCCGTCACCGGACATCCCGGCAGCAACCAGCCCGTTGCGGGTCTCGATCACCACCGCCGCCCGGGCGTCGCGTTCAGCGACGTTCATGAACTCGGTGGCCTGATCGGGTGTCATGGGCGCAACCGGGTACCGGCTGCCGTCGGGTAACCGGACCAGGCCCTGCTCGAGCTGGGCCTGCATGTCGAGGCGGTTGCGCGCCCGGACCCGGGCATCCGCACCGGTGAGCGGATCGACCGGCAGCGGCCCGACGAAGTTGGCCATCCGGAAATCGTCGAGGCGCTCCCCGGCCACGCGCCGCGCCTCGGAGTCGGCCGCGGGGTCGGTGACGGTGTCGAAGTCCCGCAACCGGGCCGCGGCGTCGGCCTTCTCCGGCGTCATCTCGCCGGGCGTGTTGACCAGCGCCTCATCCGTGGCGCGCTGGTTGGCCTCGTAGAACTGCTCGGCAGTGCGGCCGCGCTGTCCGGGGCCCGCCTCCGCGTCGCCGTCGACGTCCTCGATCGCGGCCGGGTCGTACCCGTGCTCGAGCCGCAGCGTCGCCTCGGCCCGCTGCAACCGGCTGCCATAGGCGTCACGGTGTCCTTGGATGGAATCGCAGGTGCTGCTGGTGTTCTCGATGGCTCGGTCCTCATACGCGGACACATCGGCATCGCCGTCGCGCGACAACGCGTCGCCGATCAGCATGTCCAGATACCCGAGCTGACCATTGAGCTTGTCGATCTTCAGGTCCGACATACGCTGCGCCTCAGCCAGATCCGCGGCGATCTTCTGCAGCGTGGTTGCGATGGCGGGCAGTTCGTCCTTCTGTATCCGCAGACTCAGCGCGACCCGCCGCAGCTCGGCCGAATCGTTGATGGGGAACTCGCCGTTCTCGCGGTTCCAGGACCGGTGGAAGCGCTCCGCGGCCGCGACGAACTCGGTCTCGGTCTCGACGAGGCAGTCGGTGGTGGCCCGGAACGCGCGCGCCAATTCAGCGATCTGGCCGGGATCACCGGCACGCAGGGTGGCGTCCAGCGCCCACGGGTCACCAGCGGCGGTGACCAGCTCGGGGACGCTGATGTGGGTCAGGGCTGGGTATTGGACCACAGCTGCGACCGAACCTGTTCCAGAACTGCACGGTTGCGCCGTTCCATCTCGTCGAACGACGACGCGATGACGTGTGTCTTATCGCCCAGGACACCCAAGCGCCTCTCCTGCCGGCGCAGTTGCTCGCCGTGCCGGGTGTGCGCTCCCGCCACGGACGCGCCGAACGCCTGAGCGCCCGCGAAATCGCCGAACATCCCGCCGGTCACGCGCGATCTCGTCAGCGCTGTCGCGCCCTCGTCGGCGAATCCGGCCGCGGCGTAGGAGTGCTGAGCCCCCGTCCGCATCTGCCCGGTGTGGACCTGCATGTGTCACCCCCTCGGTGCGAGAACGTACCGAGGTGAACCCTACTGACGGGGCGGGATCTGTCTATTCACCCGAGGTGAGCACGCGATGCAGGAAGGAGTAGCTCAGCGCCGACTTGAACGCGGTCTGCGCGTTGTCGGCCGCGCCGGCGTGCCCGCCCTCGATGTTCTCGTAGTACCGCACGCGGTGCCCGGCGGCCTCCAAGGCGGCCGTCATCTTGCGGGCATGCCCGGGATGTACGCGGTCATCGCGCGTGGATGTGGTCATCAGCAGCGCCGGGTAGTGCTTGTCGGACGAGATGTTCTGGTAGGGCGAGTACTTCGACATGAACTCCCAGTCCGCAGGCTCGTCGGGGTTCCCGTACTCGGCGACCCAGGAGGCTCCGGCCAGCAGCAGATGAAAGCGCTTCATGTCCAGCAGGGGCACCTGGCACACCAGCGCGCCGAACTGCTCGGGGTACTGCGTCAGCATGACGCCCATCAGCAGGCCGCCGTTGCTGCCGCCCTGCGCGCCCAACTGCCCGACGGTGGTGATTCCGCGCGTGACGAGATCCGCTGCGACAGCGGCGAAGTCCTCGTACACCTTGTGGCGGTTCTCGCGCATCGCCTGGGTGTGCCACTGCGGGCCGTACTCGCCGCCGCCGCGAATGTTGGCCAGCACGTACGTGCCACCGCGCGAGAGCCAGAGGCGGCCCAGCACCCCGTCGTACCCCGGGGTGCGGGCGACCTCGAAACCGCCGTATCCGCCCAGCAGGGTGGGCCGTGGCCCGGTGGCGTCCCGCGGGCCGACCACGAAGTAGGGGATCGCGGTCCCGTCCGCTGAGGTGGCGAAATGCTGTGTGACGCTGATGTCCTCGGCGTCGAAGAATGACGGCGCCGCCTTGACGACCTCGAGTGGTCCGTCCGCGGGGCCGCACAGCAGGCGTGACGGTGTGTCGAATCCACTGGAGTCCAGAAACACCTCGTCGCCGTCCGGGTCGGTGGCGACGATGACGGTGTTGGTGTTGTCCGGGATTCCCGGGACGGGCGTGCGGGTCCACGAACCCGGCGTGACCACCTCGACGCGGCTGGCGACGTCGGCCAGGGTCACCAGGACCAGCCGGTCCCGCGTCCAGGCGTAGTGCAGCAGCGCGGTGTGCGCATCCGGTTCGAACACCGTCGTCAACTGCGTTGTCCCGGAGATGAACTCGTTGTAGTCGGCGGCCAACAGCGCGCCGGCCGGGTGTTCGTCGGTGCCGACGAACCACGGACTGCGCAGTTCGATCAGCAGCTGGTCCCGGTGCACCGAGACCGACGCGTCGGTGGGTGCGTCGATCCGGATCAGCTCGTCGGCCCGCAGCTCGTAGACCTCATCGTTGAAGAAGTCGACGGCCCGGCGGATGAAGGTGCGTTCGAAGCCCGGCGTGCGGTCGACCGCCGCGGCGACGATGACGTCCTGCGGCGAACCGGAGAACAGCGTCTCGGCGTCGGCCAGCGCCTGCCCGCGCCGCCACCGCTTCACCAGGCGCGGATACCCCGAGTCGGTCAGGGACCCCTCGCCGAAGTCGGTGCCGATCAGCACGGTGTCGGGGTCGGCCCAGGTGATGTTGGTCTTGGCCTCGGCGACCTCGAATCCGCCGTCGACGAACTCGCGTGTGACCATGTCGAATTCACGCACCACCGCGGCGTCGGACCCGCCGCGCGAGAGGCTGATCAACGCGCGGGTCAGATCGGGCTCGATCACGTCGGCTCCGGCCCACACCCAGTTGGTGTCGTCGGCCGCGGCCAGCGCGTCGACGTCGATCAACACGTCCCACTCCGGCGAGTCGGTGCGGTACTGCTCCAGCGTCGTGCGGCGCCAGACACCGCGCGGATTCGCCGCGTCGCGCCAGAAGTTGTACAGGTGCTCACCGCGGCGCCGCACGTAGGGGATGCGGCTGTCGGTGTCGAGGACCTCCAGTGCCTCGGTGCGCATCCGCTCGAATTCGTCGTCGCACAGTTCGGCGAGGGTGGGGTCGTTGTGCGCGCGCACCCAGTCGAGGGCGGCCTCGCCGTCGATGTCCTCCAGCCACAGGTACGGGTCAACACCACTTCGCTCGGGCATCCCGCCATTGTGGCCGCGGCAGTACTGTGATGCGCATGGAGGTCCCCCCTCGTGTGCGCCTGACCCGGGCCGCCGCCGAACAGTTGGCACAGCTGCAGCAGCGCACCGGGCCGGTGATGTTCCACCAGTCCGGCGGCTGCTGCGACGGATCCTCACCCATGTGCTACCCCGACGGGGACTTCGTGGTCGGCGACCGCGACGTGCTTCTCGGCCTGCTCGACGTGACCTGCGAACCGCAGCCCGAGGGCGTGCCGGTGTGGATCTCCGGACCCCAGTTCGACGTGTGGAAGCACACCCAACTGGTGATCGATCTGGTGGCCGGCCGGGGCAGCGGCTTCAGCTTGGAGGCCCCCGACGGGGTGCGATTCCTGTCCCGGGGGCGGGCGTTCACGGCCGACGAGACCGCGCAGTTGGAGCATCTGCCTGCGATTACCGGCGCGCAGTTCGAGCAGGGGGTGCGACCGCCCGGGCCGCGTGGAGACGTGGTGGCCCACGCCGCTGACGCCTGTCCGATACCGAATCGGTAACTGTCCGGCCACGGCACGCGTGGGCGTGAAGTCCTCGGCGCGCAGCGTCGTACGGTGCAGGAGTGATACCCCTTCCGAGGGCTTGGCAACTGAGCGCCGCGACGCTGATCGGCGCGGCCGTCGGCGTGGTGCTCGGCGTCGCCGTGACGCTGTTGGTGCACGCCTCGGTCCGCCCGGACGCGGCGATCGCCGTCGTACTCGGAGCCCCCACGATCCTGGGGATGGCGCTGATCCTGACGTCGGGCCGGCGGTGGGTGACCGCAGTCGGCGCGTTCGTCGCGGCGATCGCGCCGGGCTGGTTCGCGGCGCTTGTCCTGATTCAGGTGGTGCATGGTGGCTGAGTCCAGATCACCGTGGTTCACCCCGTTCGACACCGAGTCGCTGCCGCTGACCGAGCCGCATCACGCGCCGATCTTCGACACCGGTCCGCATCCGGCACCGCTCGGCGGTGGCGACGTGCTCGTCGCCGAACAACCCGGGCCGGAAGCCGTCGATTCCGGGCCGCAGGACCTGCCCGAGGTCTCTGAGCCGATTCCTGTGCCGGTGCCGCCCGCGGTGGTGCCCGGCCAGTATCTGTACGTGAAATGGTGGAAGTTCCTGCTGGTCACAGCGGGTGTGTGGGCTGTGGCTGGGGCAGCCGGGCTGGGCTTCTACTACTGGTGGTTCCACGCGGTGGACAAGACGTGGCCGGACTTCTCAGTGCTCGTGTACGTCATCGCGTGTGTGGTGGCCGCGCTGCTGTTGTCGACCGCAGAGCAGAAGCCCCGGCTGGCCATGGCCTCGATTGCGGTGCTGACCGCGCCGTTCGCGTCGGGGGCCGCGGCCGCGGCGCTCTACGGCATGTACGTCTTCGGCTGGCTCACCCCCTGACCGCCTGCGACCAGGATCCGTCCGCGCAGCGTGGACCGCACCACTAGGCTGGTCGCCGTGACTCACTATGACGTTGTTGTGCTCGGAGCTGGACCTGGTGGATACGTTGCGGCGATTCGCGCCGCTCAGCTTGGCTTGAACACCGCGATCGTCGAACCGAAGTACTGGGGCGGCGTGTGCCTCAACGTGGGGTGCATCCCCTCCAAGGCGCTTCTGCGCAACGCCGAACTGGCTCACATCTTCACCAAGGAGGCCAAGACCTTCGGCATCAGCGGTGAGGCGACGTTCGACTACGGCGCGGCGTTCGACCGCAGCCGCAAGGTCGCCGACGGCCGGGTCGCCGGCGTGCACTTCCTGATGAAGAAGAACAAGATCACCGAACTGCACGGGTACGGCAAGTTCTCCGACGCCAACACCCTCGTCGTCGATCTCAACGAGGGCGGCACCGAGACAGTCACCTTCTCCAACGCCATCATCGCGACCGGCAGCAGCACGCGCCTGGTGCCGGGTACGTCGTTGAGCGAGAACGTCGTCACCTACGAAAGCCAGATCCTCTCGCGTGAGCTTCCGGGGTCGATCATCATCGCCGGGGCCGGCGCAATCGGTATGGAGTTCGCCTACGTCCTGAAGAACTACGGCGTCGACGTCACGATCGTCGAATTCCTGCCGCGGGCACTGCCCAACGAGGACGCCGAGGTGTCCAAGGAGATCGAGAAGCAGTACAAGAAGCTCGGCGTGAAGATCCTGACCGGGACCAAGGTCGAGAAGATCACCGATGACGGGTCGACGGTCACCGTCGCGGTCAGCAAGGACGGCAAGACCGACGAACTCAAGGCCGACAAGGTGCTGCAGGCCATCGGGTTTGCGCCCAACATCGAAGGTTTCGGCCTGGAGAACACGGGCGTGCAGTTGACCGACCGCAGGGCGATCGGCATCGACGACTACATGCGCACCAACGTGCCGCACATCTACGCCATCGGTGACGTCACCGGGAAGTTGATGCTCGCCCACGTCGCCGAGGCGATGGGCGTGGTCGCGGCCGAGACCATCGGCGGCGCCGACACCCTGGCGCTCGGCGACTACCGGATGATGCCGCGCGCGACGTTCTGTCAGCCCCAGGTCGCCAGCTTCGGTCTCACCGAACAGCAGGCCAAAGAAGAGGGTTACGACATCGTCGTCGCGAAGTTCCCGTTCACCGCCAACGGCAAGGCGCACGGTCTGGCTGACCCCACCGGTTTCGTCAAACTGATCGCCGACAAGAAGTACGGCGAACTGCTCGGCGGCCACCTGATCGGCCCCGACGTCTCCGAGCTGCTGCCCGAGCTGACGCTGGCCCAGAAGTGGGATCTGACCGCCAACGAACTGGCCCGCAATGTCCACACCCACCCGACACTGTCGGAGGCACTGCAGGAGTGCTTCCACGGATTGGTCGGACACATGATCAACTTCTGATGAAGACTCTTCTCCTCACCGCGGCGTCCGCCCTGGTCATGCTGGCCGGGGCGGTGCCTGCGGCGGCATCGCCGGAGGCGCCGAATCTGCGCGAGTACAAAGCGGTTCCGGTGGAACCGTTTCTCGACACGGCCGCCAACGGTGGTGAGGTGTACTTCCAGACGCCTGATGGCCTGCTGTGTGCCATCCGGCCCGCGCAGGGGAGGGCCGGATGTGACGGCGCCCTGCCCGGCGTGCCCCCGGCGGTCAACGAGATCGTGCTGGCCGCCGACCAACCCCAGCGCGGTCTGCGTGCGACGCCGAATCCGGGCTTCGTCAAACCGACGGGTGCGGCCGCGCGCGTGTTGACCGTCGGCCACAAGCTCACCTTCGCCGACTTCGAGTGCGCCGTGGGCGAGGGGGCGAAGACCGTGTGCACCAAGGGATCACCCGTGACGGCGTGGATGACGATCTCGCCCGACGGCACCGGCATCGGACCGCGCACCCCGGGCCTGCCCGCCGGGGTGCCCGACCCCAACGACTTCATCGGCAGCGACGACAGCTACACCGTGGGTGTCGGCCCCAAGAACATCTTCCCGGTGTTCACCGTCGGCGGGCTGACCTGCCGGATGGCGATGTACAGCGGCGGCGAGATCGGTTGCAACGGAAGTCTTCCGGGCGTCGCCGGTGGTGACGACGAAGTGTTCGTGCAGCTTCCGGGAGTGGCCGGAACGCGGAAGGCGGGCAGTCCGCCGTTCAGCACGCCGGCGTATCCCGGCGACATCCGCGAACTTCCGACCGGGCATCGCATCGACGCCTTCGGTGCGACCTGTATGGCGACCGAGGACGGCGGGGTGGCCTGCGTGGGCTCCGCGGGTGGGCCGATGCACGGGTTCGTCGTGTCGGCCGAGAGCGTGAAGACCTTCTGACCCCGCTGTCAGTCGGGGAAGTCCATCGGCAGCTTCAGGGTGTTCATGGTGGCCGCCAGACCGTCGTATTGTGCTGCCAGCAGACAGAATTCGATCAACTGGCGGCGGTTGAACTGAGCCGAGAGCGTGGCCCACGTCGGCGCGGACACCTCACGCTCGAGGATGAACTCGTCGGTCGCGCGGATCAGGATCCGATCCTTCTCGGACAACCCCTCCGCCTCCGGACCTTCGAAGATCCTCTGCTGCAGGTCCGCGTCGAGACCGCGGGAGCGGGCCAGGCGCCGGTGCTGCTGCAGTTCGTATTCGCACTGGCGCAGGTGGCCGACGCGCAGGATCACCACCTCGGCGTCGCGCCGCGACAGCCGCCCCCAGTACAGCAGAACTCCCGAATAGGGCAGCCAACTCCAGAACAGCAGGCTGTGCCGCGACATGGCGTTGAACAGATGGAACTGCGGCGCACGGATTCCGCGCGCACCGAGCGCGCAGATCGCCCAGTTGATCGGTCCGACGTCACGCAGCGTGCGGGTCACCGGGACCCGCGTGGGTTCGAGTGTCATCGCGCTCCACGGTACGGGTGCGTCAACCCCGCTTGACCAGATAGGGCGAGACCGTCGACCGGTGCTCGTCGAGATCGAGGGCGCGCCCCAGTGCGGGGAACGCCCGTTGCGGGCAGTTGTCGCGCTCGCAGACCCGGCATCCGGCGCCGATGGGGGTGGCGTTCTGGCCGGAGAGGTCGAGTCCCTGCGAGTAGACGAGTCGTCCGGCGTGCCGCAGTTCGCAGCCCAGCCCGATCGCAAAGGTCTTGCCCGGCTGGCCGTACCGCGCGGCGCGCCGTTCGACGGTTCGTGCGACCCACATGTAGCTGCGGCCGTCGGGCATCTGCGCGATCTGCACCAGGATCTTGCCCGGGTTGGCGAACGTCTCGTAGACGTTCCACAGGGGACAGGTGCCGCCGGTGGAGGAGAAGTGGAAACCCGTGGCGGACTGGCGTTTGGACATGTTGCCGGCGCGATCCACCCGGACGAAGGAGAACGGCACCCCCCGCATCGACGGCCGCTGCAGCGTCGAGAGCCGGTGGCAGATGGTCTCGTAGCTCGTCGAGTAGAAGGCCGACAGGCGCTCCACGTCGTAGCGGAAGTTCTCGGCGACCTCATGGAACTGCCGATAGGGCAGCACGACCGCGGCCGCGAAGTAGTTGGCCAGTCCGAGTCTGGCCAGGGTGCGTGACTCGGCGCTGGTGAACTTGCCCTCCTCCACGAGGCTGTCGATGAGGGCGCCGAACTCCAGGTGGGCCAGCTCGGAGGCCAGCTTGAACACCTGCTGTCCCGTCGACAGGTGGGCGCTCATCTCCAGCGTCTTGGTCTCCGGGTCGTATCGGTGCAGTACGGTGTCGCCGAGGTCGATGCGCTTGACGATCCGCACGCCGTGCAGCTGCGAAAGCCGCCGCGCGATGTCGCCTGCCATGTCTCCGCGGTGCAGGCGCATCCTGCCGGTGAGGTCCTCGGCCGCGGTGTCGAGTTCATGCAGGTAGTTCTGCCGTTGGTAGAAGAAGTCGCGAACCTCTTCATGCGGCATCGTGATGGCCCCACTTCCGCTGCCGTCGTTGAAGCGGTCCTCGGTCGCCACGGCCAGCTGCGCCGCGGTGAGGCGGTAGCGACGGTGCAGGTTGACCATGGCCTTGGCCAGGTCGGGGTGGGCATTGACCACCTCGGCGATCTCGGGCAGGTCCAGGTCGATGCCGAGGTCGCGGTCCAGCGTCACCTCGCGCAACTCCGCCACCAGGCGGGTGTCGTCCTGCGAGGCGAAGAAGGTCGCGTCGACGCCGAAGACCTCGGTGATGCGCAGCAGCACGGCGACCGTCAGCGGCCGAACGTCGTGTTCGATCTGGTTGAGATAGCTGGGCGAGATCTCCAGCATCTGCGCCAGCGCGGCCTGACTGAAGCCCCGTTCGCTGCGGAGTTGCCGGACCCGCGAGCCCACATACGTCTTGGACACCGAGGTCAGGGTACCGCGCTGCTAACGGGTGCTTCGCATGATTGGCAACGTGGCTGTGTCAGTCCACATTGGTTCGCAACGGCTGGTTTGGCATGATCGCGCCCAGGGTGGAGGACGCGGGGTTGAAGGGAATGCGATGGCTGACAGCAGTGCGACGACAACGGGACTGGGCAAGACCCTGATGCCGGTGCCGGACCCGCATCCGGACGTGTTCGACGTGGAGTGGCCCCTGCGGATGGCCGACGTCGACCGCGACGCCAGGCTCCGGTTCGACGGCGCCGCGAGGCACATCCAGGACGTCGGCCAGGACCAGCTGCGTCAACTCGGCTATGAGGACGTGCACCCGGCGTGGATCGTCCGGCGCACGATGATCGACCTGATCGAGCCCGTCGTCGGGCCGGAGATCCTGCGGCTGCGGCGCTGGTGTTCGGGAACGTCGAACCGGTGGTGTGAGATGCGGGTGCGCCTGGAGGGGAAGCGGAATGGAGGCCTCATCGAATCTGAGGCGTTCTGGATCCACTTCAGCCGCGAGACCCAGGGGCCGTCGCGCATCTCGGAGGACTTTCTGGCGGGCCTGCGGCGCACCACCGAGGTGGACCGGTTGCGCTGGAGGGCCTATCTCAAGGCGGGCTCGCGCGAGGACGCCGAGCAGGTGCGCCGGTTCCCGGTGCGGGTCACCGACATCGACCTCTTCGACCACATGAACAACGCCGTGTACTGGAGCGTGGTCGAGGACTTCCTCGCGACCACCCCGGAACTGTTGAAGGCTCCGCTGCGGGTCACCATCGAGCACGACTCCGCGGTGGCGCTGACCGACGATCTGGAGATCCTGCTGCACACCTATCCGCCCGGGTCGACCGACAAGTTCGGTGCCGAGCTCGTCGACCGGACTGTTAGAACGCTCACATATGTGGTCGGAGACGACGTCAAAGCCGTCGCAGCGCTCGTCGCGCTTTAACAGTACGTTTGTCCTGTGTTTTGGCGGGGTGACCTGCGTCGATGAAGTTACTGATGAGTAGCGACTGAACCGGTTCAGCGCGGCTGATCTTCGCAAGATTTGCAAATAATCCACTCGTCGTTGCCAAAGTTGGCAATCGAAACGGGTGGACCTGCGCATATAGACAGTGGCATCGTGGGTTCAGCACACCAGTGAAGCCGCTGGGGCGTTAACAAACCGGCGATCCCGGCAACGCCTCAGCGACTTGCAATCACGCAGAGTCGCACGTTTGAACGCTTCTTGAGGAGGCAGCCCATGTCCACCGTTGGCACCCCGAAGTCCCCCGAACAGATCCAGCACGACTGGGACAACAACCCGCGCTGGAAGGGCATCACCCGCACCTACACGCCGGCCGACGTCGTCGCGCTGCAGGGCTCCGTCGTCGAGGAGGCCACCCTGGCCCGCCGCGGCGCCGAGGTGCTCTGGAACCAGCTGCACGAGATGGACTTCGTCAACGCGCTGGGCGCGCTGACCGGCAACATGGCCGTCCAGCAGGTGCGCGCGGGCCTCAAGGCCATCTACCTGTCGGGCTGGCAGGTCGCCGGTGACGCCAACCTGTCCGGTCACACCTACCCCGACCAGAGCCTCTACCCGGCCAACTCGGTGCCGCAGGTCGTGCGCCGTATCAACAACGCGCTGCTGCGCGCCGACGAGATCGCCAAGGTCGAGGGCGACCGCTCGGTGGAGAACTGGCTGGCGCCCATCGTCGCCGACGGCGAAGCCGGTTTCGGTGGCGCACTGAACGTCTACGAGCTGCAGAAGGCCATGATCGCCGCGGGCGTCGCCGGCTCGCACTGGGAGGACCAGCTGGCCTCGGAGAAGAAGTGCGGCCACCTCGGTGGCAAGGTGCTGATCCCGACCCAGCAGCACATCCGCACCCTGACCTCGGCGCGTCTGGCCGCTGACGTCGCCGATGTGCCCACCGTCGTCATCGCCCGCACCGACGCCGAGGCCGCCACGCTGATCACCTCCGACGTGGACGAGCGGGACCGCCCGTTCATCACCGGTGAGCGCACCTCCGAGGGCTTCTACCGGATCAAGAACGGCCTCGAGCCCTGCATCGCCCGCGCCAAGGCCTACGCGCCCTACTCGGACCTGATCTGGATGGAGACCGGCACCCCGGATCTCGAGCTGGCCAAGAAGTTCGCTGAGGGCGTCAAGAGCGAGTTCCCCGACCAGATGCTGGCCTACAACTGCTCGCCGTCGTTCAACTGGAAGCAGCACCTGGACGACGCGACCATCGCGAAGTTCCAGAAGGAGCTCGGTGCGATGGGCTTCAAGTTCCAGTTCATCACCCTGGCCGGCTTCCACGCGCTGAACTACTCGATGTTCGACCTGGCCTACGGCTACGCCCGTGAGCAGATGAAGGCCTACGTCGACCTGCAGGAGCGCGAGTTCGCGGCCGAGGAGCGCGGCTACACCGCCACCAAGCACCAGCGCGAGGTCGGCGCCGGTTATTTCGACCGCATCGCCACCACCGTGGACCCCAACTCGTCGACCACCGCGCTCGCGGGCTCGACCGAAGAGGGCCAGTTCCACTGAGAAGTGCAGCACAGGCCCCGCCCAGATGTCTGGGCGGGGCCTGTTGCATGCTGTCCAGCATCAGACGAAGCGGTTGGGAGATCAGCAGGTGAGTACAGAACCGATCACGCGCGTGGGAGTCGTCGGCGCGGGCCAGATGGGCGCCGGCATCGCCGAGGTGACGGCGCGGGCCGGTGTGGACGTGCGGGTGTTCGAGACCAGTGAGGCCCTCGTCACGGCCGGTCGCAGCCGGATCGTCAAGTCCCTTGAGCGGGGCGTGAGCTCCGGCAAGATCACCGAGAAGGAGCGCGACCGTGCGCTGGAGAGCCTGAGCTTCACGACGGAGTTGAGGGATCTCGCCGACCGGCAGCTGGTGATCGAGGCCGTCATCGAGGACGAGGCGGTCAAGGGCAGGATCTTTGCCGAACTCGATGAGCTGATCACCGATCCCGACGCCGTGCTGGCCTCGAACACCTCCAGCATCCCGATCATGAAGATCGCGGCCGCGACGAAGAATCCGCAACGCGTCGTGGGTCTGCACTTCTTCAACCCCGTTCCGGTCCTGCCGCTGGTTGAACTCGTCAAGACTCTCGTCACCGCCGAGACCGCGCTCGAGCGCACCGAGAAGTTCGCCAGCGAGATCCTGGGCAAGCAGGTTGTGCGGTGCTCGGACCGCTCCGGTTTCGTGGTCAACGCACTGCTGGTGCCCTACCTGCTGTCCGCGGTCCGGATGGCCGAGGCCGGTGTCGCCACCGTCGAGGACATCGACAAAGCGGTGGTTGCCGGACTGTCCCATCCGATGGGGCCGCTGCGGCTGTCGGACCTGATCGGACTGGACACCCTCAAGCTGATCGCCGACAAGATGTTCGACGAGTTCAAGGAGCCGCTATACGGGCCGCCGCCGCTGTTGCAGCGGATGGTCGAGGCGGGTTTGCTGGGCAAGAAATCAGGTCAGGGATTCTATAAGTACTGACGTCGCGGAAAGTCGACGCGCTTTGGCGTGAAGCCGCCGAGTTGGTTAGCCTGTCGTGCGTTGGACTTTCGGGTCCGGGTCGGGGAGTGGGTGTCGGCAGACGCCCGCCTGTTGTCGGAGCTGCTAGCTCAGACCCGCGCATTTTCTAGAACAAGGAGTGTCACGGAGCATGTCATCGGTCGAACCGGACCTTGCGCCCTACTACGAGGAATCGCAGTCGATCTACGACGTCTCGGACGAGTTCTTCGCGCTGTTCCTCGACCCCACCATGGGGTACACCTGCGCCTACTTTGAGCGCGACGATATGACCCTCGAGGAGGCCCAGATCGCGAAGTTCGATCTGGCGCTGGGCAAACTGAACCTCGAACCGGGCATGACGCTGCTCGACGTCGGTTGTGGCTGGGGCGGCGCCCTGCGTCGCGCCGTGGAGAAGTTCGACGTCAACGTCATCGGCATCACGCTGAGCAAGAACCAGAGCGAGTACAGCCGCAAGCTCCTGGGCGGACTCGACACCAAGCGCAGCGTCGAGATCCGGCTGCAGGGCTGGGAGGAGTTCACCGACAAGGTGGACCGCATCGTCTCGATCGGAGCGTTCGAGGCCTTCAAGGCCGAGCGCTACCCGCTGTTCTTCGAGCGCGCTTACGACATCCTGCCCGACGACGGCGGCCGGATGCTGCTGCACACGATCCTGGCGCACACCCAGGCGTTCTTCCGCGAGAACAACATCAAGCTGACCATCAGCGACCTGAAGTTCATGAAGTTCATCGGTGAGGAGATCTTCCCCGGTGGACAGCTTCCGGCCGTCGAGGACATCGAGAAGCTGGCCGCGGATTCGGGCTTCACCCTGGAGCGCACCCACCTGCTGCAGCCGCACTACGCGCGCACGCTGGACATGTGGGCCGAGAACCTCGAGAACGCCCGCGACAAGGCCATCGAGATCCAGTCCGAAGAGGTCTACAACCGCTACATGCACTATCTGACCGGGTGCGCGGACTTCTTCCGCCGCGGCATCACCAACGTGGGTCAGTTCACGCTGGTCAAGTAGTCTTCAGCGCTTTCTTTCGCCGGGTGTCAGCCATGACACCCGGCGAAAGTGCTTTCAGGAGGCGGCAAGCCTCTTCTTCTCGGCCTCCACGTCGAAATCCGCTGGCGGCCAAGACAAGTCAAACGACTTCAACGCCTCGATCAGCAGTTCGGTCACCGCCAGCCGGCTGTACCACTTGCGATCGCACGGCACCACATGCCACGGCGCCCATTCGGTCGACGTCCTGTCCAGCACGGCCTGATAGGCCTCCTGGTAGGCCGGCCACAGCGCGCGCTCGTCGAGGTCGCCGGGGTTGTACTTCCAGTACTTGTCGGGCCGGTCCAGCCGCTCGGCGAGGCGCTGCTTCTGCTCCTCGAGAGAGACGAACATCGCGACTTTGACGATCGTGGTCCCGGCCTCGGTGAGTTCGCGCTCGAACGCGTTGATCTCGTCATAGCGGGCGCCCCACACGTCGGGCGGGACGAGGTTGTGCACGCGCACCACGAGGACGTCCTCGTAGTGCGATCGGTCGAAGACCCCGACCAGGCCGGGGCCCGGCAGCGCCCTGCGGATCCGCCACAGGTAGTGGTGTGCGCGTTCCTCGGCGGTCGGGACGCCGAAGCTGGTGTACCGGATGCCCATCGGGCTGCCGGCTCCCACCACGTGCTCGACGATGCCGCCCTTGCCCGCGGTGTCCATGCCCTGCAGCACCAGCAGCACCGAGCGGGTGTCGCCGGCGCGGCCGTTGGCGTACAGCATCTCCTGCAGTTGCGCGAAGCGCGCGTTGCGTTCGGCCTGCAGCGCCGGTGCGTCGGCCTTACTGCCCTGGAAGCCGGGGGTTGAGTTGGTGTCGATGTCGGAAACCTTGTCGCCGGGAGCGAACGCCAGGATGCGGTGTGGCTCGTGGGTCCACAGCGACGGGAGATCGGCCATACGACCGCAGCCTAGAGGACGGGCTCACACCATGGGCGGCGGCAGCACCGGCGGGGGATGGGGCATGCTGTTGAACCGCTCCAGGGACCCGCCCGCCTCGACGATGCCGCACAGCGCGTTCCAGGCCAGCATCGTCAGGTAGTCGATCAGCTCATCCGACGACATCCGCCGGTGCGACATCCAGGAGTGCGTGGCCAGCTGCACGCCACCGACGATCATGTACGCCCACGGCTCGACACCCTTGGTGTCCATGCCGACTCTCTGCATGCGGCGCCGGAACATCACGGCCAGCATTCCGGCGATGATTCGTTCGCTGTCGGCGATGACTTTGCTTTTGCTGGCGGAGCTGTTTGCGAAGACAAACGGATAGATTTCGGGCTCCGCGGCGACGGTCTCGACGTAGACCCGGATGATCTCGCGAACCAGGTCGTACCCGTCCAGATCGGTGGACAGCGCGGCGGCCATGTTGGGGATCAGGGTGGTCTGGGCGAACCGCATCATCACGGCCGTCGTCAGGTCGTTCTTGTCGACGAAGTAGCGGTACAGAACAGTCTTGGACACGCCGATCTCGGCCGCTATCTCGTCCATGCTCACGTCACGGCCGCGGGACCTGATGGCCTCAAGGGTGCCGTCGACCAACTCGTTGCGTCTGTCGACCTTGTGCTGATGCCAGCGCCGTTTGCGGCCGTCGACACGGACGGCGCCCGGTTCGGTTCTCTGAGCCACTGTGGTGCGGATCCGTTCGGTAGGTGCACTTCATAATACGGGCCGACCCGGTACGCGGTGAGTTCACAGTCACATTAACTGGTCCGGTCGATCTCGGTGTCGCGGCTCGACCATGGCGGATGATGGTGAGGTGGCACATCGACCGGAGTTGCCGGGGTCAAGGAACGGCGGATCCGCGCTGCCGTCGCTGTTGGCGGGCGCGACCGCGATGTCGGAGTCGCGGGGTTCGCTGGCGGAGTCGTTCGCGGGGGCCGATCCTGTCGCTGACGAGGAGAGGCGGCGCGCGCTGCGCCGGATGAAGCTCGTCGCACTGGGCTTCCTGCTGGCCGCCACGGTGATCTTCCTGGCCTGCACGTGGGCTCAGAAGGGCGGCGGGGCACCGGGCTGGGTCGGCTACGTGCGGGCCGCGGCCGAGGCGGGCATGGTCGGTGCGCTCGCGGACTGGTTCGCCGTCACGGCGCTGTTCAAACACCCGCTCGGAATCCCCATCCCGCACACCGCGATCATCCGGCGCAAGAAGGACCAGTTGGGGGAGGGTCTGGGGACCTTCGTCCGGGAGAACTTCCTGTCCCCCGAGGTGGTCGAGACCAAGCTGCGGGACGCCGATGTGCCCAGCCGGCTCGGCAAATGGCTCGCCGAGCCCGCACACGCCGCACGGGTGGCCAGCGAGGCCGCCACGGTGCTGCGGGTGCTGGTCGAACTGCTCAACGACGATGACGTTGCGCAGATCATCGACCGGATGATCGTGCGCCGCATCGCCGAACCGCAGTGGGGACCCCCGGTGGGGCGCGTGCTGGCTCAGCTGCTCGCCGAGAACCGCCAGGAGGCGCTCATCCAGCTGCTGTGCGACCGCGCCTTCCAGTGGTCGCTGAACGCCGGCGAGACCATCGAACGTGTGGTCACTCGGGATTCGCCCAGTTGGTCGCCGAGATTCGTCGATCAACTCGTCGGTGACCGCATCCACCGCGAGCTGATGGACTTCACCGACAAGGTCCGGCGCAATCCCAACCACGAACTGCGCCAGTCCGCCACCCGGTTCCTGTTCGAGTTCGCCGACGATCTGCAGAACGACGCGGCGACGATAGCCAAGGCCGAGAACGTCAAGGAGCAGCTGCTGGCCCGTGACGAGGTCGCCCGGGCCGCCGAGACGGCATGGAGGACCCTCAAGCGTCTGGTTCTCGACGGTGTCGACGATCCGTCGAGCACGCTGCGCACCCGCATCGCCGACTCCGTGGTGCGGATCGGTGAGTCGCTGCGCGACGATGTCGAACTGCGCGACAAGGTCGAGGCCTGGCTCGTGCGCGGCGCGCAGCATCTGGTCGGGCAGTACGGCGTCGAGATCACCTCGATCATCACCGAAACCATCGAGCGCTGGGACGCTGACGACGCCAGTCGCAGGATCGAACTGCACGTCGGCCGTGACCTGCAGTTCATTCGAATCAACGGCACCGTGGTGGGCTCGCTGGCCGGCCTGGTCATCTACTCTGTGGCACAAATCATATTCTGACCTGCGCTAGCAAGTGCTTGCAATTGTTAGCACCCGGTGTACAGTGGCAATTGTCAGGTTCTGACAGTCGCAACACGTACGAGGAGGGGGTGCCATGTCGCAGGACGAGAAGCTTGCCGCCGTGGTGACCAACGCCGCCTCCGACATCGGCAGCTTCATCCGGACCCAGCGCGAAGCCGCGCAGGTCTCGGTTCGGCAGCTCGCCGAGAAGGCCGGTGTCAGCAATCCGTACCTGAGCCAGATTGAACGCGGATTGCGCAAGCCCTCTGCCGAGGTGCTCAACCAGATCGCCAAAGCGCTGCGGGTCTCCGCCGAAGTGCTCTACGTCCAGGCCGGAATCCTCGAGCCCGGGCAGGGCAACGCGGTGCGGGACGCCATCGTCGTCGACGTCGCGATCACCGAGCGTCAGAAGCAGGTGCTGCTCGACATCTACAACTCGTTCCTGCAACAGAACGAAGCGGCGGTGGCCCCAGCCGAACTAGCCGCGGGTGAGGAGTCGACCACTGACTGATCGATGTCCCACCACCGCTGAATGAATGCCCGACCCGAGTTTCAATCGAAAGGAAACATCATGGCCGAGAACCCGACCATCGAAGAGCTGAAGGCTCCGCTGCTGGCTGCCGTCGGCGCTGCCGACCTCGCGCTGGCGACCGTGAACGAGATCGTGGCCGCCCTGCGTGAGCGGGCCGGCGAGGCCCGGACGGACGCGAACAGCGCCGTCGAGGAGCGTCGTGCCGCGCTGACCGCCCGCGTCGACGAGACCCGCGAGCGTTTCACCAAGCTGCAGGAGGACCTGCCCAAGGAGTTCGGCGAACTGCGCGACAAGCTCACCGCCGACGAACTGCGCAAGGTCGCCGAGGGCTACGCCGAGCAGGCGCAGAGCACCTACACCAAGCTGGTCGAGCGCGGCGAGGCCGCGATCGAGCGCCTGCGCAGCCAGCCTGCCATCGAGGACGTCGCCGAGCGTGCCGAGGGCTACGTCGACCAGGCTGTCGAGCTGACCCAGGATGCCCTGGGCACCGTCGCCACCCAGACCCGGGCCGTCGGTGAACGCGCCGCCAAGCTCGTGGGCGTCGACCTCCCGAAGAAGACCGAGGAGGCCGCCGAGCCGGTCAAGCAGGCCGCCGCGAAGGCTCCCGCGAAGGCTCCGGCCAAGAAGGCCGCCGCCAAGAAGGCTCCGGCCAAGAAGGCTCCGGCCAAGAAGGTCACCCAGAAGTAGGTTCACCCGGAGGCGCCTGGCGCCACCTGGAATCGACTGACCGATGACGCCCGCTTAGGCTGGTGAGGTGATACTCGCCAACCTAACGGGCGTCATCGCGTTGGTCATCGTGATTGCCGCCGCGGGCCTCGGGCTGTACGCGTTCGTCCACGCCGCGATGCAGCGCGCCGATGCCTACACGGCCGTCGACAAGCTCACCAAGCCCGTGTGGCTCGCGATCCTCGGCGTCTCTCTCCTGCTGTTGTTCCTCCTCGGCGGCATCTTCGGCGCGGCCATCTGTGCCTGCGCCGCGGGCGTGTACCTGGCGGACGTGCGCCCCAAACTGCTTGACGTCCAGGGAAAGTCCCGCTGACGGCGATGCGACGCACGCTTGCCGCGGCCGTCCTCGCGGCGTCCGCCATCCTGGCCGCCGCCCCCGCCCACGCCGACGACACCGCGCTCGTCGACCACACCGAATGGGTCAAATGGGGCGACCTCTCCAGTCTGCGCGTGTATCCCACGCCGGCCGCGCGGGCCGAGGCGGCCCAGTTGGGCACGCTGTCGATCGGCCAGACGGCCTGGGAACAGGTGCTGGCCCAGGCTCCCGACGCGGACCTGCCCGGCATGCGCGAACAGTTCCTATGCCACTGGCAGCTGGCGGAATTCGCCCAACCCGGCAAGACCAGCTGGAACCTCGAACCGTGGCGGCCAGAGGTGGACGCCGCCACGATGATCGAAACCGGCTGCAATCCCGGCGGCACCGAAGAACCCTTCTGAGAGTCATCGATGACTGAGTGGACCCGAAGCCGCGTCGCCGGCCTGGTCGATCACACCCTGCTCAAACCCGAGGCCACCCGGGACGACGTCCGGGCGCTGGCCGCCGAGGCTGTCGAGTTGGGCGTCTTCGCGGTGTGTGTGTCACCGCCCCTGGTGCCGACGGCAGTGACGGCGCTGACGGGCGCCTCCGTCGCCGTCGCGACGGTCGCGGGGTTCCCGTCCGGTAAACACGCGCCTGAGATCAAGGCCCGCGAAGCCGCCCTGGCGATCCAGGACGGCGCCCGGGAGGTCGACATGGTGATCGACGTCGGCGCCGCTGTCGCGGGGGAGTTCAACCGCGTTGCCGCCGACATCGCGGCGGTGCGGGCGGCGACGCCGGATGCGGTGCTCAAGGTGATCGTCGAATCGGCCGCCCTGCTGAGCCTTGCCGGCCCCGAGACGCTGACTCTCGCGTGCCGGGCCGCGGTGGACGCGGGCGCCGACTTCGTCAAGACCTCGACGGGCTTCCACCCCTGTGGCGGAGCCTCCGTGGCCGCGATCGAGATCATGGCCGACGCCGTGCGGACCGCGGGCCTGGGCGTGAAGGCCAGTGGCGGGATTCGCAACGCCGCCGACGCCGTCGCGATGCTCGACGCGGGCGCCACCCGGCTGGGGTTGTCCGGCACCCGCGCCGTGCTCGACGGCCTCGGCTGACGCCCGCGGCTACTGCGTTCCGAACGCCACCCGTATCTGCTGCGCGCGCTGCCGGGCGCGGTGGTCGGGGTCGATGTCGCCGGCGTCGATCTGCACCCATTCGATGCCGCCGGTGAAGCGGTTGTCGCCCGCGCGGTACTCCTCTGACACCGGAGAACCGGGGTCACGGCCCACCGCGCAGGTCTCGCTGGCCGAAAAGGCCGCGGGGACAGTGCGTTCCACGCGCCCGGACCCGACCTCGGTGCCGTCGACGAACAGGGTGGCGGTCCCGCCGCGGCCGACACCGCCGCCGTCGTAGGCGAACTCCATCCGCACCTCGTGCTGACCTGCGGGCAGGCGCTCGGAACTTCGGACGATTGCGGTGTCCAGAGTCAGGAAGTTGTAGCAGAACGTCAGTCGTCCGTCGTGCACGTACAGCGACCAACCGCCGGTGTGGCCCCCCAGTGCGATGATCACCCCGTTCGCGCCGCCGTCGGGCACTGTGAGCGGCGCGGTGATCGCGAACGACCGGTTCTTCGTGCTGACGGTGGTGGCCTCGGCGAAGCTCATGCCCGGATACATCCGCTGGCTGGTGCCGATGGTGAGTTCGGGCCGCCCCGCCGCCTCCGCGATGCCGCGGACGGCGGCGCGGTCGTCGATCGGGACGGCGTTGTACTTGACCGCCTCGATCAGCCAAAGTCGTTGCAGCTGGGCAAGTTTCTCCGGCAGCTCGGCGGCCAGATCACGGGCCTGGCTCCAGTCGGTGGTGGTGTCGTAGAGCTCCCAGCGGTCCTTATCGAAGGCGGGCAGGTCGACATCGCCGGTCTCCCAGGGGGTTCGGTGCTTGGTCACCGCGGTCCAGCCCTTGTGATAGATGCCACGGTTGCCCAGCATCTCGAAGTACTGGATGTCGTGACGCTCCTGTGCGTCGGGTTCGTCGAAGGTGTAGCACAGGCTGGTGCCCTCGAACGGGCGCTGCTGCACGCCGTTGACCGAGACCGGCTCCGGCAGGCCGGCCGCCTCCAGCACGGTGGCCGCGATGTCGTTGACGTGTCCGAACTGCGGGCGTACGCCGCTGCCCTTGATGCGCGCGGGCCAGTGGATCACCATCGGGTTGCGGGTCCCACCGAAGTGCGACGCCACCTGCTTGGTCCACTGGAACGGGGTGTTCATCGCATGCGCCCAGGACGCCGCATAGTGATTCGCGGTCCCGGGCAGGCCGAACCGGTCCTTCGCCGCGATGATCATTTCGGGCGTCTCGAGTTCGGGCATGCCGTTGAGCGTGATCATCTCGTTGAGTGAACCCTGCAGTGTCCCCTCGGCGCTGGCGCCGTTGTCGCCCCAGATCAGGATGATCATGGTGTCGTCGAGCAGGCCCTGCGCCTCGATCTCGTCGACGATCCGGCCGATGTGGTGATCGGTCTGCTCCATGAACCCGGCATAGACCTCCGCCTGGCGGACCAGCGCCGGTTTGAGCGCGTCGTCCATCTCATCCCAGGCGGGCAGGCCCGCACTGCGTTCGGTCAGCTCGGTGCCCTCCGGGATGGTGCCCAGCTCGATCTGGCGGGCCAGGATCCGTTCGCGCAGCGCGTCCCAGCCGTCGTCGAACACCCCCCGGTAGCGGTCGGCCCACTCGGGCGGAACATGGTGCGGGGCGTGCGTGGCGCCGGGCGCGTAGTACATGAAGAACGGCCGGTCGGGTGTGAGTGCGGCGCGCCGGCGCAGGTAATCGATGGCTTTGTCGGCCAGCTCCTCGTTGAGGGTGTAGCCCTGCTCCGGGGTGCCCGACGGCTCGACCGGCGTGGTGTTCTCATACAGCGACGGGTGGTACTGGTCGGTCTCGCCGCCGATGAACCCGAAGAAGTACTCGAAGCCGCCGCCCGGGGTCGGCCAGTGGTCGAACGGGCCCATCGGGCTGGTCTCCCACACCGGCACCTCGTGACACTTGCCGATCTGGGCGGTGGAGTACCCGTTGAGTTTGAGGATCTCCGGCAGGGTCGCGCAGGTGTTGGGCCGTGCCGAGGTCATGCCGGGGGCGGAGGTGGCGATCTCGGTGATGGCGCCCATGTTCACCGAATGATGGTTGCGTCCGGTCAGCAGTGACGCGCGCGTGGGCGAGCACAACGCCGTGGTGTGGAACTTCGTGTAGCGCAGGCCGTTGGCCGCAAGCCGCTCGAGGGTCGGGGTGTTGCAGGGGCCGCCGAACGCGCTGGACGCCCCGTATCCCGCATCGTCGATCAGAACGAGAAGGACGTTCGGTGCGCCCTGGGGCGGACGCAGCGGTTGCAGCGGCGCAAACCGGGAATCGGGATCCTTGGCGTCGTAGGGGGTGTACCCCGGGCGGACGATATCGGCGATCGGCAGGACCTGCCGTGACGGTTGCTGCGACACGAGGGAATGGTTCCACGTCCCGGCGTCGTGAACTCCTGCAGGTACAGCCCGGCGTCTACAGTGCCGAGAAGCAGGGATCCTCGGTGCCCGGCGGAATGGTCGAGTTCTGCGACGAGAGTTGGGCGACGATGCCGCTGTCGGTGACCTCCACGCTGTCGGCGTGGATGTCCATCGGGTAGTTCTTGGTCAGCTCACCGGTGAACATGTCCAGCGCGGGCTGCACGGTCTCCCGCGGCAGCGTGAAGCCCAGGCCGCTGACGTTGACGACCTCCATGGCGAATCCGCCGTCGACCACGTCCGGTCTGACCGTGACGCTGCCCAGGCCCGCATCCAGGGTCAGCGTGCCCGCGCTCGGATCGGTGGTGACATTGGAGATGAACCCGCCGAACAGCGGGATGGCGTTCTGCACGGACTGCTTGATGCCGTCGGCGGACCAGTCGATCCGGGCCACCATTGAGCCGACGGTGCCGCCACCGGTGTCCGGGTTGTCGGACAGCCGGATGTCGCTGATGTCGATGTCGAGCTTCATGCCCTTGGCATCGCGGACCTGGTTGCCCTCGGTCTTGATCGAGAGGTTGGTGTAGTGCTTGTTGGCGTGCTGCCACAGGAACGGCGGCACCACGCCGAACGACGCCGTGGCCTTGTCCTGCACCACGCACGACACGATCTTGGAGACGATCGAGTCCGCGCGGTTGCGGGCATACAGTTCTCCGCCCAGCACACCCGCGATGACCAGAGCCACCACGATCACCAGCACCAGCACGATCGACAGCGGGTCCTTGAACAGCCGGCCCAGGGCGCCGCCCTTCCGGGGTTCCTCCGGGGGAGGCACGGCGCCGGGGGCGGGTGGCGGCGGTGCGTCCTGGCGCGGGATGTGAGCGGTGGCGGGGTCGACGGCGTCTGGGCGCGCGATGCGCTCGGTCGGCCGGGCCTCGGCGCCGGGGACCCGCTCAATGCGCTCGGTGGCGCCGATGGGCTGTGCAGGGTTGGCCTGGGTGGGGCGGGACCACATCGAGGGGTCCTCACCCTGTGGCGGATTCGTCACCTGCGCGATTCTGCCTTATCCCGCGCCGTGAAGTCTGACCGGTTGGTCAGCACGCCCAGCGTTTCCCGGGCCTGACCTGCGGCGTCGACGTCCACATCGCACACGATGAGTTCGGGATCTGCGCCCGCCGACGCGAGCACCTGGCCGAACGGGCCCACCGCGGCGCTGCCGCCGACGCCGGTGGGGCCGCTGGCGGCGATCTCGTCACCGGGATAGGCCTGATCGACGGCGATGACGAAGCTCCCGGTGTCGACCGCGCGCGCCCGTGTGAGCAGCGTCCACTGGTCGAGTTTCCCCGGCCCGGCGCCCCACGACGCACTCACCGTCATCACCTGGGCTCCGCGGTCGGCCAACTCCAGATACAACTGCGGGAACCTGATGTCGTAGCACGTGGTGAGTCCCACCGTGACGTCGTCGACCGAGATCGTCACGGGGTCGAATCCCGGTGCGACGGTGCTGGACTCGCGGAAGCCGAAGGCGTCGTACAGGTGGATCTTGTCGTAGTGCGCGTCCACGTCGGGACCGACGGCCAGCAGCGTGTTGGTGACCCGTCCGTCGGTGGTCGGGCAGTACATTCCCACGACGACGGTCAGCCCGCAGTCCTCGGCGACGCGGCGCACCCCATCGGCCCAGGGGCCGTCGACGGGTTCGGCCACCGACGTCAGCGGAACGCCGAAGCGGCACATCGTCGCCTCGGGAAACACCACCAGGCGGGCGGCGTCGTCGGCCGCGCGCCGAGTGAAGTCCACCACCGTGGCGAGATTGGCGGCCGGGTCGGTGCCGCTGGTGATCTGGGCGAGGGCGATGCGCATACGGCCAGGTTAGCGGGATCCGGCGAGAGGGCCGCCCTGCAGAATTGACACATGTTTCACTTTGTTGACCTATGTGAAGCATCGACCGGTGCGTTCATGCAGGTGGGAAGCTGAGAAAACGGAGCCTGCGGCCCGATGGTTCTGACTGGAACACGTGTCAATTCCTACACTTTGTGTGTTTGCCCTTTGAAAGGTCAACAACCTGCCGATCGGTTTGCTGTGAACCCGGTCTCAGTGCCGTCTGTATGTGATTATGAGCCGACAGTGGGATAGCTTGCCGGACGTCGCGCCCAACGAGTCGCTGTCGAGTTCGTCAATTTCTCAGGCCTCTCAGCTTTCTCTCAGTTAACTTTCGTCCCGTTCGATCACTTGCTTGCGAAAGGAACCACCTTGCACGTCTCAGCCCGCTCGTATCTCACCGCCGGGGTCGCCCTCGTCGGGGCCGGCGCGATCGCCCTGACTCCCGTGGCCCCGCCGCTGCCTGACATCCAGGTGCCGTCGCTGAACGCCATCTCCGCCAACGTCGCGCTGGCGACCAACCCCGTCGACCGGTGGATCGAGGTCTTCCAGGCCACCGCGATCAACGTCGAGGAACTCATCGCGTATGTGGCCAGCGCCCCGGCGCCGGTCGCCGGGCAGCTCCTGGCGAACGCCGTCGGCAACGTGCAGCACATCGTCACCGGCTTGGGTGTGGCGGCCGAACAGATCGTCGGCGGGATCGCCTCGGTCCCGGCCGCGCTGCAGGCCGCGGTGGCCAGCCTGGCCGACGGCAACATCGAGGGCGCCGTCACCGAACTGCTGAACCCGCTGCTGGGTGTGGGCCTCGGTGCGCTGATGGTCCTGCAGCCCTTCCTCGAGGTCGGCATGAGCGTGGTCGACAACGCCGCGGCCTTCATCAACACGCTGATCGACCCGGTGACGGTGCTGTACCTGTCGCTGGCCCTCGGCGGCGCGCTGATCTCGCCGATCAACGCCCTGGCGCACACCGCGCAGGAGGTCTGGGAGGGAATCACCACCCTGGATCCGATGCGCGCCATCAACGCGGTGCTCAACGTTCCGGCCGATCTGTTCAACGCGGTCGTCAACGGGTACGGCGTCATCAACTTCATGGGCATCGAGATCCCCGCGCCGGGCCTGCTGAACACGACCGATGGCCTCAGTGGCGGCTTGGCCTCCACCCTGCAGCTGCTTCGCGAGAATCTGGCGATCGCCATCGGTTGGGACCCGGCCCCGGCCGAGGAGCCTCCTGCTGCGTTCGCGGCCAAGGTCGCGGTGGACGAGGTCGCCGGAGTGCCGGACCTCACCACGGCGGCGGTCACGGTCAACGTCTCCACGGAGTCCGAGGGAGCCACGAGCGAGCCTGCCGCCGGTGACGTCGAAGCGCCGGCGCCCGCGGCGGACGCCGACGAGCTCGGTGCCGGCAGCGGCGAGGGCAGCAGCGAGGGCTCGTCCGACAGCGGTTCGGTCGGCGGCTCGGACAGCGGCTCGGTCGGCGGCGGCGAGGCTGAGGCCCCGGCCAAGGACCTCAAGGCGGAGCGTCAGGCCCAGCGTGAGGCCGCCAAGGCGGACCGCGACGCCGTCAAGGCCGAGCGTCAGGCCAAGCGCGACGCGGCCAAGGCGGAGCGTCAGGCCCAGCGTGACGCGGCCAAGGCGGAGCGTCAGGCCAAGCGCGACAACGCCGGAAGCCAGGCTGACACGGCAGACGCGGCGGCCTGATCGCTGACACTGCCTGATCACTGACTCGGCCCCGCACTCAGCGCCCCTCGTCTGAGTGCGGGGCCGATCTCCGTTTTCGGTGAAGCCGTCCATCGGCGTAGTGAAAGGCGTAGTGAAAGGCGTAGTGAAAGGTGCCCCGCACTCAGCGTCTGAGTGCGGGGCCGATCTCTGTATTCGGTGAAGCCCGCCTAGCGGGAGTTACCCCGCAGTGCGTCGCTGAGGCGGCGGCAACTGTGACCCAATGCGGTCACCTGCTGCCGGGTCAGCTGGTTGAGATACAACGCCCGGACGACATGGGCGTATGTGCGATGCGCCAGCGCCAGGCGTGCCCTTCCGTGCTGGCTGATGTGGGCGAGCACGCACCGCCGATCGTCCGGGCAGGGGCGCCGGCTCAACAATCCGAGCGATTCCAATCGACTGACCTGTGCTGTGACCCGGCTGGGGATGAGCGCCAATTCATTGGCCAGGTCGCTCATTCGGGCTGCGCCGCCCTCAGACTCGGCCAACAGGCCCAGGAGCAGGACGTCCGTCAGGGTCAGCTTGTGCATCCGTTTGAGGGTGCGATCCAGCGTCTCCAGCATTCGGGTCGACGAGTCCAGGAAGTGCTGCCAGGCGCGTTGCTCGGCCTCGTCGAGTCCGGGGAGGCCGCTCGACCGCTCAGCGGCGGCTGTGCTGCCGGAATCCGGCGACACCGTGTCGTCCATCGAGTTCTGACTCCGTTCTAGAACACGTTATTGCTGTTTGAACAATGGGCGCTATCAAGATCAAAAACGCATTGTAGTCAATAAATTGCAAATAGACGGTCGATCGATAGTTTATAAAATGTCGAAATGAACTAATGACAGTAGTCAAGTTTTCCGGCTTGGGGAGGCGCCCGCCGTGGTGACCGCGGAGAGGATCCCGCAACACACCGTTAACGCGCGGAGGCGAGCCCCGTAACGATTCCGGGTTTGGCTGGGCAGCGACTCACGCCGATGCGTGAGGCGCGTCTAGGGTTCCGCCGCATCCGCGGGTCTGGTCCGAGAGACGCAGACGACCGGCACCGTCGCCAGTCGTTCCACGGCGGGGGAAAAGCCCGGGAGACTCCAGGTTCGTTCAGGAGGCTCTTGCCGAAATGATTCTGTTGGGCGTTGCGTTGAGCATCGCGGTCGTCGTCGCCGTCGGTTTCCTCGTCTCGAAGCGCATCGAGGGTGACAGTTCCAATTTCCTTGTGGGCGGCCGAATGCTGCCGTTCTGGCTCGTCGGCGGTGCCCTCATGGGCGCCGCGGTCGACACCAACGCCACGCTCGGAAACACCGATCTGGCTTTCGAATTCGGGTTCTGGGCCGGCGCCTGCCTGCCGCTGGGGCTGGCGCTGTGCCTGTTGATCACGGGCCTGTTCTTCGCCAAACCGATGAACCGGATGGGGCTGACCTCGTTCCCCGACTACTACCGACTGAGATTCGGCCGGTCGGTCGAGGTGGGCGCGTCGATCCTGCTGGCCGTCGCGTTCTGCATGCTGGTGGCGGGCAACCTGGTCGCCGGCGGATTCCTGTTCAACTACTTCCTGGGCATGCCCTATTGGCTCGGCGTGGTGCTGATCGCGGCAATCGCGGTGGCCTACACCGGAACCGGCGGCCTGATCGCCGACGCCTACACCGCCATCATCCAGATGGCGCTGATCCTGGCCGGCGCGATCGGCCTGCTGGTGTGGATGGCCACCAGCCACGGCCTCGACATCGCCGAGGGCACCGGACCGTTCGCGCTGGGACAGATGTCAGATCCCGCGCAGGGGGCCGTGATCAACTGGGCGACGCTGATCGCCCTGGGCATCGGTGACATCGTGGCCATCGACTTCATGGCGCGGGTCTTCTCCGCCAAGAGCCCCGAAGCGGCCCGTAAGGCCTGCTTCACGGCCGCGGCGGGCACCGTCGCGATCTGCGTGCCGTTCGGACTCGTCGTGCTCGCCGCGCACTCGATCCTGCCCGAGGAACTCGGCGGACCCGTGCTGTTCGTGCTGCTGGACCAGTACGCCCCGATCGGCCTGACGATCCTGGTGCTGTGCGGCCTCGTCGGCGCCTCGATGAGCACCGCCAACGGCGCCATCCTGGCGATCTCCAACGTGTGTGTCCGAAACCTCGGCGGGGTGCGTCGCGTTCACGTTGCGGGACAACGTGATCCACTGCTGCGGGCCACCCGAATCGCGATGGTGCCGATGACGCTGTTCGCGATCACGTTCGCGATCTACGTCAAGCAGACCGGCATCCTGCTGACTCTGGCGTTCGACCTGATGCTGGCCTGCCTGGCGGTCCCGTTCATCCTCGGGTTGGTGTGGCGCCGCGGCACGACGCGTGCCGCCGTCACGGCGATCATCGCCGGCCTCGTGGTCCGCCTGACGCTGTTCGCGCTCACCCCCACGATGTACGGCGTCGAGAACACCATCCTGTACATCCCCAATGATCTCGTGAGCCCGTCGTTCGACGGATGGCCGACCTTCATCGCGTTCGCCGTGGCGATCGTCACCTACGTCTCGGTGGCGCTGGCAACCCCGCCGGCGACCCTGCGCGGACTCGACATCCGGACGGCGCAGGACCTCGACGACGTGCTCGACCGGGCCCCGGCGGAGACGGCACCCGCGGTGGCGAACCGGCGCGAGCCGGAACCGGTGTAGGCCCGGCCTGCGTCGAGATCGACCTCAGGGCTGTTGAATCCGTGCTGACACAGCCCTGGTGTCGATCTCGGCGCTAAACGGGCTCAACTACACCCCACGGCACCGTCAGCACCGCGTCACGACCCATCCGGCGCTGCGGTTCGACGGGCAGACCGTCGTCGCGAAGCGCGGTCAGCATCGCGCGCCATCGGGCGCGGGGCCCGAACACCCCATGCCCGGCGGCCGCGGCCCAGGACCGGTCGGCGTCGGTGAGCAGCCGATGGATGGGCTGGCCTGAAACGTTGTGGTGGATCAGCACTTTCGGCAGTCGCTCGGCCAGATCGGACGGCCGCTCGATGTGTGCCGGGTCGCAGGCCAGCGTCAGGCTGAGCGGACCCTCGTGATCCAGCAGCACCCAGCACGCGCGTCTGCCCAACTCATCGCACGTCCCGTCGAGAATCAACCCGCCGGGGGACAATCGGGCCTGCATCGTCGACCAGGCTCCGGCGACCTCTCCCTCGGGATACTGCCGCAGCACGTTGAACGCGCGCACCAACACCGGCCGCAGGCCCGCCAGCTCGAAGCCGCCGACCGCGAACCGCACCCGGTCATCATCGGCCACGGCGCGTGCGACGCGGACTCGGTCGGGGTCGATCTCGAGGCCCACGACTCGAACCCCCGGGTACACCGCGCGCAGGCGGGATGCCAGTTCGAGCGTGGTCACCGGCAGAGCACCGAACCCCAGGTCGACGACGAGCGGGTCGGGCACGGCCGTCAGCGCCGCGGCGACCCGCGGGGACTGCACCAGCCAACGGTCGCCGCGCCGCAGGCGATTGTGGCCCGTGGTACCGCGGGTCGGCTGCCCGATCGGTCGGAAAGAGATGGTGGCCTCCCGCGTCAGCGCTGCGCGACCCAGTCCGCCATGAACTGCCGTTCGGCGTCGAAGAGCATCGTGATGTTGGACAGGATGAGCTGCTCGAGTGTGCCGCCGATCAGCGGGATGCTCACCTTGCAGACGCTGGCCAGCCGCATCTGCGTGCCCGACTCGCCCTCGGTGAGCAGATACTGGCCGCCGAAGTGACCCGGCCCGCGCGGCACGGTGGCCCGGTAGCTGCCCGTGACTCGGCGCTGCGCCGCGTCGAACGGATCGAAGTGCTGTTCACGGGTGATCACCATGTCGACCGGCATCACCGACCGGGCGATCGGGGGCAGTTCGGACCGCGGCAGCAGTTGCCGGAACACGATGTCGGTGCCCGAATCGCTGCTGGAGAAGTGGGTGACCTCGGACTGCGGCGTGAGCCATCCGTAGGCCGCCATCAGGCTGTCCCAGAACGTCCTGCTGGTGAAATCCGCGTACACCCGCTCGACCGGAACGTCGAAGGTGACCGTGTAGTCCATCCGTCGACTCATGGTTGCTGGAGTCTAGTCGCGTGCGATCCAGGAACTGGTGAAGCGCTGCTCACTGACGAGCAGCTCCACCAGTTGAGTGCCGATGAAGCCTTCGACCTTCCCGCCCACCAGCGGAATCTTCACCTCGACCTCGACCCGGAAATCCGCCTTCGAACCCGTCGCGGTGCCCTGCAGCCGGCCGCTCCCGGTCACCGACACCGGCGCCCCCGGGATGGCCGCGGCGATCGTGGCGGTCGACGTCCCGCCGGTCACCGGGGACCACACCTCCTGACGGGTGATCCTCAGGTCCCCGCGGTGCAGCTGGGTCACCAGGCCGGGCAGCCGGTCGGCGCGCAGCACCTGCGTGGTGGCGACTCGCAGGCCCCCCGCGGCGCCGACGGTCAGGGCGTCCAGGACGGCGTCATCCGCGCCGGAGTCCGCGAGCCTGGACAACCAGTACTGCCTGTCGCTCAACGCCGAGTGCACCTCCGCGACGCTGCCCGGGTACTCGGCCGCCAAGTCGAATGAACGGGCCATAGCCGCAGACGCTACCGTTACGGCCCGTGGCGAGTTCACGGTTCGCGGGTGCCGCGGTGGCTGATCGAGTGCCACTTGCGCCGCTGACGACGCTGCGTGTGGGGCCGGTCGCGCGCCACGTCATCACGTGCACCAGCACCGACCAGGTGGTCGCGGCGCTCACCGAACTGCGGGACGAGAATCCACTGGTCCTCGCTGGCGGATCCAACGTCGTCCTCTCCGATGACCTCGACGATCTGGTCGTGGTGCGCATCGCCAACACCCACATCACCGTCGAGGGGGACACGGTCCGCGCCGAGGCGGGCGCGGTCTGGGACGACGTCGTGGTGACGGCATTGGAGGCGGGTCTGGGCGGGCTGGAATGCCTGTCGGGGATCCCAGGGTCCGCGGGCGCCACGCCCGTGCAGAACGTCGGCGCGTACGGCGCCGAGGTGGCCCAGGTGATCAGCCGGGTCAAGCTGCTGGACCGGCGCAGCGGTGAGGTGACGTGGGTGACCGGCGACGACCTGGGATTCGGGTACCGCACCAGTGTGCTCAAGCACGGCGAGTCCGCGGGTGCGCGCTGCGTCCTCGAGGTCGAGTTCACGCTGGACCCCAGCGGCCGCAGTGCCCCCCTGCGCTACGGCGAGTTGGCCACGACGCTCGGCGCCGACGCCGGTGACCGCGTCGAGGCGTCCGCGGTCCGCGAGGCCGTGCTGAAGCTGCGCCGCGGCAAGGGCATGGTGCTCGACGCCACCGACCACGACACCTGGAGCGTCGGCTCGTTCTTCACCAATCCAGTGGTCAGCCGCGAGGTGTTCGAGGCCATCGAGCGCGATTTCTCGGCGCGCGGTCGGTCCGTGCCGCACTACCCGGCCGGGGCCGAGGTCAAACTGGCCGCGGGGTGGCTGGTCGAGGCGGCCGGCTTCGGAAAAGGCTTCCCGGGGGCCGGCGAGCCCGCGCGGCTGTCCACCAAACACGCCCTGGCGCTGACCAACCGCGGGAACGCGACGAGTGCCGACATCCTGGCGCTGGCGCGGCGTATCCGCATGGGCGTGCGTGACGCGTTCGGCATCACCCTCGAACCCGAACCGGTCATCGTCGGCGCTGTGATCTGAGCCGCTGGATTCCCGGGCCCCACGGACGTGTCCGTACCCTGGATTCACGTGAGACCTCCCCGCGACCCGGCCGACGGCCCGCCGCTGTCCCGGCGCACGGCATTGGCCGCGTTGGCGCTGGGTGCGGTGGCTCCCGGAGTGCTGGCCGCCTGTGCGGGCCGATCCGGTGGGCCGCAGGCCGACAGCGGGCCGCCGCCGTCGGCCGACCTGTCGTTCACGCCCGCCAAGGGCGCCACCGACGTCGTGCCCACCGATCGGGTCAGCGTGAAGGTCAGTGGCGGGCATCTGCAGAAGGTCAGCCTGACCAATCCCGACGGCCGGGTGGTCGCGGGCCGGCTCGATCGCGAGCGCACGATGTTCGAGACCACCGAACCGCTGGGCTACGGCGTCGAGTACACGTGGGCCGGTTCGGCGGTCGGCGCCGACGGCAACGCGGTGCCCATCGAGGGCAGCTTCACCACGGTGTCGCCCACCCAGACCGTCAGCGGGCAGTTCCAGCTGTCGGACGGCCAGACCGTCGGCGTGGCCGCACCGATCATCCTGCAGTTCGACGCCGCCATCGCCGACGAGGACAGGGCGGCCGTCGAGCGTGCGCTGACCGTGACGACCGAACCCCCCGTGGAGGGCGGCTGGGCGTGGCTTCCCGATGAGGCCGCGGGATCCCGTGTGCACTGGCGGACCAGGGACTACTACCCGGCGGGCACCACGGTGCATGTGGACGCCAAGCTCTACGGCGTGCCGTTCGGCGACGGAGCCTATGGCGCAGCCGATTCCACGCTGGACATCACCATCGGGCGGCGGCAGGTCGTCAAGGCCGAAGCGTCCAGTCACCGAATCCAGGTGATCACCGACGAGGGCGTGATCATGGACTTCCCGTGCAGCTACGGCGAGGGCGACCTGGACCGCAACGTCACCCGCAGCGGCGTCCACGTGGTCACCGAGAAGTACGAGGACTTCTACATGACCAACCCGGCGGCCGGCTACGCGAACATTCGCGAGCGGTTCGCGGTGCGCATCTCCAACAACGGCGAGTTCATCCACGCCAACCCGGCCAGTTCGGGTGCGCAGGGCAACAGCAATGTCACCAACGGGTGCATCAACCTGTCGCTCGAGGACGCCGAGCAGTACTTCCACTCGGCGCTCTACGGCGACCCCGTCGAGGTGACGGGCACCCGAATCGAGCTGTCCTACGCCGACGGGGACATCTGGGACTGGGCGGTCGACTGGTCGGAGTGGACGGCGATGTCGGCCCTGAGCGACCAGGACAGCCCGGCCTCGCTGCCGAGCACCGCGCCGGTCACCCCCAGCGGCGCGCCGACCCTGTCCGGCACGCCCACCAGCACTACTGAACCCGGCGGTTGAACCGTCCGTTCGGGGCCTGATCCCGCGGCCTGATCACGATCTGATCGAGGTTGACGTGCGACGGCCGGCTCGCGACGAACCCGATCACCTCGGCGACGTCCTCGGCCACCAGTGGGGTGATGCCCGCATACACCGAGTCGGCGCGCTGCTCGTCGCCGTCGAACCGGACCAGCGAGAACTCGGTCTCCACCGCACCCGGGGCAATCTCGGTCAGCCGCACCGGCTTTCCCAGCAGCTCGCCGCGCAGGGTGCGGTGCAGCGCGCCCTGGCCGTGCTTGGCCGCGGTGTAGCCCGAACCGCCGTCATAGGTCTCGAACGCCGCGATCGAGGTGACAGTGACGATCAGGCCGTCACCGGAGGCCACCAGCTTGTCCAGCAGCGCGCGCGTGACACGCAGCGTGCCCAGCACATTGGTCTCCCACATCCACCGCCAATGGTCAAGGTCGGCGTCGGCGACGGATTCGAGTCCCTTGGCGCCGCCGGCGTTGTTGACCAGCACGTCGACGCGGTCCAGACGCTGCGCCAACGCGGCCACAGACACGTCATCTGTGACGTCGGTCACGATGGCCTCGCCGCCGATCTCGGCGGCCAGGCGTTCGATCCGATCCGCGCGGCGTGCCGCGACGACGACATGAAAACCAAGGGAGGCAAGTGTTTTCGCGGTCGCTTCGCCGATACCCGAACTGGCTCCGGTGACCACTGCCGTTCTCTTCGATGCGTGCGTCATCGGAACAACTCTAGTGACTGTGCTAAATTCGCCACGTGTCCAAGCGGTACATGGGAAGCACGAGTGCTCCGCACGCTGTCGCGTGTGGCGTGCTGTCGTGTTGTTGTCCCGGTTCCTGCCGCGCCTGACGAGTCCTTCCCTCCGTCGGTTGACGCGGCCCTCAGTGCCCCAACCGAATCGGACCCAAGGACAACCCTGTGCGTACCAACACCATCACCGCCGTCTCCCACATCCACCCGCTGCGTTCGCGCCATCAGATCGTCGTCCCGGCGCTGAAGGTCGCCGACGGCGCCGCCGCCTCGGTCTTCGCCGCGGTCCGGCAGCGCGGCCCGGTTGCCCGCGACACCATCGCCAGCGCCACCAAGCTGTCGATCGCGACCGTCAACCGCCAGGTCACCGCGCTCCTTGACGCGGGTCTGCTGCGTGAGCGCGCCGACCTCGCGGTCTCCGGTGCGATCGGGCGGCCCCGCGTTCCGGTCGAGGTCAACCACGAACCGTTCTTGACCGTCGGCGTGCACATCGGCGCCAGAACCACCAGCATCGTGGCGACCGACCTGTTCGGGCGCACCCTCGACACGGTCGAGACGCCGACCCCGCGCGGTACGCAGGCCACGGCGCTGGCGACCCTGGCCGGCAGCGTGCAGCGTTACCTGAGCCGCTGGCACCGCCGTCAGACTCTGTGGGTCGGCGTGGCCATCGGTGGGGCGGTCGACAGCGCACGCGGCGTCGTCGACCACCCCCGGCTGGGCTGGAGCCAGGCGCCGGTCGGCCCGGTGCTGGCCGACGCGCTCGGCCTGCCGGTGTCGGTCGCGGCCCACGTCGACGCGATGGCCGGCGCCGAACTGCTGCTGACCGGACGCCGTCAGTCGGCCACCAGCCTGTATGTGTACGCGCGTGAGACGGTCGGTTACGCCTTGGTGATCGACGGCCGTGTGCACAGCCCGTCGAGCGGGCCGGGCACCATCGCGAACCTTCCGGCCAACTCCGAACTGCTCGGTGGCACAGGCTCTTTGGAGTCGACCGTCAGCGACGAGGCCGTCGTCTCGGCGGCCCGCAGGCACGGAGTCCTGACGTCGGAGGTGTCCACCGTCGCGGCGGTGGTCACCGCGGCGCGCCGCGGCAGCGAGGTCGCACAGCAGCTTCTGGCGGAACGCGCCCGGGTGCTCGGCGAGTCGGTCGCGCTGCTGCGTGATCTGCTCAACCCCGACGAGCTCGTGGTCGGCGGGCAGGCGTTCACCGAGTACGCCGAGGCGCTGCCGCTGGTGGAGTCGGCGTTCGCGGCGAAATCGGTGCTGCCGGCTCGGGAGATCCGGTTGACCGGCTTCGGCAACCGCGTGCAGGAGGCCGGTGCCGGCGTCGTGTCCCTCGGTCCGCTCTACGCCGACCCGCTGGGTGCGCTGCGCCGCGCGAGCCGTCCGCGGGCCACCGCCTGAACCACGCCCGTCCAGGCGCTTCCCGGTCCCTGCGGCCGCTGGTGTAAGCATGAGGGGTGCGTGTCGCGGTCTTGTCGGTCCATACGTCGCCGTTGGCTCAACCGGGCACCGGCGACGCCGGCGGGATGAACGTCTACGTTCTGCAGACCGCACTGCATCTCGGGCAGCGTGGCGTCGAGGTGGAGATCTTCACCCGGGCCACGTCGTCGGCGGACGAGCCGGTGGTCCAGGTGGCGCCCGGCGTGACGGTGCGCAATGTCGTCGCCGGGCCGTTCGAAGGGCTCGACAAATACGATCTGCCCACGCAGTTGTGTGCGTTCACCGCGGGTGTGCTGCGGGCCGAGGCCACACACGAACCCGGGTACTACGACATCGTTCACTCGCACTACTGGCTGTCGGGTCAGGTCGGTTGGCTGGCCCGCGATCGCTGGGCCGTCCCGCTGGTTCACACAGCGCACACACTGGCCGCGGTGAAGAACGCCGCCCTCGCCGAGGGCGACGCCCCGGAACCGGCACTGCGCGCGGTCGGTGAGCAGCAGGTCGTCGACGAGGCCGATCGCCTCATCGTCAACACCGACGACGAGGCCCGCCAACTGGTTTCGCTGCACCACGCCGACCCGGCGCGCATCGACGTCGTGCACCCCGGCGTCGATCTGGCGACGTTCACCCCGGGTGACCGCGACGCCGCGCGCCGCGCTCTGGGTCTTCCGGACGAACCCACCATCGCCTTCGTGGGCCGCATTCAGCCATTGAAGGCGCCTGACGTGCTGCTGCGTGCCGCCGCCAAACTTCCGGGGGTGCGCGTCGTCATCGCCGGCGGGCCGTCGGGCAGCGGACTGGCGGCGCCCGACGGGCTGCTGCGCCTGGCCGACGATCTCGGCATCAGTGACCGCGTGACCTTCCTGCCGCCGCAGTCGCGGGACAACCTGGTCAACGTCTACCGCGCCGCTGACCTGGTGGCCGTCCCCAGCCACTCCGAATCGTTCGGCCTGGTCGCCATCGAAGCCCAGGCCTGCGGCACTCCCGTGGTGGCCGCCGCGGTCGGCGGGTTGCCCGTCGCGGTGCGCGACGGGCAGTCCGGGGCCCTGGTGCCCGACCACGACCCCGACCACTGGGCGGCCGTGCTGGGCGACCTGTTGGGCCAGGACCGCGCGCGCCGCGACGCCATGGCCGCGGCCGCCGTGCGGCACGCCGCGACGTTCTCGTGGGACCACACCGTCGACTCGCTGCTGGGCGCCTACCGCCACGCGATCGCCGACTACGCGCGCACGCACGAGGGCGCGACCACCCGTGACTCGCTCGCGGTGCCGCGGAGGACGGGGCTGCGCTGGTCCCGGCGTCGGGGAGTGCGGGCATGAACGCCCAGCAGGTCATCGAGGAGGCCCTGCGGGAGCGCGAGCTGACCTACAGCCTGCACACGGACACGCACGGCGGGCTGCCGGCACTGGTCGTCGAACTGCCGGGCGAACGCAGACTCAAGACCAACACCCTGCTGAGCATCGGCGAGCACTCGGTGCGCGTCGAGGCTTTCGTGTGCCGACGACCCGACGAGAACTTCGAAGAGGTCTACCGCTTCCTGCTCAAGCGCAACCGCAGGCTCTACGGCGTCGCCTACACCCTCGACAACGTCGGCGACATCTACCTCGTGGGACTGCTCGCGCTGGAGTCCGTCACGGCCGACGAGATCGACCGGATCCTCGGGCAGGTGCTCGAGGCCGTCGACGGAGACTTCAACACGTTGTTGGAGCTGGGTTTTCGCACCTCAATCCAACGGGAGTGGGCCTGGCGGGTCTCCCGCGGGGAGTCGCTGAAGAACCTCGAGGCGTTCGCGCACCTGATCGACGACGAGGCCTGACGCCCACGGTCGCCGCCCACGCGCGTCCCAGTGGAGGCATGAGAGGATTCCAGGCATGGCTGACTCCACCCTGGTCCTGCTCCGTCACGGCGAGAGCGAATGGAATGCGCTCAACCTCTTCACCGGATGGGTCGACGTCGACCTGACCGACAAAGGCCGCACCGAGGCCGTGCGCGCCGGGGTGTTGATGGCCGAACAGGGTCTGCTGCCCGATGTTCTGTACACCTCGCTGCTGCGCCGCGCGATCACCACCGCGCACCTCGCGCTCGACGCCGCCGACCGGCTGTGGATCCCCGTGGTCCGGGACTGGCGGCTCAATGAACGGCACTACGGCGCGCTGCAGGGCCTCGACAAGGCCGAGACCAAGGCCAAGTACGGCGAAGAGCAGTTCATGGCGTGGCGGCGCAGCTATGACACCCCGCCGCCGCCGATCGAGAAGGGCAGCGAATTCAGCCAGGACGCCGATCCGCGTTACGCCGGCATCGGCGGCGGCCCGCTGACCGAGTGTCTGGCCGACGTCGTGGCCCGGTTCGTGCCCTACTTCGAAGAGGCCATCGTGCCCGACCTGCGGGCGGGCAAGACCGTGCTGGTCGCCGCGCACGGCAACTCCCTGCGCGCGCTGGTGAAGTACCTGGACGGCATGAGCGACGAGGACGTGGTGGGCCTGAACATCCCCACCGGCATCCCGCTGCGCTACGACCTCGACGCGGACCTGCGGCCCAAGGTGGCGGGCGGCACCTACCTGGACCCCGAGGCCGCCGCCGCCGGCGCCGCGGCCGTGGCCAGCCAGGGGGCCAAGCAGGCGCACTGACCCGCCCAGGGTGAGGGGCGAGCAAACGGCAGTTGAACGCGGGTTAACGGCGCGCGAACACCTGCTCGGGATGCTGTGACATGTCCCGCTTTGGCCGCACGCTGCTGGGATGACGTTCACCGGATGCGTACGCTTTTCGCGTGAGTGTCGTATCGGCGCTGATCCTCGCCGGGGTCGCCTCTGGGCTGGCGCTGGTCGTGGGCGCGGTGATCGGCGCGCAGTTGTGGCCGATGATCGTGGAGCGACGGCGTCGCCGCGCCGCGGAACTGGCCGGTATCACGGTGTCCCAGATGCTCAAACGCATCGTTGAGCTCTCCCCGCAGGGGATCGTCGTCGTGGACGCCTTCCGTGACGTGGTCTTCGTCAACGACCGCGCCCGGCACGGCGAACTGGCACTCGTGCACGACCGCCTGCTCGACGACCGGGCCTGGGCCGCCGCGCAGCACACCCTGGAGACCGGTGAGAACACCGAGGTGGACCTGACGCCGGCGCCCAAACGGGCCGCCGCGGGACGTTCGGGGCTGTCGGTGCGCGGCCACGTCCGCCTGCTGACCGACGATGACCGCCGGTTCGCGGTGGTGTTCGTCGACGATCAGTCCGACCACGCCCGAGTCGAGGCGACCCGGCGTGACTTCGTCGCCAACGTCAGCCATGAACTGAAGACGCCCGTCGGCGCCATCGGCGTCCTGGCCGAGGCGATCCTGGAGTCCGCCGAGGACCCCGAAACCGTGCGCAGGTTCGGCGCCAAGGTGCTCGCGGAATCCAAACGTCTTGCCGACATGGTCGGCGAACTGATCGAACTGTCCCGCCTGCAGGGCGCCGAGAAACTGCCCGACCTCGACGCGGTGGACGTGGACAGCGTTGTGGCCGAGGCGATTTCGCGCAACAAGCTGGCCGCCGACAACGCCGACATCAGTGTCACCGCCGACGCCCCGTCCGGCCTGCAGGTGCTGGGCAACCCGCCGCTGCTCGCGACGGCGCTGGCGAACCTGATCTCCAATGCCATCGCGTACTCGCCGCACGGCTCGACGGTGTCGATCAGTCGGCGTCGCCGCGGCGCGTACGTGGAGATCGCGGTGACCGACCGGGGCATCGGAATCGCCAAGGCCGATCAGGAGCGCGTGTTCGAACGCTTCTTTCGGGTCGACAAGGCGCGCTCGCGTGCCACCGGCGGGACGGGTTTGGGCCTGGCGATCGTCAAGCACGTCGCCGCCAACCACAACGGGTCGATCCGGCTGTGGAGTCAACTGGGCACCGGATCGACCTTCACGCTGTCGATCCCGGCCTGCAACGACGCCGACGACGGCGAAGAGTCACCTGAGTAGGACCCCTGTGAGGAGAGGACGATTACGTCAATGACCAGTGTGCTGATCGTGGAGGACGAGGAGTCGCTGGCCGATCCCTTGGCCTTCCTGCTGCGCAAGGAGGGATTCGAAGCCACGGTGGTGGGCGACGGTCCGAGTGCATTGGCCGAGTTCGACCGGTCCGGCGCCGACATCGTGCTGTTGGACCTGATGCTGCCCGGGATGAGCGGCACCGATGTCTGCAGGCAGCTTCGGGCCCGTTCGGCCGTGCCGGTGATCATGGTGACCGCTCGCGACAGCGAGATCGACAAGGTCGTCGGCCTGGAACTGGGCGCTGACGACTACGTCACCAAACCGTATTCGGCGCGCGAGCTGATCGCGCGGATCCGGGCCGTGCTGCGCCGCGGCGGCGACACCGACGAGGGCGGCGTCGACGGCGCGGTCCTGGAGGCCGGCCCCGTCCGGATGGACGTCGAACGGCACGTCGTGAGCGTCGCGGGAGAGTTGATCACTCTGCCGCTCAAGGAGTTCGACCTGCTCGAATACCTCATGCGCAACAGCGGGCGGGTGTTGACCCGCGGTCAGTTGATCGACCGCGTCTGGGGGGCCGACTACGTCGGGGACACCAAGACCCTCGACGTCCACGTCAAAAGGCTGCGATCCAAGATCGAGGCCGACCCGGCCAACCCGGTGCGGCTGGTGACGGTGCGTGGCCTGGGTTACAAGCTGGAGGGCTGACGCGCACCCGCGCCGACTTGTAGGGTGGAACACCTTGGGGATGTCGGGGGTGGCGCCTCAAGGTGTGTCGACGTGGGGGAGTTGGATCGTGCACGGTGGGGCGTTTTGTCGAGCATGCGGATCGCGTGCCGTTCAACGGGTGATCGACCTTGGCAGTGTCGCACTGGCGCTGTGCATCGAATGCGCACTGGCCCAGCTCGACGGTGACAGCTCGAACGCGACCCACCCGTGTCTGGACTATCCGGAGCCCAGGGCCGACGAGGTCACTCAGATGCTGCGCACGGCCGACGCAGCCGAACTTCTGGTCGGCGACACGGTCCGGCAGTTCGGGGGCAGGCACGGCGGCAGCTGGCTGCCGCTGCTGACGCAGATGGGCTTCACCCCCGTCTTCGGCGGTCAGGCCGACGTCGTGGTCGACAACTTCGGCGCCGTCCACGACCCCGACCAGCGATCGGCGTTCCGGATGCTGGCCGAGTCCACCGCGCCCGGGGGAGTGCTGCTGCTGCAGTTCGACTCGATCGCCGACCTGGTCCGCTGTGGCCGGTGGGACTCGCTGTCGCCGAACCACTTCGCCTACTACTCGCTGACCGCGCTGATCCGGATGCTGGCCGATGTCGGAATGTCCGTGGTGTCGGTGTGGCGGATCGACCCCGTGCGCGGCACCACGATGGCTGCGGCCGTGCACGCGCGGTATTGGCCGGCCGACGCGGGCGTCGAACGGATGCTGGCCGACGAGCATCAGCTCAAGATCACCAGCACCGAGGGATTCACCGCGGGCAGCGTGTGGGCCGAGGCCAACCGGGTGCGCTGAGGGTCACTGCGCCGCGCGGGTCGCGGGGTGCACGGCGATCAGGCCGAGGGCGCTGCGGCGTCGGCACATCGCCGCCAGTTCGGCGTACGCCTTCTCGCCGAGCAGTTCGGTCAACTCCGGCGCGTAGGACTCATAGACCGGCTTCGCACCGACGTGTGCGGCCGGGTCGCTGGTGCAGTACCAGTGCAGGTCCGCGCCGCCCGAACCCCAACCGCGGCGGTCGTATTCGGTGATCGTGGTCTTGAGGATCTCCGTGTCGTCAGGCCGCTTCACCCATTCCTGGGTGCGCCGGATCGGCAGCTGCCAGCAGACCTCGGGCTTCATCGTCAGCGGATTGACGCCGAGCTTGAGGGCCTTGCTGTGCAGCGCGCAGCCGATGCCGCCGGCGAAACCGGGACGGTTGAGGAAGATGCACGCGCCCCTGTACTTCCGGGTGCGCAGGTTCGGCTCGTCGTCATAGGTGTCCATCTCGAGATACCCCTTGCGACCCAAGCCTTTATCGCGGTACTGCCAGTCCTCGTCGGTCAGCTGTTTGACCGCGTCGTCGAGTTTGGCCCGGTCGTCGTCGTCGGACAGGAAGGCGCCGTGTGAGCAGCAGCCGTCGTCCGGCCGGCCCTCGACGGTGCCCTGACAGGCAGGCGTGCCGAACACGCACGTCCAGCGGGACAGCAGCCAGGTCATGTCGGCGGCGATCAGATGCTCGTCGTTGTCGGGGTCGTAGAACTCGACCCATTCACGCGGGAAGTCCAACTCGACCTCACCCGGATACACACCGCCTGCCACAGGATTCCACGGTAGACGACATCGCTCGGGTTCACCGCCCAGCGGCGCGCCGAACGCCTTCTGCGCGGGCGCTTCCGCGCACCCCCGGCCGCCGCGCTAGGTTGACAGACGTGCGATTGGGCGTGCTCGACGTGGGAAGCAACACAGTTCACCTGTTGGTGGTGGACGCACGTCGTGGTGGCCATCCCACCCCGATGAGTTCGACCAAGGCCGCGCTTCGACTCGCCGAGGCCATCGACAGCTCCGGCAAGCTCACCCGCAAGGGCGCCGACAGGCTCGTCGCCACGGTCGACGAGCTGGCCAAGATCGCCGCCAGTTCGGGCTGTGCCGAACTCATGGCGTTCGCCACCTCCGCCGTCCGCGACGCCACGAACTCCGAAGAGGTGCTGGCCCGCGTGGCCGCCGAGACGGGCGTTGCGCTGCAGGTGCTCTCGGGCCGCGACGAGTCGCGCCTGACCTTCCTGGCGGTCCGGCGCTGGTACGGCTGGAGTGCGGGTCGCATCATCAACATCGACATCGGCGGCGGCTCACTCGAACTGTCCAACGGCGTGGACGAGGAGCCCGAGGTGGCCCTGTCGCTGCCGCTGGGGGCGGGACGGCTGACCAGGGAGTGGCTGCCGGACGATCCGCCGGGCCGGCGCCGGGTGGCTATGCTGCGTGATTGGCTGGACACCGAACTGGCGGACGCGCGCAAGACCGTGCTGGCTGCGGGCAGCCCGGATCTGGCGGTGGCCTCATCCAAGACGTTCCGCTCCCTGGCTCGGCTGACCGGTGCGGCACCTTCGGGCGCCGGACCGCGGGTCAAGAGGACGCTGACGGCCAACGGTCTCAGACAACTCATAGCGTTCATCTCTAGGATGACCGCGGCTGATCGTGCGGAATTGGAAGGAGTCAGCGCCGAACGGGCCCCCCAGATCGTGGCGGGTGCCCTGGTGGCGGAGGCGAGCATGCGAGCGCTGTCGTTGGAAGTCGTGGACATCTGCCCGTGGGCGTTGCGGGAGGGCCTGATCCTGCGCAAGCTCGACAGTGAAGCGGACGGTTCCGATCTGGTGGAGACGCAGATGGGGGATGCTGACAGAGTCGGGCAGACCCGGCCGGGAGGCAACAGACGATGACTGGACCAGAGAACGGCGCCAACGGCACGCGCCCGATCTCGGTGGCCGAACTGCTGGCCAAGAACGGCACGATCGGCGCACCGCCCGTCGGTGGCCGCCGCCGGCGCCGCCGCGGCAACAGTGACGCCGTGACGGTCGCCGAACTGACCGGCGAGATCCCGATCATCCGGACCGGCGAGATCCCCGTCGTCCGCGATGCCGAGGAGGAGCAGGACGATGCGGCCGACGCCGAGGAGGCTCCCGGTCCTGAGCCGCAGGAGGCGGCGGCCGAGGCTGCCCCACGCGTCGCTCCGCGGCCGGAGCCCGCGCCCGCGCGCGGCCGGAACGGCGCACCCCCGGCGCGGCCCGTCGCCGACGAGCCCGTTCGGGAGCGCAGGACACCGCCGGAACGCTCGGAAGACCCCCTGCCGCGCCGGGGCCGCCCGGCGACCCCCGAACGCAGCCACTACCCGCGTCCGGTGCGCAGGGTTGAGGCGGGGCCGCTCGACGGCCGTCGGCGCGACGAGGGTGCGCCGGCCGAGACCATGAGTCCCGACCCGATCGATCTCGAGGACTCCGAGACCGAACTCGACCTCACCGCCGACACCGGGTTGGCCGACGTCAATCTGATCCCCGACGAACTCGGGATCGGCGACCCGTCGTTCGCCGACGCCGACGACACCACGCTGTTCGGCGGCGAGACCGTCGCCGACGACCTGGCGCGCCGCCGGTCGAGCGCGCTCGACGACGACGATGTGGCGGCCGAACTCGACGGCTTGGCCGAACTCGATGACGTGGCCGAACTCGACGGCGTCGACGAGGACGACGAGGACATCGAGGGTGACCTCGACGAGCCCATGACGCGCCGTCAGCTCGTGATGCACGGCGCCTCCATCGCGCTGCAGTCGATCGTCGCGGTCGCCTTCGGCGCCGGCCTGTTCATCGCCTTCGATCAGCTCTGGAAGTGGAACAGCCTGGTCGCACTCGCGCTCGGGGTGCTGATCATCCTGGGCCTGGTCGTGGGTGTCCGGATCGTGCGCAAGACCGAGGACATCGGCAGCACGCTGACCGCCGTCGCCGTGGGTGCACTCGTCACCTTCGGACCGCTCGCGCTGCTGCAGGCGAACTAGGCACCCTGGCTTTCGTGCGCCCCGCCATCAAGGTCGGCCTGTCGACAGCCTCGGTGTACCCGCTGCGCACCGAGGCTGCGTTCGAGTACGCCGCGAAGCTCGGCTACGACGGAGTCGAACTCATGGTGTGGGCCGAGACGGTCAGCCAGGACATCGACGCCATCGAGGAGCTTTCGCGGCGGTATGAGGTCCCGGTGCTCTCGGTGCACGCCCCGTGCCTGTTGATCTCGCAGCGTGTGTGGGGCGCCAACCCGATCGCCAAGCTCGAGCGCAGCGTGCGGGCCGCCGAGCAGTTGGGTGCGCAGACGGTGGTCGTGCATCCACCGTTCCGGTGGCAGCGGCGTTACGCCGAGGGCTTCAGCGAGCAGGTCGCCGAACTGGAGGCGGGCAGCGACGTCATGGTCGCCGTGGAGAACATGTTCCCGTTCCGCGCCGACCGGTTCTTCGGCGTCGGGCAGACGTCGATCGAGCGGATGCGCAGGCGCGGCGGCGGGCCCGGTGTGGGGATATCGGCGTTCGCGCCGTCCTATGACCCGCTGGAGGGCGGTCACGCCCACTACACGCTCGACCTGTCCCACACCGCCACCGCGGGCACCGACGCGATGGAGATGGCGCAGCGGATGGGCGACGGACTGGTGCATCTGCACCTGTGCGACGGAAACGGCGCCTCGGCCGACGAACACCTGGTGCCGGGGCGGGGCACCCAGCCCACCGTGGAGGTGTGTCAGATGCTCGCCGGCAGCGACTTCAGCGGCCATGTGGTTCTCGAGGTCACGACCTCGGGCGCGCGTTCGGAGGCCGAGCGTGAGGAGCTGCTGACCGAGTCGCTGCAGTTCGCCCGGGCCCATCTGCTGCGATGACCGAATCGGCGAGTTTCACCCGGGCGATGGCGCTGCACCGGGTGGCGGACGGATCTTTCTCCGGTGACCCGGTGTTCGTCGGAGAACTGAACCTGCACTGGACGATCGGGCCCAAGGTGCACGGCGGCGTGATGCTGGCGTTGTGTGCGAAGGCCGCGCGGCTCGCCATGGGCGGCGACGGACCCGAGCAGCCTGTCGCGGTGTCGGCAGGCTTCCTGACCGCACCCGACCCGGGCCCTGTGCGGCTGGTCACCGCGGTCCGCAAACGCGGTCGCCGGGTGAGCCTGGTCGACGTCGAGTTGACGCAGGGCGACCGCGTGGCCGTGCGCGCCACGGTCACCCTGGCCCATCCCGAGCACGACGCACCACCGCTGCTGGCGGTCGACACCGCACACGCGGACATGCCCGTCGAACCCCCGCCGGAGATCGGCCCGATCGAACCGGGTCACCCGCTCGCCGAGATCAATCACCTCGCCGCGGGCTGCGACATCCGGCCCGACATGTCCGGGCTGCGCACGGTCGCCGCCGGGCAGTCCCCGAAGACGCGCATCTGGGTGCGCCCGCGTCACGACGAGCTCGACGTGCTGTTCGCGCTGATGTGCGGTGACATCTCCATGCCGGTGACGTTCGCGGTCGGCCGGACCGGCTGGGCACCCACGGTGCAGCTCACCGCCTATCTGCGCGGCGTACCCGCGCCGGGTTGGCTGCGCATCGTCGCCTCCACCATGCAGATCGGCCAGGATTGGTTCGACGAGGACCATGTGGTCGTCGACAGCACGGGCCGCATCGTCGTCCAGACCCGCCAGCTGGCGCTCGTTCCCGCGCCGTAGCCCCCGTTGGGTGGGCCGGACCCGGTTCGGCCCGCCACGATCGTCACAGGGCCGTGCAGAGGCACCGCCCCGCAACCCGGGCGCTAGGGTCTCTCGTCATGGCCAGAATCGCGATCATCGGCGGCGGAAGTATGGGTGAGGCTCTGTTGGCGGGCCTCCTGCGGTCCGGTCGGCAGGTGAAGGACCTCGTCGTCTCCGAGAAGTCACCGGAGAGGGCCAAGCAGCTGTCGGAGAAGTACTCGGTGCAGGTGGCTTCGGTCGCCGACGCCGCCGAGCACGCCAACTTCGTCCTCGTCGCGGTCAAGCCCGCCGACGTCGAACTGGTCATCGGCGACATCGCCGAGGCCGCCGCCAAGGCCGAGGCCGACAGTGCCGAGCAGGTCTTCGTCAGTGTGGCCGCCGGGGTGCCGACGTCGTTCTTCGAGTCCAAGCTGCCGGCCGGGGCCCCCGTCATCAGGGTGATGCCCAACGCGCCCGCTCTGGTGGGTGCCGGAATCAGCGCGCTGGCGCCGGGCAGGTTCGCCACGGCCGAACAGCTCCAGGCCGTCTCCGACGTGTTCGGCTGCGTCGGCGGGGTGATCACGGTGGTGGAGAGCCAGCTGGACGCGGTGACCGCGGTGTCGGGGTCGGGCCCGGCGTATTTCTTCCTGATGGTCGAGGCGCTGGTGGATGCGGCCGTCGCCTCGGGGCTGTCGCGGCCCGTCGCGACGGATCTGGTGGTGCAGACCATGGCGGGTTCGGCCGCGATGTTGCTGGAGGGCATGGACCAGGGTTCGGGGGCCGATTCCGGGCGCCGATCGGGCACCGGTGTGGACACCACAGCGGCGCAGCTCCGGGCGACTGTGACGTCCCCGGGCGGCACCACCGCGGCCGGGCTGCGCGAGTTGGAGCGCGGTGGTTTGCGGGCAGCGGTGGACAACGCCGTGACCGCGGCGAAAATCCGCTCTGAGCAGCTCGGAATCACATCAGAGTAATTCAAACGGGTTCCGCGAATTTTCGACGGATTACCCCACACCCGTCGCAGCAACCCCATCTGCCCCGCTATTCTCCTCGTTGTATGCACGCGTTCGTGCCAGCGGAGGGGAAGCCGCTGGGACTGGCCGTGCCTGATTGATTGGGTTGCGATGACGTCTATGAACGGGCCATCGGCCGGTGGAAAGCGGGACTCTGGATCTGCGGACGGCCAACCGGCCGCCAGGACCCAGTTCCTCACTGTCGCCGAGGTCGCCAGCCTCATGCGGGTCAGCAAGATGACGGTGTACCGGCTCGTGCACAACGGTGAACTTCCTGCCGTTCGCGTGGGCCGGTCGTTCCGTGTGCACGCCAAGGCCGTGCACGACCTGCTGGAGACCTCGTACTTCGACGCCGGCTAGATCGGCGCACGCCGGTACTGGCTGGGCCCGGCCAGCCTCGACCGTCGCGGCAGCCCCCATTTCGGTTTGGGGGCCTGCCTTCGGTAAGGTGGCCGGGTTAAGTCGTGTCGGCGCGCCCCTCGAGTGCGGCGCATCCCTTAGGTAGGCAGCGGAGTTCATGGGTTCAGTCATCAAGAAGCGGCGCAAGCGTATGTCGAAGAAGAAGCATCGCAAGCTGTTGCGTCGGACCCGGGTGCAGCGCAGAAAACTCGGTAAGTAATCCGAGACTGGGCGCGTCCTGGGGAAGCGCTGGCGACCTGCCCTCGGCAGGGTCGTCGGGCATGCCCAGGCGCCGCCTGACCGGTAGCCTGTCCAAATGGAATCGGGCGACCCCAAGGACACCCCTGCACCGCCCAAAGTTGTTCTGGTCACCGGAGCGTGCCGATTCCTCGGCGGCTACCTGACCGCGCGGCTGGCGGCCAACTCCTCGATCGAGAAGGTCATCGCGGTGGACGCGGTGACCCCGAGCAAGGACCTGCAGCGCCGGATGGGCCGCGCCGAATTCGTTCGGGCCGACATTCGAAACCCCTTCATCGCCAAGGTGATTCGCAACGGCGATGTGGACACCGTGGTGCACGCTGCGGCGGCTTCCTATGCCCCTCGCAGCGGTGGTCGGGCCACGCTCAAGGAATTGAACGTGATGGGCGCGATGCAGTTGTTCGCGGCCTGCCAGAAGGCTCCCACGGTTCGGCGGGTGGTGCTCAAGTCCACCTCCGAGGTCTACGGGTCCAGCGCGTTCGACCCGGTGATGTTCACCGAGGACAGCACCAGCCTGCGTCCACTCGGCGAGGGTTTCGCGCGCGACAGCCTCGACATCGAGGGCTATGCACGGGGTCTGGGACGGCGACGGCCCGACATCAGCGTGACCATCCTGCGCCTGGCCAACATGATCGGACCCGCCATGGACACCCAGTTGTCGCGCTACCTCGCCGGTCCGGTGGTGCCCACCACGATCGGTCGCGATGCGCGCCTTCAGCTTCTGCATGAGCAGGATGCGCTCGGCGCCCTCGAGCATGCGACCACGGCGGGCCGGGCGGGCACCTTCAACATCGGGGCCAGCGGCGTGATCATGATGTCGCAGGCGATCCGGCGCTCGGGCCGGCTGGCTTTGCCACTGCCCGCCACCGGGGTGCGTGTGGTGGATTCGCTGCGCCGGGCCACCGGTGCCACCGAGCTCAACCGCGAACACCTTCGCTACATGTCCTACGGCCGGGTGATGGACACCACCCGGATGCGCACCGAGTTGGGGTACCACCCGAAGTGGACGACGCTCGAGGCGTTCGACGATTACGTACGCGGTCGGGGTTTGACTCCGATCATCGATCCGCAGTGGGTACGCTCGGTGGAGACACGTGCTGTGGCCGTGGCGCAGCGGTGGGGGAGCTAGACATGCAGAACTTTCGTCGGGGGAGAGGTCATTGAGCGTGGCGGGTGACGGGCGAGCAAAAGTCATTCCGCTGCATGGCAATTCGAGCCGTGCAGCGTCATCCCGGAGAGCTGGCCAGCGCGCTGACGCGGCGCGGCGACATCCGTCGCTGCTGTCCGATCCGGACACCAGGGCGACTGCGGAGCAGCTCGCCGCGGTGGTGCGTGAGATCGATGAGCATCGAGCTTCCGCGGCAGGCCCCGACGGCGGAGCGGCCGAGCCCAACGACCTCGCGGTCAAGATCTCCTCGGTTGCTGAGTTTGTCCGAAGGCGGCTGACCGGGGACTACGTCGTCGACGATTTCGGCTTCGACAAACACCTCAACGAGGCCATGTTCCTGCCTTTGCTGCGGGTGCTGTTCAAGTCGTGGTTCCGGGTCGAGGTCAGCGGTGTGGAGAACCTGCCGGTCGACGGCGCCGGGCTTGTGGTGGCCAACCACGCCGGCGTGCTGCCGTTCGACGGCCTGATGCTGTCGGTGGGTGTGCACGACCACCATCCGACACAGCGCGATCTGCGCCTGCTGGCCGCCGATCTGGTCTTCGACATGCCGGTGCTCGGACACGCCGCGCGCAAGGCCGGCCACACGATGGCCTGTACGGCCGACGCGCACCGGCTGCTTGAGGGCGGTGAGCTCACCGCGGTGTTTCCCGAGGGCTACAAGGGCCTCGGCAAGCAGTTCAAGGACCGCTACAAGCTGCAGCGGTTCGGCCGCGGCGGGTTCGTCGCGGCCGCACTGCGGACCAGGGCGCCCATCATCCCGTGCTCGATCGTCGGGTCCGAGGAGATCTATCCGATGATCGCCGACGTCAAGCTGTTGGCACGCCTGCTGGGCCTGCCGTATTTCCCGGTCACTCCGCTGTTCCCGCTCGCGGGCCCGGTGGGGATGGTGCCGCTGCCGTCGAAATGGCACATCGAGTTCGGTGCGCCGATCTCAACCTCCGAGTACGACGAGAGCGCGGCTGAGGACCCGATGGTCACTTTCGAACTCACCGACCACGTCCGCGAGACCATTCAGCACACGCTGTACCGGCTGCTCGCCAACCGCCGGAACATGTTCTTCGGCTGAGGCCTGATCTGCTGCCCGGGGCGCGCGCCCCGGGGGCGTCACATCCCCAGGCGAGCCGCGATCGCGGCGACCTGCTCGTCGGTCTCGGAGTCGTGCGCGGCCTCACCGATCATCGTCACGACGCTGGTGATCACGGGCTCGCCGTTGGCGTCGGTCACCTCGGCGCGCAGTTCGGCGATCACGGTGCCGTGGGATTCGATCACCGAATCGAGGTAGGAGTCGAAGTAGATCTCGTCACCGACCACCAGCGGGCGGTGGTACTTGAACTTCTGGTCGCGATGGATCACCCGGGCGATGTTGATGCCCACGTCGAACCGCTTGAACATCTCCATCTGGACCCGGCGGCCCGCGACCGCGATGAACGTCAGTGGCGCGACCAGGCTCGGATAGCCGAGTTCGGCGGCGGCCGCCTCGTCGTGATGCGCGCCGTGATCGTCGAGCACAGCCGTGGAGTACTCCCGCACCTTCTCCCTGCCGACCACGAACTTGTCGGGGTAGCGGTAGTGCGTTCCGATGATCTCTTCAGCAACCATGACTGGCGGTGTGTCCTTCGGCTCAATGACGACGTGCGTAGCGACGGTATAACACCGCGGGCTCAGCGTTCGTTTCGCCGCGACGCGATGGCGGCCAGCGCGCCACCCGCGGCGCCCAGCGCCAACGCCGACGGAACCCCGATTCGGGCGGCCTTGCGGGCGGTCCGGAAGTCCCGGATCTCCCACCCCCGCTTGCGTGCCAGGTCCCGCAGGTCGGCGTCGGGGTTGATCGCCACCGCGGTGCCGACCAGCGTCAGCATCGGCACATCGTTGTAGCTGTCGGAGTACGCGGTGCAGCGGCGCAGGTTGAGCCCCTCGCGAATCGCCAGGGCGCGCACCGCGTGCGCCTTGCCCGCACCGTGCAGGATCTCACCGACCAGACGGCCCGTGAAGACACCGTCGACCGACTCCGCGACGGTGCCCAATGCTCCGGTCAGGCCCAGGCGGCGGGCGATGGTGTCGGCCAACTCGAACGGCGTCGCCGTGACCAGCCACACCTGCTGGCCCGCATCGAGGTGCATCTGGGCCAGATCCCGGGTGCCGGGCCAGATCTTGTCGGCGATGATCTCGTCGTAGATCTCCTCGCCGAGTTCGACCAGTTCGGTGGTGGGGCGGCCCTCGATGAACGACAGCGCCTTGCGCTTGCCCTCGGCGACGTCATCGCTGTTCTCGCGGCCCGTCAGCTGGAACTTGGCCTGGGCGTAGACGAACCCCAGCACGTCGCGGTAGGTGAAGTACTTGCGGGCGGCGAGCCCGCGGGCGAAGTGCACGAGCGAGGAGCCGTGCACCATCGTGTTGTCCACGTCGAAGAACGCCGCGGCCGTCAGGTCGGCCGGGACCGGCGGCTGGGGCTCATCGGCCAGATGCTCGAGGGCGGCCTCCGCGCTGGGCGCACCCGCCTGCCAGGCCGTGTCGTCCCCGGCGGGCGACTGACCGTCCGACGGCTGATCTGCCACGCGCACCCCTTTCGGATGACCGTCCGCGCACCCGCGCTCCAGCACTTGCCTCGTCACCCTATCCAAATGCCACAATTCGGCAGATGATCCCCGCGCAGGTCTGCCTGCTGACCAGAGCCGGATGCCAGATCTGTGACCGAGTCCACGCCCAGCTGGCGGCGCTGGCCGACGAACTCGGCTTCGAGTTGAGCGATGTCGACGTCGATGCGGCCGCGGCCGCGGGCGATGCGTCACTGCGCGCCGAGTTCGGCGACCGGCTGCCCGTGGTGCTGCTCGACGGCGCGGAACACAGTTACTGGGAGGTCGATGAACCCCGCCTCCGCCGAGACCTCGCCGCCCGCGGCTGTGGCACATGACATCATGGGGGAATTTGGTGACGGCGCAGGTGAGCGGCTACCGTTGTGCTCAGATTGAGCGTAAGTCTCTTCACCTGATAAGCGGCAAGGGAGCGTGCTGGGTGATTGCTCGAGTGGTCGCTGGGATGGCGCTGTGAGTGTCCTTCTTTTTGGTGTCTCGCACCGCAGTGCGCCCGTCTCCGTCCTCGAGCAGCTGTCGACCGATGAGGCCGAGCAGACCAAGATCATTGACCGCATTCTTCAGTCCCCGCTGGTCACCGAGGCCATGGTGTTGTCCACCTGCAACCGCGTCGAGGTGTACGCGGTCGTGGAGGCCTTCCACGGCGGCCTGACCGCGATCGGCCAGGTGCTCTCCGAGCATTCCGGAATGGCGATGTCGGACCTGACGAAGTACGCCTACGTCCGCTATGCCGAGGCGGCCGTCGAGCATCTGTTCTCGGTGGCCTCCGGTCTGGACTCCGCGGTGATCGGTGAGCAGCAGGTGCTCGGCCAGGTCCGCCGCGCCTATTCGTCGGCCGAGGCCAACCACACCGTGGGCCGCACGCTCCATGAACTGTCACAACGCGCTCTTGCCGTCGGCAAGCGGGTCCACACCGAGACCTCGATCGACGCCGCGGGCGCGTCCGTGGTGTCGGTGGCGTTGGGGATGGCCGAACAGCGGCTGTCCGGGCTTCGGGGCCGCACCGCCGTGGTGGTCGGCGCCGGTTCGATGGGCGCCCTCAGCGGTGCGCACCTGATCCGGGCCGGAGTCTCCGTCGTGCGGGTGGTCAACCGCTCCACCGACCGGGCGCTGCGACTTGCCGCGAACCTGCGTGAGCAGGGGGTCGCGGCCACCGCACACGGTCTGGAAGACCTGCCGATCGCGCTGGCGGAAGCCGACGTGGTGATCAGCAGCACCGGCGCCGTCTCCCCGGTGCTGTCGCTCGCCGACGCGCACGTCGCGCTGGCCCGCCGCAACGCGGGCCGCCCGGACGGGCGTCCGCTGGTGATCTGTGACCTCGGCATGCCACGGGACGTGGATGCCGCGGTGTCGGGCCTGCCCGGCGTCTGGGTCATCGACATGGACCGCATCCAGCGTGAGCCCGCCGCCAAGGCCGCGTCCTCCGACGCGGACGCCGCGCGCTCCATCGTGGCCACCGAGGTGGCCACCTACCTGGCCGGTCAGCGCATGGCAGAGGTCACGCCGACCGTGACGGCGCTGCGCCAGCGCGCCGCGGACGTCGTCGAGGCCGAACTGCTGCGGTTGGACAACCGTCTGCCGGGCCTGGACGGCGCGCACCGCGACGAGGTCGCCAGGACCGTGCGCCGCGTGGTCGACAAACTCCTGCACGCACCCACCGTTCGGGTCAAGCAGTTGGCCAGCGCCCCCGGCGGCGACAGCTACGCCGAGGCGCTGCGCGAACTGTTCGAACTCGATCCCACCGCTGTCGACGCCGTCGCCACCGCGGGCGAACTGCCCTTGGTGACAACGGATTTCGACGCTCTTACCGAACAGTCTGAGTGAACACTTGATCCGAATCGGCACCCGGGGAAGCCTGCTGGCCACCACACAGGCGGGGACCGTCAGAGACGCACTGATCGCACGCGGCCACGCCGCGGAACTCGTCATCATCTCCACGGCGGGGGACCGCTCGTCGGCCCCGATCGCCGAGCTCGGTGTGGCCGTCTTCACGGCCGAGTTGCGCGAGGCCATCGCGGACGGTCGAGTCGACGTTGCGGTGCACTCCTACAAAGATTTGCCGACGGCGCAGGACCCGCGGTTCACGATTGCCGCGATCCCGCCGCGTGAGGACTCCAGGGACGCCCTGGTGGCCCGCGACGGGCTGGTGCTGGGCGAGTTGCCGACGGGTTCCGTCATCGGCACATCATCCGTGCGCAGGGCGGCACAGCTTAGAGCACTGGGTCTCGGTTTGGAAATCCGCCCCCTACGAGGCAACCTAGATACCAGGTTGAACAGGGTAAGCAGCGGCGAACTCGACGCCGTCGTGGTGGCCCGAGCGGGTCTGTCCCGCATCGGACGCACGGATGTGGTCACCGAGACGTTGGAACCGGTACAGATGTTGCCGGCGCCGGCTCAAGGGGCCCTGGCGGTCGAGTGCCGTGCCGGTGACACGGGCCTGATCGAGGTGCTGGCGGAGTTGGACCACGCCGACACCCGGGCCGCGGTCACCGCGGAGCGAACCCTGCTCGCCGAGTTGGAGGCGGGCTGTTCGGCACCGGTGGGAGCGATCGCGGAAGTGGTCGAGTCCATCGATGAGGACGGCAATGTCTTCGACGAACTGTCGCTGCGCGGATGCGTGGCGGCGCTGGACGGATCCGACGTGATCCGCGCGTCCGGTATCGGGACTCCCGAGCGGGCACGAGAGCTCGGGCTCTCGGTGGCCGCGGAGTTGTTCGAACTGGGCGCGCGCGAGCTGTTGGGTTCCGACAGAACGACAGGCTAGTACAGGCTTTGCGAAGGCAGGAGTTGAGGATGACTCGAGGGCGTAAGCCGAAGCCGGGGCGCATCATGTTCGTCGGTTCGGGACCGGGCGATCCGGGTCTGCTGACGACGCGCGCTCGGGCGGTGTTGGCCAACGCTGCGCTGGTCTTCACCGACCCCGACGTTCCGGAGCCCGTGTTGGCCCTGGCGGGATCGGAGCTGCCGCCGACGTCGGGACCGGCACCCGCGCCCAAGGCCGCGGCCGACGGTGACGCGGCCCCGGCTGAACCGGCGGTCGTGACCGTGGCGCAGGGCCCCGACGTCCGGCCCGCGCTCGGCGATCCGGCCGAGGTGGCCAAGACCCTGACCCATGAGGCCAAGCTCGGTGCCGATGTGGTGCGCCTGGTGGCCGGTGACCCGCTGTCGGTGGACTCCGTGCTCGCCGAGGTGCAGGCCGTCGCCAAGGCCGGGATGGTTTTCGAGATCGTGCCGGGCCTGCCGGCATCGACGGCCGTGCCGACCTACGCCGGCCTGCCGCTCGGCTCGTCGCACACCGTGGCCGACGTCCGTGGGGACGTGGACTGGGCCGCCCTGGCGGCCGCGCCCGGCCCGCTGATTCTGCACGCCACGCCGCAGCACCTCGCCGACTCGGCGCGGACGCTCATCGAGCACGGGCTCGTGGAGAGCACGCAGTGTGTGGTGACCGCGCAGGGCACGACGTGTGCGCAGCGCAGTGTCGAGGCCACGCTGGCCGAGCTGACCGACCGCGCCGCGATCGGCGCCACCGACCCCGCAGGGCCGCTGACCGGTCCGCTGGTCGTCACCATCGGCCGCACCGTGACGCACCGCGCCAAGCTGAACTGGTGGGAGAGCCGCGCGCTGTACGGCTGGACCGTGCTCGTGCCGCGCACCAAGGACCAGGCCGGTGAGATGAGCGACAGGCTGGTCACCCACGGTGCCCTGCCGATCGAGGTGCCCACGATCGCCGTCGAGCCCCCGCGCAGCCCCGCCCAGATGGAGCGTGCGGTCAAGGGCCTGGTGGACGGCCGCTACCAGTGGGTCGTGTTCACCTCGACCAACGCGGTCCGTGCGGTGTGGGAGAAGTTCGGCGAGTTCGGCCTGGACGCCCGCGCCTTCTCGGGTGTGAAGATCGCCTGCGTCGGCGAGGCCACCGCGGATCGGGTCCGTGCGTTCGGCATCAGCCCCGAACTGGTCCCCGCCGGTGAGCAGTCCTCGCTGGGCCTGCTCGACGAGTTCCCGCCGTACGACGAGATCTTCGATCCGGTCAACCGCGTGCTGCTGCCGCGGGCCGACATCGCCACCGAGACGCTGGCGGAGGGCCTGCGCGACCGCGGCTGGGAGATCGAGGACGTCACCGCGTACCGCACGGTGCGCGCCGCACCGCCGCCGGCGCACACCCGCGAAATGATCAAGACCGGTGGGTTCGACGCCGTGTGCTTCACGTCGAGTTCGACCGTGCGCAACCTGGTCGGCATCGCGGGTAAGCCCCACGCCCGGACCATCGTCGCGTGCATCGGGCCCAAGACCGCAGAGACCGCCGCCGAGTTCGGGCTGCGCGTCGATGTCCAGCCCGAGACCGCTGCCGTCGGGCCGCTGGTCGAGGCGCTGGCCGAGCACGCGGCCCGGCTGCGTGCCGAGGGCGCGCTGCCCCCGCCGCGTAAGAAGAGCCGCCGGCGCTGACGCGATGACGAAGCGCCGAGGGACGAGGGGCGAGGAGTCGCGCGATTGGACACGCGAGAACCCATGAGCTACCCGAACGCGCGTCCGCGTCGACTGCGCTCCACGCCGGCCATGCGGCGCCTGGTGGCCGAGACGTCGCTGGAGCCCAGGCATCTGGTGCTGCCGATGTTCGTCGCCGACGGCATCGACGAACCGCGGCCGATCGCCTCGATGCCGGGGGTGCTCCAGCACACCCGGGATTCGCTGCGCGCCGCGGCCGCCGACGCGGTCGCCGCCGGCGTCGGGGGACTGATGCTGTTCGGCGTTCCGCGTGACACCGACAAGGACCCCTCAGGTTCAGCCGGACTCGATCCGGACGGCATCCTCAACGTCGCCCTGCGGGATCTGGCCAAGGACCTCGGCGACGCCACCGTCCTGATGGCCGACACCTGCCTCGACGAGTTCACCGATCACGGGCACTGTGGCGTGCTGGACGGCCAGGGCCGGGTCGACAACGACGCGACCAATGCGCAGTACGTGAAACTGGCTGTGGCGCAGGCTGATTCAGGTGCTCACGTGGTGGGGCCGAGCGGCATGATGGACGGGCAGGTTGCTGCCATCCGCGAAGGTCTGGACGACGCCGGTCATTCGGACGTGGCGATCCTGGCCTACGCGGCGAAGTTCGCGTCCGCGTTCTACGGCCCGTTCCGGGAGGCCGTCGCCTCGAGCCTGTCCGGCGATCGGCGCACCTATCAGCAGGACTCCGGCAACGCCCGCGAGGCCGTGCGCGAGATTGAGCTGGACATCGCCGAGGGCGCTGACATGGTGATGGTCAAGCCCGCGATGTCGTATCTGGACGTGGTGCGCGCCGCCGCCGACATCTCGCCGGTGCCGGTCGCGGCCTATCAGGTCTCGGGTGAGTACTCGATGATCTCGGCCGCGGCGGCCAACGGTTGGGTGGACGGTCGCGCCGCCGCGCTCGAGTCGCTGGTCAGCATCCGCCGCGCGGGCGCCGACATCGTCCTCACCTACTGGGCGGCGGACGCGGCCGCCTGGCTGGCGTGACGCTGCCGGTGCCGTCCGGGTCGGCCCCGCCGAGTCGACCCGACGACGTCGTCACGGGATTCTGGTTGTGGGCCGTGGCCCTGCCGCTGCTGATCACCGGATACCTCACCGACGCGGTGACCAGCAGGGCGAGCGTGCCGGTCGTGGTCGCCTTCTCGGTCTTCGTCGCGGTGATCCTGATCGCGGTGGTGGTGACGTTCCTGATGCTGATGCGCGCGGGGTACCGGTGGGCCAGGACGGTGCTCACCGCCGGCGGGCTCGCCTCGATCGTCAATGTCGGTTTCACCCTCTTCGCCGGCGAGCGGTCGGAGGCCGGCGCGGTGATCTATGCGGTGACCGGCATCTTCGGTGCGGTCCTGGTGGCCGGCGGCATCTACCTGCTGCACCGCCCGGAGGCGCACGCGTACTTCACCCGGTGACGGCTAGGCTGGCTCGTCGATGACTGATCCAGTTTCACCGCCCGCTCGGCCCCGCATCGTCGACATCGCCTTCTGGCTCCTGGTGCTCGGCGCCGTCCTGTTGATGTTCGGCGGCATGATCGCACTGGCCACGAACTTCGATGCGGTCCGTGCCGTCGTCCCCGACTCGGTGTCCGACGACACGGTGCGCGACTATCTGACCCTGCACCGCGGCGCCGGGGTGTTCTGTGTCGTGGTGGGCCTGAGCCTGGCGTATGTGGCGGGCCGAACGCGCTCGGGCGACGCCCGGTTCCGGCGTGCGGCGATTGCGTTGAGCATCGCGGCCGTCGTGCTGGTCGGACTCCTGGCGGTGTTTGCCGGCGTGCATGGGGTGGCGTTGCTGGCGCTGATCCTGGTGATGGGCTCGGCGGTGTTGTTGACCCGGCCCGCGGCGGCGGAGTGGTTCGGGCTGAGTGCGCGCGATGAGGGAGCACGTTGATGGATGAGCGACCACTGTTCTCCGAGAACGGTGCCAGCTGGTACTGGGTGCTGGCCGGCCCGGCTTCCGCGGTGGCGATGATGTTGGTGCAGATGTCCAGTGGCAACGGCGTGCAGTGGGTGGTCCCGATCGCCTTCCTGGTGCTGGTGTCGGGGTTCGTGGCGCTGCAGGTCAAGGCCGCCCGGATCCACACCTCGGTCGAGTTGACCCGCACCCATCTGCGGCAGGGCACGCAGACCATCGGCGTCGACGAGATCGTCAAGGTCTACCCGGCGCCGCCCAAGTCCGCTGGGCGCCGGCATTACGACGGCAGGATCGTCGCGAAGAACAATGCGCTGACCAACCGCGCGCTGCGGCAGGCCGGAATCGATCCCGCCGAACTGGCCGAGACGGCCGAACCCGAACCCGAACCGGTCTCCGAACCCGACACCGACCAGGCGACGATCGAGAAGTGGCAGTCCTCTCGGGCACTCGGCGAACTGACCGGTGTCCCGCGCGGCCGGACCGGTATCGGTCTGCGGCTGACCGGTGGGCGCACGGCCCAGGCCTGGGCCCGTGATCACAAGGGGTTGCGCGCGGCGCTGACGCCGTTGGTCCACGAGCGCGCCGAGCCCGGCGGTGCGCCGTGACCCCGCGGCGTCGCGGGCGGCTCGAACTGCTGGCGGCCGCGGTCGCAGCTGTGGGCTGTGTGCTCAGCTGGTTTGCCGCGCGGTCGACGGTGCAGGTCGCACCCGTTCTGGAGGGTGAGCCGAGCACCACGTCGGTGGCGTTCTATGGGCCGCTGCTGCTGCTGGCCCTGGTGGCCGCCACGGTCGCGGGCATCCTGGCGGTGCTGGGGACGGCGCGGCTGCGCCGAGCCCGGGCGGACGCGGGGGCACGCCACTCGCATACCCCATAGGGGTATATTGGCCGTCATGAGCGTGACGGTGACTGATCTGCGGCTGGCCGGGATGTCGTGCGCGTCGTGCGCCGCCCGGATCGAGCGGGGCCTCAATGCACTCGACGGGGTGTCGGCCTCGGTGAACTTCGCGGTCGAACGGGCGCACGTCGAGCACGGCGGTGACGTCGATGAGCAGGACCTGATCCGAGCCGTGGAATCGGCCGGGTACCGCGCGAGCGTGATCGAATCCGCCGCGGCGCCCGCACCGGACGAGACGGACGAGGGCTCCCTGCTGCCGCGGCTGGCGGTCTCGGCCGCCCTCGCCCTGCCCGTCGTCGCGGTGTCGATGATTCCGGCCTGGCAGTTCGTCGGTTGGCAGTGGCTCGTGCTGGCACTCACCACGCCCATCGTCTTCTGGGGCGGCTACCCGTTCCACCGCGCCGCGCTGCAGGCCGCGCGGCACCGGGCGTCGACCATGGACACCCTGGTCTCGATCGGCACCCTGGCGGCGTATCTGTGGTCGGTCTACACCGTGATCGCCGTCGGCGGACACGGACATGGTCACCTCTACTTCGAAGTCGCCGCTGCCGTCACGGTGTTCCTGCTTGCGGGCCGCACCGCTGAGGCCAGGGCGAAGCGCTCGGCCGGGGCGGCCCTGCGTTCCCTGCTGTCGTTGGGCGCCAAGGATGCCGTCGTCGAACGGGACGGTGCCGAGGTGCGGATTCCGGTCGCCGACCTCGAGGTGGGTGACGTCTTCGTGGTGCGGCCCGGGGAACGGGTCGCGACCGACGGCGTGGTGGCCGATGGAGCCACCGCGTTGGACACCTCGGCGATGACCGGGGAGTCGGTGCCCACCGATGTCGGGCCCGGCGACACCGTGCTGGGCGGCGCGGTCAACACCTACGGCCGGATCCGGGTGCGGGCCAGCAGGGTGGGCGCCGACACGCAGTTGGCCCGGATGGGTCAGCTGGTGACCGAGGCGCAGAACGGCAAGGCCGCCATCCAGCGGTTGGCCGACCGGATCTCGGCGGTGTTCGTCCCCGTCGTCCTGGTCATCGCCGCCCTGACCCTGCTCGGTTGGCTGGCCGCCGGCGGGACGGCGGTCGCCGCGTTCACGGCCGCGGTCGCGGTGCTCATCATCGCCTGCCCGTGCGCACTGGGACTGGCCACCCCGACCGCGATCCTGGTCGGCACCGGGCGCGGCGCCCAACTCGGCGTGCTGATCAAGAATCCCCACGTGCTCGAGGCCGTCGGCGGGATCGACACCGTGCTGCTGGACAAGACCGGCACCGTCACCACGGGCCAGATGAGCGTCGTCGGAGTCGACCCCCGTGCGGGGCAGGACGCGCAGGACCTGCTGGCCCGCGCGGCCGCGGTCGAGGCCGCATCCGAGCACCCCCTGGCCGCCGCGATCGTCGCGGCCGCCCGGGAACGCGGCCTCGCCGTGCCGGACATCACCGATTTCGCCAACGAACCCGGCGTCGGCGTCAGTGCGGACGTCGCCGGGGTTCGGGTGCGGGTGAGCCGCGCCGCCGTGGTCGCCGGACCCGACGGGGACGACGCCGCCGAAACCAGGGTCGACGTGGCCTGGGACGGCGCGGTGCGCGGCACCATCCGGATCGCCGATGTCGTCAAGCGCACCAGCGTCGAGGCGATCGCCGCGCTCAAGGCCATGGGCGTGCGTCCGGTGCTGCTGTCGGGTGACTCCGCGGCGGTGGCCAGGCGGGTCGCCCATCAGGTCGGCATCGCCGGGGACGACGTCATCGCCGGCGTGCTGCCGACCGAGAAGGCCGACGTCGTCCGGGACCTGCAGGCCCAGGGGCGCCGCGTCGCGATGGTCGGTGACGGAGTCAACGACTCGGTGGCACTGGCCGCCGCGGACATCGGCATGGCGATGGGCACCGGCACCGACGCGGCGATCGAGGCCGGCGACATCACGCTGGTGCGCGGCGATCTTCGCACCGTGCCGACGGCCCTGCGGCTGTCCGCCCGGACACTGCGGACCATCCGGGTGAACCTGTTCTGGGCCTTCTTCTACAACGTCGCGGCGATCCCGCTGGCCGCAACCGGACTCCTCAACCCGATGATCGCCGGGGCCGCGATGGCGGCATCCTCGGTGTTGGTCGTGGTCAACAGCCTGCGGCTGCGCTCCTTCCGGTGACGCTGAACGGGAGTTCGACGCTAAGCTCCTGACCGTGCGCGACGACTCTCGCACACGCAGCGAGCAGCGGGAGGTGCTCGCCGAACTCCTGATTCGCGAGCGTGTGTTCCGGTATGCCATCTCGGCGTTCGTTCTGGTGTTCGGCGTCGTGGGCCTCGTCGCGGTGCAGGCCACCGGAGGTCCGAGCACCTCCGCTGCGACAGCGGTCGCGATCCTGGTGTGTGCGAGCGTCGTCCCGGTGTCGGTGGCCATGAGCCGCGTGCATCTGGGTGCGGTGTGGTGGTCGAACAGGAGCAGGTGGCGGCACGGGCCCACCCTGTTCGTCGTCTACGCCGACGTCGGCGTCACGGCCTCGGTGATGATGTACTCGGATGCGGAGTTCGCGCTGTTCGGTGCGCTGCTGTTCGCCGTCGTCGGCGCCTATGCCTCTCATTTCGTGCGGCCCGTCGTCGGGATGGTCCATGTGGTGTTCACCAGCGCGGTGATCGTCACGATCGGCGTGGTGATGATTCGATCCGGTGAACACGACGTCGCAGGCACGATTGCTCGCGTCGCGATCGCGCTGCTGGCGGTCAACGGCACCGTGGCCCTGCACAGCCTGTACACGACCGAGGTCCGGCACAGCATCGCGCGCAGTTTCGCCTCGGCGACCACCGACCCCCTGACCGGGGTGGGCAACCGGCGTGCCTTCGAACAGCGTGCGCTGCGGCTCCTCGAGTCCGGTGTGGAGGTCGTCGTGGTGCTGCTCGACGTCGACGACTTCAAAGTCATCAACGACACCGTGGGGCACGGCGGGGGAGATGCGGCGCTGGTGAGTGTTGCCCGGGCGTTCGAGGTGGTGCTGGGCTCCGACGCGGTCGTCGCCCGTCTCGGCGGCGACGAGTTCGCAGCGGCCATGCCATCGGAGACGACGGTGCCCGTCGAGGACGTGGCGCAGGTGATCCGCGCCGCGGTCCGCGGTGCCACGGGTCTGGCGGTCAGCGTCGGTGCGGCGCGGGTGCGGGGCCCGGGGCCACAGGCGGCCGGGGCGCTGAAGGCCGCGCTGGCCGCGGCCGATGAGAATCTCTACGGGCAGAAGAGGATGACCCAGTCGGCTCGCCCGTGACCGCGCGTTCTCCCGGTGATCATGTGATCGGTCACACCCACGGCCGGAGGTTGGTACAAAGTTCGGTTTCTGTAACACTGTACCCATGACGGAACTGGTCGATGCCGAACCGAAGTCGGACGCCGCGCCCCTGGACGCCCACTCGCTGATCTGGCGGTGGTTCGGCGACAATCGGATGTTCCTGATCGGTCCGCGGCCTGCGGTGCTGCAGAACATGCTCGCCGAACTCGGGCAGGGCGTGCTCGACCATTCGGTGTTCTTCTCCGACACCGCCGAGCGGCTGCGGCGCACCATCCCGCCGATCTTCAACACCGTCTACGGTTCCGAGCAGGACAACGCGGGCACCCGGGTGCGGGACTTCCACACCGACATCAAGGGTGAGATGCCCGACGGTTCGCGGTACCACGCGCTCAGTCCGGAGACCTACTTCTGGGCACACGCCACGTTCGTCGAACAGGTGCTGTACTTCGCCGACACATTCGTCAAGCGCCTGACCGATGCCGAGCGCGAGCAGATCTACGCCGAGTCCAAGACGTGGTACCGCCGCTACGGCGTCAGTGACCGGATCCTGCCCGCCGACTACGCCGAGTTCGTGCAGTACTGGGATCGCATGATGGAGACCGTGGTCGTGCCGCACAAGACCGCCCTCTACGGCGTGGGCTACGTGACCAAGGGCTTCCCCAAGCCCAAGGCCGTCTCGCCGCTGGTGTGGAAAGTCGTTGCGCCGGTGTTCAATCCGATCGCGGCGTTCCTGACCACCGGTGGCCTGCCGCCCAAGGCGCGCGAGATGCTCGGCCTGCCCTGGACGCAGAAGCAGGAGCGGCGTTACCAGCGCTTCGCCGCCTTCTGGCGCTCCCGGCCCGTCAACGCGATCTGGGATCGGCTGCCGATGTCGCTGCGCTACAGCAGGTACGCCCAGGCGGCCTACGCGCGCGAAGGGGTCAGGCCATAGCCGGCGGAACCGACCCCGCCACCACCGCGATCCTCGACGCGGCCCTGGCGGAGTTCGAGCGGCACGGGTTCCGCCGCGTCGCACTCGACGACGTCGCCCGGCGGGCGAAGGTCAGTCGCACCACGATCTACCGGCGCTTCGCCGGACGAGACGAACTGGTGGCCGCCGTCATCGACCGCGAGAACGAGGGCCTGTTCCTCGAGATCGCCGAGCACATCAAGGGTGCGGGCCCGAAGGCCAACATCTACGTCGAGGCCTTCACGGCAGCGATCGTCAAGTTCCGCGACCACCGCGTGCTCAACCGGATGATCACCGACGACCCGGCGTTGGCGGTGGAGTTGGCCCATCAGCACTACGCCGCGGCGGTGGCCAGGATCGTCGCCGCCCTGCACGTCATCTTCCCGGCCGGGTTCGCCGACCGAGTCGGCGCGGTGACCGTGTCCGCGCTGGCCGACGCCATCCTGCGGTACTCACTCATGGCGCTGCTGCTGCCTAGCCTGCAGCCCCTGGACAGCGCCGAGGACATTCGGGCCTTCGCCACCACGCACTTTCTGCCCAGTCTTCCCGCGGCACTGCGTGCGCTGTCCGTATAAAGAGGTCATGGCAACGCTGGCGGACACCGCCGAACGCTTCGTCGCGATGGCGCACTCGATCGTCTGGGCCTCGGCCGCGACGGTCGACACCGACGGCAGGCCCCGAAGCCGGGTGCTGCACCCCCTGTGGGAGTGGGACGGGACGACGCTGACGGGCTGGATTGCGGTGTGGCGCACGCCGATCAAGGAGGCCGACATCGCGGCGCATCCGTATGTGTCGCTGAACTACTGGTCGCCGACGCAGTCGACCTGCACCGCCGAGTGCGCCGTGACCTGGGTGCTCGACGACGACGGCCGCCGGGCCGTCTGGGAGAAGTTCAAGACGGCGCCCGCACCGGTGGGGTATGACCCCGCGATCATTCCGCAGTGGAGCCAGGGGCCGACCGCGGCGGGTTTCGCGATCTGGCGACTGGCGCCGTATCGACTGCGCGTCATGCCCGGCACCGTGATGACGCAGGGCGTCGGCGAAGTCCTCAGCTGGCGCGCCTGAGCAGCAGTGTGTGCTCCACGCCGGCGCGGGCCATCAGCTGTCGCCACGGTGGCTTCAGTTCGGGCAGCACCGCCGCCGTGGGCACCACGCGGGGCTGATCCACCGCGAAGGTTCGGCCGGCGAACTTCACCCGGCCGCCACCGGTGTTCTGTAGATTCCTGATCCAATCCCGTTGCGGCCCATAGGGGAGCAGCACCGCCACGCCGTCGGGGGTGGAGAACATCGACACCGGCGTGCGATACGTCGTACCGCTGCGGCGGCCGGTGTGCTCGACGATCGACCACATCGGGACGTACCCCGACAGTGGCCGGACCAGGCGGTTGGTGACTCTGCGATTGAATTCGGCGCGTCGTTGCGAGAAGCGGACCATCCTCAGATTCTGCTGCCGAAACCGCGCTGGATCACCCCCGGCGCAGCAGAACGGCGCCGTTGTCGAACGGCAGGCGGCGAAACAGCACCCGGCCGAATCCGGTGACATGCTCGGCGGCCTCGGCCTTGGTCACCACCTGAGGGTCGGTCACCGCGAAGCTGCGGCCGTACCGCTTGAGGGTGCCGCCGCCGGCCGCGGTGATGTTCTTCAACCAGTCCCGGTCCGGGCCGTAGGTCAGCAGGATCGCGACCCCGTCGTCGGTCGAGAAGACGGTCAGGGGCGTGCGATAGGACCGGCCGGACGTGCGGCCGACATGCGCGAGGATCCCCATCGTGGGCGCGTATCCCGCCCAGATCCGCTGGATCGGATTGGTCACGCGTCGGTTGAACCGGGCCAGCCACTGCGGCAGCTGCATGCCCCCATTCAACCCCGCGGACCCAGGGTCCGTCGAGACCCCGCGGGGGTTGACATATTCGGCTGAAATTGTCACGTCCGTCGGCGGGCTGTGCGCATAATGGCCCGGTGAGCACCGACCTGCGTCCGCTGGAAGGGGCCCGACCATGACCGTGGATCAGCACGTCACCTACTGCCGGATCTGCGAACCGCTGTGCGGATTGATCGCCACCGTCGAGGACGGCCGCCTGCAGTCGCTGCGCCCGGATCCCGACCATCCGTTGTCGCGGGGCCGCGCATGTCCCAAGGGCATCGCCTTCACCGACGTCCAGAACGATCCGGACCGCGTCCTGCACCCGTTGCGCCGCACGGCGGACGGCACCTTCGAGCGGGTCGGGTGGGACGAAGCGCTCGACGACATCGCACGCCGCCTGTCCGAGATCGTGGCCACCCACGGCGGAGGCGCGGTGGGCCAGTACTTCGGCAATCCCACCGCCTTCGGCTACGCCACGGGGCTGTGGTCGGGGTTGTTCATGGCGCGCCTCGGCGCTCATCACCAGTACTCGTCGGGCTCCCAGGACATCAACTCCCGATTCGTCGCCAGCAAGCTGCTGTACGGCGCGGCCTTCCAGATCCCGTTCCCCGATCTGCCGCGCACCGACTTCCTGTTCATGCTCGGCGCCAACCCGCTGGTGTCGCACGGCAGCGCGGTGCGCACTCCGCGGATCAAGGACGACCTCGCCGACATCGTGCGCCGGGGCGGCCGCGTGGTGGTGGTCGACCCCCGCAGGACCGAAACCGCCCGCGCCTACGAGCACCTGCCGGTGCGTCCAGACTCCGACGCGTGGCTGCTGCTGTCGATGCTGCACGTGATCTTCGCCGAAGGCCTCGCCGACGAGACGGCCATCGCCGAGCAGACCACGGGGGCGTCGCGGTTGCGGGATCTCGCCGCGCAGTTCTCCCCGGAGGACACCGCCGAGCGCACCGGTGTGTCCGCCCAGACGCTGCGCGGGCTGGCCCGCGATTTCGCGACAGCGCCGTCCGCCGCCGCCTACGGCCGGGTGGGCGCCTGCCTGGGCCGGCACGGCACGTTGGTGTCCCACCTGCTCGATGCGCTGACCATCGTCACCGGCAACCTGGACCGCGCGGGCGGGCTGCTCATGCCGCGCGCCGTGATCCCCCTGGAGGAGATGGGGGAGCGCACCGGACGGCTGACCTACAACAAGGCCACCTCACGCATCGGTGGGCTGCCCGACGTCATCGGCACGTTCCCGGCCGCGCTGATGGCCGACGAGATCCAGACTCCCGGTCCGGGCCAGATGCGCGCGCTGTTCGTCACCGCGGGAAACCCCGTGCTGTCGGTGCCCGACGGGCCGAAGCTGGAGTCGGCGCTGGAGCAGCTGGACCTGATGGTGTCGCTGGACTTCTACATCACCGAGACCAACAAGCACGCCGACTACATACTGCCCAGCACGACCTTTCTGGAACGCCACGATCTGCCGTTCGGGTTCGCCTGGTCGTCGTCGACGGTGTTCCTGCAGTCGGCTGAACCGGTGCTCGAACCGTACGGCGAGGCCCGCAACGAATGGGAGGTGTTCGACGATCTGGCCCGGCGGATGGGCCTGGCGATGTTCGCCACCGGTCCGCTGCAGCGCTTCAACGGCGTGCTGGCCTGGCTCGACCGCCGCGGCGTCGGCCGGATGACGCCCCGGCGCCTGATGGAACTGCTGCTGCGGACCGGGCCCTACGGTGACCGGTTCGGACTCCGGCGCGGCGGGCTCAACCCCCGGCGGCTCCGCGAGAATCCGCACGGTGTGGTGCTCGCGGAGCAGGCGCCCGCGGGCATCCTCGCCGAGGTGATCCACCATGACCACGGCCGGGTCGTGCTCGAGCCGGAGGAGATCCTTGTCGAGGCGGCCAGGCTGGGCGACCGCCATCCGAACGATCCGGCGTTCCCGTTGATGGTGATCGGAATGAGGGAGATGCGTTCGCAGAACTCCTGGATGCACAACAGCGCGACGCTCATGAAGGGCGACCGCAGGCACCGGGCCCGGATCAGTCCCGCCGACGCCGCGGACGCGGGCCTGGCCACGGGCGACCGCGTGCGGATCACCTCGCCGCACGGGTCCATCGAGACCCAGGCCGAGATCACCGACGACCTTCTGCCGGGCACCATCGCGGTGCCTCACGGTTGGGGGCACGCCGGGGGGTGGCAGCGGGCCAACCAGTCGGCCGGCGCCAACGTCAACGAACTGGTGTCAACGTCCAGCGACCAACTCGAGAGGCTGGCCGGCATGGCGGTGCTCAACGGCGTCCCGGCCCGCATCGAAGCGGTCCGGGCCGCGATCATGGTCCCTGACCACCCCCATTCAGGGGTCGTGTGACCGATCTCTCAGGGCCGCGCTCAGGAGCCTCGATGCGGGGGCCCGACGTGCCCGCACCCGGGCAACTCGTCGACCGCGTCCGCGACCGTCTGCTCCGCCTTTCCAGCGTCTTTCGCGAGTTCCTCGATGGATTCCTCACCCTCGTCGGCGCGCATGTCGGACCTCCCTCTCGTCGTCCGTGGACGTGGGGTTGCCGGTCGTCGGGGACGGCAAACGGCGGTGCGGGCAGGTCAACTACACCCTGTAGCAGAAGCTGGTCGCCGCAACTGGGACACTGGTGGCCATGAGCTGTACCGATCGCTCCGCCAAGCTGTTCACCGACGCCTCGGCGGTGATCCCGGGCGGGGTCAACTCGCCGGTGCGGGCGTTCAGCGCCGTGGGCGGGACGCCGCGCTTCATCACCTCGGGACGGGGCTGGGAACTGACCGACGCCGACGGCAACCGTTACGTCGACCTGGTGTGCTCCTGGGGTCCGATGATCCTCGGTCACGCGCACCCCGCCGTCGTCGAGGCCGTGACCAGGGCCGCGGCGCACGGCCTGTCCTTCGGCGCGCCCACCCCGACCGAGTCGGAGTTGGCCGCCGAGATCATCGACCGCGTGGCCCCGGTGGACCGGGTGCGCCTGGTGAACTCGGGGACCGAGGCGACCATGAGTGCGGTGCGGTTGGCCCGCGGCTTCACCGGCCGCCCCAAGGTCATCAAGTTCTCGGGCTGCTATCACGGCCACGTCGACGCTCTGCTGGCCGACGCGGGATCGGGCGTGGCGACGCTGGGCCTGCCGTCGTCACCCGGCGTCACCGGAGCCACCGCGGCCGACACCATCGTGCTGCCCTACAACGACGTCGAGGCCGTCGAGGCGGCCTTCGCCGCGCACGGTGACCAGATCGCCGTCGTCATCACCGAGGCCAGCCCAGGAAATATGGGCTGCGTGCCGCCCAAGCCCGGCTTCAACGCCGCCCTGCGGCGCATCACCGCCGAGCACGGCGCGCTGCTCATCATCGACGAGGTGATGACGGGCTTCCGGGTCAGCCGCAGCGGGTGGTACGGCCTGGACCCGGTGGACGCCGACCTGTTCACCTTCGGGAAGGTCATGAGCGGCGGCCTGCCCGCCGCGGCCTTCGGCGGCCGCCGTGAGGTCATGGAGAAGCTCGCGCCACTCGGGCCCGTCTACCAGGCCGGGACGCTGTCGGGAAACCCCGTCGCGATGGCCGCGGGACTGGCCACGCTGCGCGCGGCCGACGCGTCCGTCTACGCCGCGCTGGACGCCAACGCCGACCGGCTGGCCGGCCTGCTCGCCGGGGCGCTCACCGAAGCCGGTGTGGTGCACCGGGTTCAGCGCGCCGGGAACATGCTGTCGGTGTTCTTCACCGAGGACGAGGTCACCGACTTCGCGTCCGCGCGGGCCAGCCAGACGTGGCGGTTTCCACCCTTCTTCCACGCGCTTCTCGACGCCGGGGTCTACCCGCCGTGCAGCGCCTACGAGGCCTGGTTCGTCTCGGCGGCGCTCGACGACGACGCGTTCACCCGCATCGAGGCGGCCCTGCCCGCCGCGGCCCGAGCCGCCGCCGCGGCGACCGATCCGGAGGCCTGAGTGAGCGCGACCACGAGAGTGCACGTCATGCGGCACGGTGAGGTGCACAACCCGGAGGGCATCCTGTACGGCCGGCTGCCCGGCTACCACCTCTCCGAACGCGGCCGGGCCCAGGCCAAGGCCGTCGCGGATGCGTTGGCCAACAACGACATCGTCGCGGTGTTCGCCTCGCCGCTGCAGCGCGCGCAGGAGACCGCGACCCCGATCGCGGCCGTGCACGGGCTCTCGATCGACACCGACGACGACCTGATCGAGTCGGCCAACTATTTCGAGGGCAAACGCATGTCGCCCGGTGACGGCGTCTGGCGCCACCCGAAGGTGTGGTGGCAGGTGCGTAACCCGTTCACACCGTCATGGGGCGAGCCCTACACCCAGATCGCGGCCCGGATGACCGCGGCGGTCGAGCGCGCGCGTCTCAAGGGCGAGGGGCATGAGGTGGTGTGCGTGAGCCACCAGCTTCCCGTCGAGACCCTGCGCAGGTCCATGCAGGGCAGGCGGCTGCCGCACGATCCACGCCGGCGGCAGTGCAACCTGGCGTCGCTGACCACGCTGACCTTCGAGGACGACCGCCTCATCGACGTCTCCTATCGGGAACCGGCGGCGGGTCTGTGACCATGCGCAGTCGAGTGATCGCGATGCTGGCGGCGCTGACCGCCTGCCTTGTGGTCGCCGGCTGCGCCACCGGCGACGACGCCGTGGCCCAGGGGGGCAGTTTCGAGTTCGTCGCACCGGGTGGGAAGACCGACATCCTCTACGACCCGCCGGCTGACCGAGGCCGGCCCGGGCCGATCAGCGGCCCCGACCTGATGGACCCCGATCGGCAGCTCTCGCTCGACGACTTCGCGGGCAAGGTCGTGGTCATCAACGTCTGGGGTCAGTGGTGCGGCCCGTGCCGCTCCGAGATCAGCGAGTTGCAGCAGGTGTATGACGACACTCGGGAGCAGGGCGTCGCGTTCCTGGGCATCGACGTCCGCGACAACGACAGGCAGGCCGCCGAGGACTTCATCCGCGACCGCAATGTCACGTTCCCGTCGATCTACGACCCGCCGATGCGGACCATGATCGCGTTCGGCGGTAAGTACCCGACGTCGGCGATCCCGTCGACCATCGTGCTGGACCGCGAGCACCGGGTGGCGGCGGTGTTCCTGCGTGAGCTGCTGGCCGAGGATCTGCTGCCCGTGGTACAGCGTCTGGCCACCGAACCCGCGGGGGAACCGGCGGAGGGACAGACCAAGTGACCGGAGCGGCCGATCTCGCGGCCAACGGGCCGCTGCTGCTGGCGCTGGGCGTGTGCGTGCTGGCGGGGCTGGTGTCCTTCGCGTCCCCGTGTGTCGTGCCGCTGGTGCCGGGCTACCTGTCGTATCTGGCCGCGGTCGTCGGTGTCGACGACTCGGAGGCCGGGACGGTCAAGGTCAGCACCGCCACCCGCCTGCGCGTGGCGGGATCGGCGCTGCTGTTCGTTGCGGGATTCACCGTGGTGTTCCTCCTCGGCACGGTCGCCGTGCTGGGTGCGACCACCACCCTGATCACCAATCAGGTTGTGCTGCAACGGGTCGGCGGTGTGCTGACCATCATCATGGGGCTCGCGTTCATCGGTCTCATCCCCGCCATGCAGCGTCAGGTGCGGTTCACGCCGCGCACGCTGTCGACCGTCGCCGGAGCGCCGCTGCTGGGTGCGGTGTTCGGCCTGGGCTGGACGCCGTGCCTGGGTCCCACCCTGACCGGGGTGATCACCGTGGCGTCTGCGACCGACGGCGCCAGTGTCGCGCGCGGCGTCGCGCTGGTGATCGCCTACTGCCTGGGCCTGGGCATCCCGTTCGTGGTGCTGGCCTTCGGGTCGTCGTGGGCCGTCGGGGCGCTGGGCTGGCTGCGTCGCAACACCAGGACCATCCAGATCATCGGCGGCGTGCTGCTGATCCTGGTCGGGCTGGCCCTGGTCACGGGCGCCTGGAATGAGTTCATCTCCTGGGTTCGCGACGCGTTCATCAGCGACGTGAGGCTGCCGCTGTGACCCGACTGTTCGCCCTGATCCGCAACACCTGGCGGGGCCTCACATCGATGGGCACCGCCCTGGTGCTGCTGTTCCTCGTGGCGTTGGCCGCGGTGCCCGGCGCGCTGCTGCCGCAGCGCAGCCTGAACGCGAGCAAGGTCGACGAGTACCTCCTCGACCATCCGACCCTCGGCCCCTGGCTGGACCGTTTCCAGTTCTTCGAGGTGTTCGGAAGTTTCTGGTTCACCGCCATCTACGTGCTGCTGTTCGTCTCGCTGGTGGGCTGCCTGACCCCGCGGATGATCGAGCACGTGCGCACGCTGCGCGCCACGCCGGTCCCGACCCCGCGCAACCTGGGGCGCCTCCCCAAGCACGCCGAGGGTTCGGCGACCGGCACGCCTCGCGCCGTGGCCGAGCGCATGGCGTCGCGCCTGCGCGGGTGGCGCACAGTCATCCGCGAGCAGGACGGAACGGCCGAGCTGTCGGCGGAGAAGGGCTACCTGCGCGAGTTTGGCAACCTGGTGTTCCACTTCTCGCTGCTCGGACTGCTGGTCGCGGTCGCGGCGGGCAAGATGTTCGGCTACGAGGGCAACGTCATCGTGATCGCCGACCGCGGCCCCGGTTTCTGCTCGGCGTCGCCGGCCGCATTCGACTCGTTCCGGGCCGGCAACACCGTGGACGGCACGTCGCTGTACCCCATGTGCATCCGGGTCAACGACTTCGAGGCCAACTATCTGGACAACGGGCAGGCGACGTCCTTCGGCGCGAACATCGACTACCAGGTCGGCGAAGACCTGGTGACGGGTCAGTGGCGGCCCTACAAGCTCGAGGTCAACCGTCCGCTGCGGGTCGGCGGTGACCGCGTGTACCTGCAGGGGCACGGGTACGCGCCGACGTTCACCGTGACGTTCCCCGACGGCCAGGTCCGCTCGCAGACCATCCAGTGGCGCCCCGACGACCAGATGACGCTGCTGTCGTCCGGTGTGATGCGCATCGATCCACCCGCGGGCATGTATCCCGACGAGGGGGAACGCCGCAAGAACCAGATCGCGATCCAGGGCCTGCTGGCCCCGACCGAACAGCTCCACGGCACGCTGCTGTCGTCGAGCTTCCCGGCGCTGAACAACCCGGCCGTGGCCGTCGACATCTACCGTGGCGACACCGGTCTCGACACCGGGCGGCCGCAGTCCCTGTTCACGCTCGATCTCCGGATGATCGACCAGGGCCGGCTCACCAAGGTCGATCGGGTCAACCTGCGGCTCGGCCAGGACGTCCGTCTCGACGACGGCACCGTGATCCGGTTCGAGCGTGTGACACCGTTTGTGAACCTGCAGGTGTCACACGATCCCGCCCAGGTGTGGGTCCTGGTGTTCGCCCTCACGATGATGGCCGGGCTGCTGGTGTCCCTGGTCGTGCGGCGACGCCGGATCTGGGTGCGGCTCTCCCCGGCCACGACCGCCATTACGGACAATGCCGATGTCACCGGTACCGTGAACGTCGAACTGGGTGGTCTGGCGCGTACCGACAACTCCGGCTGGGGCGATGAGTTCGAGCGCCTCGTCGAACGACTTCTCGCGCCTGCCCCGGATGCCGCGGTCGATCCGGCGACCGCAAGAGAGAAGGTGTGATGATCTCCGAGCACGTGGACCTCGGCTTGGCGCGCTACTCCGACTGGGCCTTCACGTCCTCGATTGTGGTGCTCGTCGTCGCGCTGCTGCTGCTGGCGGTGGAGCTGGCCTACAGCCGCAGCCGCAGGGTCAGCGAGCGTGAGCTGGTCGCGGCGGGTGCGGGGTCGACCGTCGCCGCCGACAGCGCCACCCCCGGTGTGGTGCAGACGGCGCAGAGCCGCTCGGTGGACGAACGCGTGGGCCGGGCCGGGCTGGCGCTGACCTACCTCGGCATCGCACTGCTGCTGGCGTGCATCGTCCTGCGCGGGCTGTCCACCAGCCGCGTGCCCTGGGGCAACATGTACGAGTTCATCAACCTCACGAGCCTGTGCGGCCTGCTCGCGGCTGCCGTCGTGCTGCGCAAGCCGCAGTACCGCGCGCTGTGGGTGTTCGTCCTGGTGCCGGTGCTGATCCTGCTGACCGTCTCGGGTCGCTGGCTCTACAGCCACGCCGCGCCCGTCATGCCCGCGCTGCAGTCCTACTGGCTGCCGATCCACGTCTCGGTGGTCAGCCTGGGCTCCGGGGTGTTCCTGGTGGCGGGTGTGGCCAGCATCCTGTTCCTGCTCAAGATGTCGCGCTTCGGTGCTCCGGACGCCGAGGGCTTCCTGCCCGGGATCGTCTCGCGCCTGCCCGATGCGCAGACCCTGGACCGAATCGCATACCGCACCACGATCTTCGCGTTCCCGGTGTTCGGCTTCGGCGTCATCTTCGGCGCCATCTGGGCCGAGGAGGCGTGGGGCCGCTACTGGGGCTGGGACCCCAAGGAGACCGTGTCGTTCATCGCGTGGGTGGTCTATGCCGCCTACCTGCATGCGCGTTCGACCGCGGGCTGGCGTGACCGCAAGGCCGCCTGGATCAACGTCGTGGGCTTCGTGGCGATGGTGTTCAACCTGTTCTTCATCAACCTCGTGACCGTCGGCCTGCACTCCTACGCCGGCGTCGGCTGAGGCAGAGCCGCCTGGGCTGCCGCGCCCGGCCCACCCCAGCTCGTCGGGAAAATGTGCGAAATTGCAGGTGAATTCGCCGAATCAGCGACAATTCCGCACATAATTGGCCGCGGAGGGGCCAACGGCCCGCCGAGGGCGCGCACGACGCCCGACCTCCCGGCGGCGCCTGCGATAGTGTGCACCCAATGTCGTCGGACAAGGGGAGTGCGCGAAGGTGACTGAGCAGCCCACGCCCAGTGCAGACCATCATCGTGACCCCGAGAACACCGATCCGCCAACATGGTTGACGCAGGGTGAATCGCGTGCCGCCGAGGACGGGGCCAGGCATTCGGCACCCGAACCCGAGCGCAGTGCGGGCTTCCGCGCCGAGCAGCGTTTCGCGGCGCCGTCGGCTCCCGCGCATCCGAGCGAGCCCGACTGGAACACCGCGACGCCGGCGACCGGGATCCCCGTCGCCGCGCCCCACCACCTCGGTGCACCCCACTACGGCCCGCCGGCGGGGCCCGCACCGGGGGCACCACCGGCCGGTCAGCACCCCGGCGCACCTTTCTCCGGCCCGCAGACTCCGCCGGTCCCGCAGTATCAGCCGGCGGTGCCGCAGTCGCCGTACCCGGACCTGTCCACCCACGCGCTGCTGCGCCCGGTGAAACCCGCCCCCGCCCGGGGCTGGCGGCGTGCGCTCTACCTGGCCTCGGGCAAGCTCATCAACCTCGGGGAGAGCGCCAAGGAGACGCATCACCGCAATCTCGTCGCGCACGTCAACCGGCCGTTGAGCGGCTGCTACAAGATCGCCGTGCTGAGCCTGAAGGGCGGTGTGGGCAAGACCACCATCACCGCGACGCTCGGGGCCACGTTCGCCTCGATCCGCGGCGACCGGGTGATCGCCGTCGACGCCAACCCCGACCGCGGCACGCTGAGCCAGAAGGTGGCCCTGCAGACTCCGGCCACCGTGCGCGATCTGCTGCGCGACGCCGACCGGGTGCAGCGTTACAGCGATGTGCGCCGCTACACCTCACAGGGCCCCAACCGGCTGGAGGTGCTGGCCTCGGACAGCGACCCGGCGGTCTCGGAGGCCTTCAGCTCGCCGGACTACACGCGGACCCTTGACGTCCTGGAGCGGTTCTACAGCCTGGTGCTCACCGACTGCGGGACCGGCCTGATGCACTCGGCGATGTCGGCGGTGCTGGCCCAGGCCGACACCCTCATCGTGGTGAGCTCGGGTTCGGTGGACGGTGCCCGCAGTGCGTCGGCGACGCTCGACTGGCTCGACGCGCACGGCCACGAGGCGCTGGTGCGGGGTTCGGTCTGCGTGATCAACGCGGTGCGGCCCCGGTCGGGCAAGGTCGACATGCAGAAGGTCGTCGACCACTTCTCGCGGCGTTGCCGGGCGGTGCGGCAGGTGCCGTTCGATCCGCACCTGGAAGAGGGCGCCGAGATCAGCCTGGACCGGCTCAAACCCTCGACGCGGGAGGCGCTGCTCGATCTGGCTGCGGTGGTCGCCGACGGATTCCCGGCTGACTTCGGTCCGGGCCCGTCACGCTAGGTCACTGCGGCTTGTTGTCGCCGCGCGACAGACGCCACAGGAACTCGGGGTCGTCATCGGGACCGATGACCCTGGTCTGCGGTCTGGCCTGGTGGGCACGCAACATTCGCCACCCGCCGTAGGCGAGGGCGCTGATCAACAGGATGAGGAGCAGGTAGTGCACGGAAACCTCCTTCATCTGAATATACGCGCGTCGGTAGGCTCAGGGCGTGGCTGATGATGATCGCTCCACCGGCGGAATGGTGCTCGACGTCCTGGCGTACCTGGCGGCGCGGCTGGCTCTGGTGGCGGCGCTGGCCGCGGTGATCTTCTACGGCGCGTCGCTGTTCGGCGTCGAGGTCCCGTTGGTCGTGGCGCTGCTGTTCGCCATCGTCGTGGCCCTGCCGTTGGGGATGTGGGTGTTCGCGCCGCTGCGCCGCAAGGCGACCGTGAGTATCGCGGCCGTCGACGAGCGTCGCCGCCGCGACCGCGAGCAGTTGCAGGCCCGTCTTCGCGGCGACGAGGACACCCCAGAGCAGCCATAGGTTTGAATCCGGTCCCCGGTGGAACACACCGGGATGACCGATCAACGAGAGCCTCCGTCGCCGGATCCTGATCCCGCGCAGACCGCGGGTCTCGGCGCCGGTGGCGATGTCCAGCCCGGCGACACACCACCCGACTCGGATCAGCTGTCGGCGACGTCCAACCCCGATCCCCCGGTGCGGCATCGCGCCAGTCCCACCTCCGTTGTCGCGTTGGTCGCCGCAGCGGTCTTCATCCTGTTGTTCGTGGCCGCTGCGGTGCTGCTGATCGCCCGGATGGCCGGCGCGCTGGGCTGACCGCTGCCGTCACTGTGCCCGCAGGTCCTCCAGCGCGGTCACCCGCCGATCGATCCACTCACGCAGCGACTGCGCCGAGGCGTCCAGGTCCTCGCGGCTCAGTCCGTCGGTCACCGGGATCGTCTCGACGATCCGGTCCAGCAGACGCTGGGCCCGACCGTCGGCGTACATCTGGTCGAACAGCTGCCAGTACGCGTGGTGGCGGATCGGCGTGAACTTCTTCGACTCCAGGAACCTCTTCTTGAGCGGATTGCCCTTGAACAGCGCCTCGAAGCCACCGGGCGGTTCGGGTAGGTCCAGGCCGGGCGGCGGGGGCGGGAGCGTCACCTCGTCGTCCGGGCCCGTCGCGGCGTCGCCGACCATCGCCAGGTTGAGGTCCCAGGACAGCACCGACAGCCTCTCTGTGCGCAGGTCGTACCAGAGGTAGTAGTTCTGGCCCGGGCCGCCCATGTCGTCGGCGTTGACGAGCAGGTTCTGGGTGGCCAGGTAGCGGGCCAGTGAGTCGACGTCCACCCAGTCGGCCAGATGGGCGTCGAACTCCGGCTGGTCGGCGTGATCGAGCCACTGCAGGAAGTTGATGACGGGCGCCAGGTTGCCGTGCTCAGCCGAGTTGATCTGCTGGAACTGCTCGGAGTACGACGACTGGTCGGTGCCCTTGAACACCAGCGACGAACCCGCGTCAGCCTTGTACAGATAGCCGTCGGAGTCGAACAGCGACTCGGCGTACGCCTCGTCGGGGTGCTCCAGCAGCAGCCTCGTGCTGGTCTGCCCGTTGATCGTGTACGCCGCGTAGGTGTAGCGCTGCGTCGGTTGACCGGTGGCCGCGGTCAGCGACAGCGCCAGCGCCTCGTTGAGCACGGGGGAGCCGGGACGCACCGACAGCTCGGTCATGCCCTGATACCCACGGCCTGCGGCGTTCTCGGCGAAGCTGATCAGCAGCGGCAGCGACGTGGGGTCGTCGGGGTCGGCGCCGACGAACATGGCCATCGGGTCGACCCCATCCGGACCACCCGGCGTGCCCGGTGCATCCGGCTTGTGAGCGCTCGATCCGCCGGGTTCGGGCTCACCGCCCTTGCCCGGCGCACCCGGCGGGCCGTCGCCGCGCAACCCCATGAGCGTCGAGTTGCCCTTCAGCCGCACCGCGGCGTCGGCGATCACGGTGCCGTCGATCGTGATGTCGGCGGTCACCCATTTCTTCTCGCCGTCCTTCTCGTACGCCGAGAGCATGGTCCGGTACTCGGCGGGGGTGATGTCGACGACCAGGGTGTGCTCCACGTCGGGATCGAACAGGTCGACGGTTCCGGTGATGTTGTCGGTGATCTCGGAGGTCATCACGGTGATGTCACCGGTGATGTAGGGCCGAATCATGGTGTTGCCGAACACGACTGCCAGTGCGACGGAGACCGTCACAAGGGCGGCGAGCAGTCTCCAGTGCTGGCGCAACCGCACGGGGACGCGGTGTGCCAGCCGCCGCGGTGGGGGCGCGGCGGTCTGCGGGCCCGTCATCAGATGTCGGTCTGGTCGTATCCGGTCAGGACGGTCACGCGCTGGCCGGAGTTGACGGCACTCAGGGCCGGGATCAGATCGCCGGGCTTGCGGCCCTTCTTCAGCTGGGCGGTGTAGTACAACTCAGTGAGTGCGCCGGATCGTGCGGATTCCGTTGACACCAACTCGAACTCGCTGCAGAAGTCGATCAGCACGTCCTCGACGCGCGCGGTGTACTCGGGTTCCGGCGGCACCTGCACTTTGACCACCTGGCGCTGCACGTCGAGTTTGAACCAGTTGAATCGGTACATGATGATCAGCACCAGGCAGATCACCACGGTGGCGGCGACGGCCAGGACGTAGAACCGGGTGCCGGTGGTCATGCCGATGGCCATGGCCAGGAAGACGAACCCGACGTCGCGGGTCTCCTTGATGGCGTTGCGGAATCGGATCACCGACAGTGCACCGACCAGTGCGAAGGCGCGGGCGATGTTGGACCCCACCACCAGCATGATGACCGAGATCACCATGCACACCATGACCAGGGTCTGTACATAGGACTGGCTGTAGGAGACGTTCTTGTGGGTGTAGCGGTAGACCCAGCCGATGATGGAGGCCAGTACGAATGACAGTGCCAGGGACGCGATCACGTCGAAGACGGTGAAGGTGCCGGACAGGTCCTGCAGATTGATGGTCACGGTGGTCTTTCAGTTGAACGGTGAATCAGTGTGATGCGGAGGGGGTTTCGTCGATCGGTTCGATGAGCGCGAATGCGCCGTCGCGCGATCGCGGGGCCAGTTCGAAGGCCTGCACCGACTGGCAGTATTTCGAGATCCGCACCACGGACATGTCGATGCGGGCCGCCAGGTCGGTGACCCAGTAGGGCACCCGCTCGTTGGCCTTGATCTCCACGATCGCCAGTCGCGGCGGGATGATGAACCGGTTCGGCGCGCCGGAGGCGAAGTGGAAGTCGCGGTCGCGGCCGTGCACGCGGTGGTCGATCGTGACGCGCAGGCCCACGTCGGCGTCGCGTCCCACGTACGCCTCGCGCAGATAGCCCGTCGTGACGATGGGGCGCAGGTCGAGGTTGCCGATCAGCGTGCTCACCTCGTCGACGAAGGCGCGCTCAGTGCCCCGGCACTCGGGCGGTTCGCGGTGGTCGAGCCAACGGCGGGCCGTCCCGTACGGCAGCGCCAGCCGGCGTTTCTGCGTGACCCGGTTGACCCGCTGCTTGATCTCGACCTGCACGCTCGTCTCATCGGTGCATTCAGCGGGATCGCCGTACAACCGCATGCGCAGTTTCCGGCGAAACCTCAGCCCCTCGATCTTCTCCCAGTAGAACCGCAGATCGGCCGTGTCGTAGTAGAGCGAGCTCACGGGGTATCCACCGACGGGCGAGAACGAATCGGAGTCCATGCGCTCGGCCACGGCCGCCCGCAGCTCCGGCACCTTGAACTCGTCGAGCAGGTACTTGATCTCGTACCGGTTGAACGCGTGCAGGCGACTGGCGGTCTGCTGGTAACCCATCGGTTTCGTCGGTGCGTCCTCGGGGCGCCGGGGCCGTTCGCGTGGGCTCCTGGGGAACCGGTCGAGCACGCCCACGCGGTGACACATCCTTTCCCTGCTGTTCATCGCCCGGTCATCGGCGCTGTCCGGAGAGCATCATCGACAACCAAGATGTGCGGACGCTGTGAATGACCTGTACGCACCCTCATGACGCGGACTCGCCGCGGAGTGTCAATGTTCATTGACACAGGTACCACGTCAAGTTATGTTGACAACCATGGCTGAACCACTGCCCGACATCCCCGGTGTCGACGACCTCGGGGATCGGCTGGGTGACCGTCTGGGGGACCGCCTGGGGGACATCGACCCCGCGGTCGGTCTGCGTGCGGTCGGGGCCCTGCAGCGTCTGCAGGAACGCCTCGAGGCCCTACACGTCTCCAACGCCCGTGAACAGGGATGGAGTTGGCAGGCGATCGCCGACGCGCTCGGTGTCAGCCGCCAGGCCGTGCATCAGAAGTACAACCGGAGGCGGTGAGCGGACATGTTCGAAAGGTTCACGCGCGACGCCCGGGTGGCGGTGCTGCTGGCCCAGGAGGAGGCCCGCGACCTCAACGCCCGCGACATCGGCCCCGAGCATCTGCTGCTCGGGGTGCTGCAGAGCGCCGACGACGGGTTGCGGGCGGTGCTGGACGACGTCGGGCTCACGGCCGACGGCGTGCGGGGGAGGTTGACGTCGGCAGACGACGACGGGTTCGACGACGACGCCGCGGCCCTGCGTGCCATCGGCATCGACCTGCACGCCGTGCGTGACGCCGTCAACGCGTCCTTCGGTCCCGATGCCTTCGAGGACGCGTTGCAGCGCTCCGGGCGTCGCCGCCGCCGCCGTGGACGCCTGTCCCTGAGTCGCGACGCCAAGAAGGTGCTCGAGATCGCACTGCGGGAAGCGCTGGCCCACCGGGGCAGGCAGATCCGTGCCGAGCATGTGGTGCTCGCCCTGCTGCGGGGTGGCGACCACGCGACGGTCGGGCTGATCACCGAGTACGTCCAGCCCGCACAGTTGCGCGCGGCGGTCGCGGCGCTTCTCGACCAGGCGGCCTAGAGGACTCGTGCCGGCCGGCTCAGCCGAACATCAGCGCCAGCGTCACCGCGACGGCCCACACCAGCATCGTCAGCCCCGTGTCCCGCAGCACCGGAATCAGCGCGGGTCCCAGCGCCCCGGTGACCACGGGGCGCGCCGCCCGTGCCGCCAGTGGTGCGGCCAGCAGGCCCGTCAGGCACCACGGCGACGCGAACGCCAACAGCAGTGTCGCCACGCCCGCCGCCGCCACCAGCGCCACGTACAGGCCCCGCGTGCGCCGGTCGCCCAACCGGACCGCGAGCGTGATCTTGCCCGACGTCGTATCGGTGGGGATGTCGCGCAGATTGTTCGCCACGAGCACGGCCGACGACAGCGCGCCGACCGCCACGGCCGAGACCGCGCCCACCCAGTCGATCCGCAGGGCCTGCGTGTACTGCGTGCCCAGCACCGCAACCAGGCCGAAGAACACGAAGACCGCGATCTCCCCGAAACCCGAATACCCGTAGGGCTTTGAGCCGCCGGTGTAGAGCCACGCCCCGGCGATGCAGACCACGCCGACGGCGATCAGCCACGGACTGCTCATCAGGGCCAGCACCAGGCCGGCCACCGCCCCGATCGCCAGGCTCACGATCGCCGCGGTCAGCACGGCCCGCGGTGAGGCCACGCGCGAGCCGACCAGGCGCAGTGGTCCCGCGCGTTCGTCGTCGGTTCCACGGATGCCGTCGGAGTAGTCGTTGGCGTAGTTGACGCCGACGATCAGCGCCAGCGACAGCACCATCGCCAACACGGCCTTCCACCACACCGCCGAACCGAGCCAGGCGGCCGCACCGGTCCCGGCCAGCACCGGGGCCACCGCGTTCGGCAGTGTCCGGGGTCGGGCGCCTTCAATCCACTGTGCGACGGTGGCCATGGCTCGATCGTCCCATTCGAACCACCGCCCGGATTCGGCAGGATCGCGCAGCGGCCCCACAATGGTCGGATGCTTGGAGTGATCGGCGGCAGTGGCTTCTACTCGTTCTTCGGCCCGGAGGCGCGAAGCATCGGCCTGGACACGCCCTACGGCGCCCCCAGTGCGGCGGTGACGGTGGGCACCGTCGGCGGTCACGAGGTGGCGTTTCTGCCCCGTCACGGCATCAATCACGAGTTCTCCCCGCACACCGTGCCGTACCGGGCGAACATGTGGGCGCTGCGGGCACTGGGCGTGCGTCGCGTGTTCGGCCCGTGTGCGGTCGGAAGCCTCACCCCGGATCTCGGCCCCGGAGCGATCGTCGTCCCTGATCAGCTCGTCGACCGCACGAGCGGGCGGCCCGCCACGTACTTCGACGCGGGCGGCATCCATGTCAGCTTCGCCGACCCGTACTGCCCGGGGCTGCGGGCCGCGGCCACCGGACTTCCCGGTGTCGTCGACGGGGGCACCATGGTCGTGATCGAGGGTCCGCGGTTCTCCACGCGGGCCGAGAGTCAGTGGTATGCGCGGCAGGGTTTCACGCTGATCAACATGACGGGGCACCCCGAGGCTGTTCTGGCCCGGGAGCTCGAAATGTGCTATTCAGCAATCGCTTTGGTGACCGACCTGGATGCCGGGGTGGAGGCGGGCGCGGGTGTCAAGGCGGTCGACGTGTTCGCCGAGTTCGAACGCAACCTGGTGCCGTTCAAGAAGCTCGTGCACGAGGCGCTCGATCAGGTCACCGACGAGGACACCTGTGCGCACTGCCGGGCACACGACGGCGTGACGCTGCCGTTCGAGCTGCCGTGATCTGCGGTGACACCCCCATTGAGCTTTTGACACCCGTCAAGTCATACTGACCGGGTGAAGACTCCGATCTGCGATCAATTCGGCATCGAGTTCCCCCTGTTCGCCTTCAGCCACTGCCGCGACGTCGTCGCCGCGGTCACGAATGCGGGCGGCTTCGGTGTGCTCGGCGGCACCGCGTACAGCCCCGACCAGCTTGAGCAGGAACTGGCCTGGATCGACTCCGAGGTCAAGGGAAAGCCCTACGGCGTCGACATCATCGTGCCCGCGAAGTTCGAGGGCAAGGGCGAGAACGTGTCGGGTGCGCAGCTGGCCGACCGCATCCCCGGCGAGTATCGGGAGTTCGTCACCGAACTGCTGTCGAGGCATGACATCCCGGTTGAGGAGAAGAAGGCGCGCCTCGGAGGCAGCGGCCTGTCCGGTGACACCGGTGAGCAGCTGCTCGAGGTCGCGCTGCGCCATCCCATCAAGCTCATGGCCAACGCCCTGGGCGTGCCGCCGGACTACATGATCGAGGCCGGGCGCTCCTCGGGTGTGCCGGTGGCCGCGCTGGTGGGTGCCAAGGAGCACGCGCTCAAGCAGGTCAAGGCCGGTGTGGACCTGATCATCGCGCAGGGCACCGAAGCCGGTGGGCACTGCGGTGAGGTGTCCACCCTGGTGCTGGTGCCCGAGGTGCTGGACGCCCTGGCGAGCGTCGGCAGCGACGTGCCGGTGCTGGCCGCGGGCGGCATCGTCACCGGCAAGCAGATGGCGGCCTGCGTCGCGATGGGCGCCGCGGGTGCGTGGACCGGCTCGGTGTGGCTGACCACCGAGGAGGCGGAGACCGCGCCGGCCACGGTGCAGAAGATGCTGGCGGCGACCTCCCGTGACACCATCCGGTCGACCGGGCGCACCGGAAAGCCTGCGCGCCAATTGGTCTCGGACTGGACCAAGGCGTGGGCCCCCACGCCCGGCGGGCATCCGACGCTGCCGTTGCCCCTGCAGAACATGCTCGTCGAACCCCAGCTGCGCCGCATCGACAAGCTGGCCGCCACCGGCCACGAGGGCGCGCAGGCGCTGGCCACCTACTTCGTCGGCCAGGGCGTCGGCCTGATGAACAAGGTCAAGCCGGCCCGTGAGGTCGTGCTGGAGTTCATCGAGGACTACGTGAGCGCCGCCGAGCGGTTGTCCGGTTCGCTCGAGGACTGATCGGCTCAGTCGGCGCGCGGCAGCCGGACCTCGAACCGCGCGCCGACGTCGGTGTTGTGTGCGGTGAGCGTGCCGCCGTAGGCCGCCACCAGGCCCGCCGCAATGGCCAGGCCGAGCCCCGAGCCGCTGGGCAGGGACGAATCCGACCGCGGCACCCGGTCGTTGGAGCCGCGGTAGGCGACGTCGAAGACGCGCGCCAGGTCGGCTTCGTCGATGCCGACCCCGGTGTCGTCGACCCGTACCCACACGTCACCGTCACGGCCCAGCGACAACGTCACCGAGCCGCCGTCGGGGGTGTGCGCGATCGCGTTGGCCACCAGATTGGACAACACCCGGGTCAGGGCTCGATGGCTGCCGATCACGCGGATCGGTTTGGCGGGCAGGTGCGCCCGCAACGTCACCCTCGCGCGCCCGGCCACGATGCGGTGTGCGGCCACGACGTCGTCGATGACCTCGTCGAGTGCGACGGTGTCGAAGCGGGTGGTGACCGCGCCCGCGTTGATCTTCGACATTTCGAAGAGGTCCTCCACCATCTCCGAGAGCCGGATCGACTCCAACTCGATGTGTCTGGCGTGGCTGCGGATGTCGTCGTCGGTGACCACACCGTCGGCAATGGCCTCGGAGACCGCGCGGATGCCGGCCAGCGGTGTGCGCAGGTCATGGCTCACAAACGCCACAAGCCGGCGCCGAGACTTCTCGGCGGCCCGTTCGGCGTCCAGGATCTCCTGCTCCCAGACCGTGCGCCGGGCCTGGTACCGGCCCAGCATGACGGCTGCGGGGATGGTCACCACGGACACCACCAGAAGCACCACCGAGGTCGTCGGCTCGATGATGCGGCCGAAAGAGGACTTCATCATGATGGCGTTGGCGCCCAGCACGCCCGTGAACGTCGCGACCAGCGGGATGAGCACGAGCACCACCATGCTCGCGGCCAGCGACAGTGACCTCGCAAACCGGATGGTGACCGCCCCGGCCAACACCACCGGAACCGAGCACGCCAAAACGATCCCAATGATCTTGATCAGATCACTGGTCACCGGGGACGCTCTCCGGTGCGGGATCACGCTGCCACAGATAGCCGCGCCCCCACACCGTCTGGATGCGGTGATGCTCTCCGAGTTTCGACCGCAGACGCTTGACGTGCACGGTCACGGTCGACAGGTCGCCGTAGTCCCAGCGCCACACCTGGCTGAGCAGTTCCTCGCGGGTGAAGACCGTGCCGCTGTGGGTCAGGAAGAACAGGAGAAGGTCGAACTCGCGGTTGGTCAGGCCGATCGGCCTGCCGTCGACAGTGACCGTGCGGGCCGCGGCCGACACCGTCATGTTGCCGAGCCTGATGTCACCGGGATGTGTGGTCGGCGGGGTGCTGGCCCTGCGCAGCACCGAACGCACCCGCAACGCCAACTCGCGCGGGCTGAACGGTTTGGTCAGATAGTCGTCGGCGCCGGCCTCCAGACCGGCGATCCGGTCGTCCTCCTCGCCGAGCGCGGTCAGCAGGATCACCGGCACGGTGTAGTCACCGGCCTGCCGCAGACCCCGGCACAGCGTGATGCCGTTGGGGCCCGGCATCATCACGTCCAGCACCGCGACGTCGATGTGTTCACTGCCCAGCAGTCGCAGTGCCTCATGACCGTCCGCGGCCACCGCGACCTCCATGCCGTCGCGCTCCAGGTACCGACGGACCATGTCCCGCAGGACAAGGTCGTCGTCGGCGATCAGCACATGTGCCCCCACACACAAACGGTAGCCCGATTTGACTCGGTCGAAACCCCCATCACCTGCGCCGAGGCGCGGTTTGGGTTGCTGGCTGCCGCAGTGTTACACAGTGGAACCATGTCCGAGGACCAGTCCGCGCACGATGTGCGACGGGTCGCGGAGGTCACGGCGCCCATCGGCCTGGCATTCATTCCGCTGGGGATGGCGCTCGGGTTTCTCGTGGTGCACGCGGGATTGCAGTGGTGGTGGGCGCCGGTTTTCGCGGCCGTCATCTACGCCGGTTCGCTGGAGTTCCTGATGGTGGGCCTGGCCGCGACGGGAGCTCCAGTGGCCACCGTGGCGTTGACGACGTTCATCGTCAACTCACGCCACGTGTTCTATGCGCTGTCGTTCCCGCTGCACAGGGTGCGCAGTGTCGCGGGCCGGCTCTACAGCACCTACACGCTGTCGGACGAGGCCTACGCCGTCGGCGTCAGTCCTGAGGCCTCGTCGTGGACCACGCGTCCGATCCTGACGATGCAGGTTCTGCTCCAACTGCTGTGGGTCACGGGTGCCGGGATCGGCGGTGCGGTGGGCGAGGCCCTGCCGATCGAGCGTCTGCAGGGGCTGGACTTCGCGCTCACCGCGCTGTTCATCGTGTTGGCCATCGACGCCTACCGGCAGCGCCCCGACCGTCTCACCGCGGTCTCGGCCGCCCTGTGCGCGGTGGTGGCGTGGATCGTGGCGCCGGGGCAGCTTCTGGTGTGCGCGTTCGCGGCGTTCACCGCGGTGCTGGTCGTGCGGTTTGCTGTGGGTCGCGGGCGCGATGCCTGACAACGCGCACATCGCGGTCCTGGTGCTGGTGGCCGCGGCGGTCACCTGGGCGTTGCGCGCCGTGCCGTTCGCCGTGTTGGCGCCCATGAGGCACAGCGCCGTGGTGAAGTACCTGAGCGTGCACATGCCGGTCGGCGTCATGGTGATGCTGATGATCTACACGCTGCGGCCGGGCGTGGTCTCCGGCGGAGTCCATCTCGCATGGCTGGCGATCGCGGTCTTCGTCACCGCGGGTCTGCACCTGTGGCGTGGGCACGCGCTGCTCAGCATCCTGGCAGGCACCGTCGTCTACGTCGTGCTGATGTCAGCCTTCTGATCAGCCTTCTGAGCCGGGGGCCAGTTCGGGGCGTTCCTCGGCAGGCGCCTGTCCCAGCAGCGCGCCCGTCAACCCGCCGTCCCGATGCATCCCGTACAGCCGTCGCAGGTAGTCCCATTGGCTCGCATTGGCGTTCTCGGCGCCTGGGGCAACCCCGACGACGGTGCCCTCGCCCGGGGCGGCAGGCTCGGTGTGCTGCGGCAGCAGATACGCGTTGTTCCAGGCGTTCAGCGGCGGCGGCACACCGGGATCGGCGCCCGGTGCGCTCGGCGCCTGCGCCTGACCCAGCACCATCTCTGTGCCGGACGTCCCGGGCGGCAGGCCCGCGGGGCCCATGGGGGCGTCGCTCTGGGCCAGCGGGCCGTGCCACGTCGCATTCGGCGCGGGGGCGGGATCTGCCGGTTCGACCGAGGGTTCGGGGGTGGGTTCGACGGTGGGTTCGGCCGACGCCGGTGCCGCCGCGGTGAGGCCCAGACCGCACGCGATCATTGCTGCCAGCGGCCGGTGCCCTCGTCTCACGGCACTCACCGTAACGCAGCGTGGCCGGGCGCGGCGCCGCTGCCGGGATCGGGCCGCGAGATGCGCGGTCACGGTGATGTCCCTCGGCGGCGGGCCACGCCGAATCCCGGGGATGTGTTCAGGTGCCGGTCAATAGAGCATGGTGCGCATGTTGTCCTCGTCGTAGTGGCGCTTCAGTTCGGCGAGGCTCACCCCCATCCGCAGGGCGTGGGCCATCTGCGCGACGCTGGGCAGCGCGGCGGGGTTCCACGACTCGGGACGCCAGGCGTCGGCACGCAGAAATGCCTTGGCGCAGTGGAAGAACACCTCTTCGACGGTGATCTCGAGGGCCAGAAGTGGGCGCTTGTCCTGCACCGTCATGGCGTCGAAGTAGTCGGCGTCGGCCACGATGGTCGCGCGCCCGTTGATCCGCAGCGTGTCACCGCGGCCCGGGATCAGGAAGATGGTTCCGACGTGTGGGCGCTGCAGCACGTTGAGGTGGCCGTCGACGCGCCTGTTGCCCGGGCGTTCGGGAATGGCGATCGTGGTGTCGTCGAGGACGTGCACGAAACCGGCGGGGTCCCCTTTGGGTGACACATCGAGTCGCCCCTCCGCGTCGGTCGTGGCCACGAACCCGAGCGGGGAGTGCGCGAGCCAGTCACGGTGAATGGGGGACAGCCTGTCGCGCACCTTGTTGGCCACGACCTCGTTCGGATGACCGACGATGGCGCGCAGTTCTTCAACGGTGTGGATCTCGCGACGCATGCCGCCCATCATGCCCGCGTTCCGGCGGGGTTCGGCGGCTCCGTCAGCCGAACCGCTGCGCCAGCGCGCGGCGGTCGACCTTGCCGATGCCTCGACGGGGGAGTTCGTCGACGATGTGGACCTCGCGCGGAGCGGCGGTCCGGTCCAACGCCAGGCCGACGTGCGCGGCCAGTTCGGTGACCGTCGGCGCGACGGCGCCCTGCGTCAGGGCGATGGCCGCGACGACGCGTTGTCCGAGTCGGTCGTCGGGCACGCCGAAGACCGCGCACTCGGCGATCGCGGGGTGGGTCGCGAGGACAGCCTCCACGGGTTGCGGCAGCACCGTCAACCCGCCGGTGCTGATCGCGTCGTCGCTTCGGCCCAGCACCTGCAGAACCCCTGAATCATCCAGCGCACCAACATCATCGGTGCGGAACCAGCCCGGCTCGGCGAAGGGGTCGGGGTCCTGCGGATTGCGGTAGCCCTTGGCCAGGGTGACGCCGCCGAGCTCGATCCGCGAATCATCCAGGCGTACCTCGACGCCGTCGAGGGGGACGCCGTCGTACACGCATCCGCCCGCGGTCTCACTCATGCCGTAGGTGCGCACCACCGTGATGCCCGCGGCTGCGGCGCCCTGCAGCACCGGCAGGGGTGCCGGGCCACCGCCGAGCAGCACGGCGTCGAGTTCCGCGAGCGCCTCGGTGGCGGCCGGATAGGTCAGCGTCTTGGCCAGTTGTGTGGCCACCAGCGAGGCGTATCGGCGACCCGAACCCATCGCGGCGACCGCGGCCGGCAGTGCCGTCACGTCGAACCCGGCGGACACATCGAGCTCGACGGGCACGGTGCCCGCCGTCACGCTGCGGATCAGCACCTGAATCCCCGCGATGTGGTGGGCCGGGAGCGCCAACAGCCAGGTGCCCGGGCCGCCGAGGCGGTCATGCGTCGCCGATGCGCTCGCGACCAGGGCGGCCGCGGTCAGCATCGCCCCTTTCGGGGTTCCGGTGGTCCCCGACGTGGACACCACCAGCGCGACGTCGTCGTCGATCTCCTCACCGACTCGCAAAGACGTTGTGAGAAGGTCACTTTGGCGCAGATCGCCAGCAGGTATCGGCAGCACCGCGCTCGCGGTGCCGTCGAGTACGACGTCGAGTGCGGCCATCATCGGTGACGCCGACGGGCCTGGGGGGACGACCAGTGCGCGCAGCGGGGCTATTCGCCGACCTCCCCGTCTCGGGGATCGTCGAGCGGCCACCCCTTGGCGGCGAGGCGCTCGCGAACGCGTTCGACATCGGTGGGGGAGGGGAGTTCGTCGGTGATCCGCATGATGGCCGCGCCGATGTCGATGTCGTCGAACTCGGGCCGACTCGTGAGCTCGCCCGCCACGATCTTGACTTCGTCGGTGGTCAGCCGGCGCGACAGCAGCGCCAGCAACGGCAGGTAGTCATTCTGGGGCACGCCCTCGGGGTACCCCGCGCGCAGCCAGGAGACGATCGAGCTGAGAAAACGATTCACGGCGTCGGCTCCTGATAAGTCGTGGCTCGACCAGAATCCTAGTGTGCTGCAGCACCCCCGCGTCCGCCAGCGAGCAGCCGCTGCCGCCAACGGGTCCCAGACAGAAGATGAACAGTAGATGAACACAGTCACCACTCAGGCAAAGTGCCAGTTCGCTCGGTGTTCTGGGGCGTGGCGCGGCTAGGTAAATCGGTCGGTGTGGCCCCAGAATGAGCACCATGAGCGCCGAGCTGATCATCTTGGTGCTGTTGGTCACAACAGCCCTGGCTTTCGACTTCACCAACGGCTTCCACGACACCGGAAACGCCATGGCGACGTCGATCGCGACCCGGGCGCTCAAGCCCAAGACCGCGGTGCTGCTCGCGGGGGTGCTCAACCTCGTCGGCGCATTCCTTTCGGTCGAGGTCGCCGTCACGGTCACGACGTCGGTGCTCAAGATTCAAGACGGCAAGACCGGCTCACTTCTGCCCAGCATCGACGCGTCGATGGGTCTGACCATCATCTTCGCCGGTTTGATCGGCGGCATTCTGTGGAACCTGCTGACGTGGCTGTTCGGCATCCCGTCGAGTTCGTCGCACGCGCTCTTCGGCGGTCTGATCGGCGCCGGCCTCGCCGCGATCGGCCTGGCCGGGGTGAACTGGTCCGGTGTGACGCAGAAGGTGCTCATCCCCGCGCTCGCGGCACCGCTGATCGCCGGCATCGTCGCTGCCTGCGGCACGTGGCTGGTCTATCGCATCACCCGCAGGGTCGCCAAGCGCCAGCGTGAGCGGGGCTTCCGCTGGGGACAGATCGCGACGGCCTCCCTGGTCGCGCTGTCGCACGGCACCAACGACGCCCAGAAGACCATGGGCGTCATCGCGCTCGCGCTGATCACCACCGGCCACCTGACCGGCAACGTCAAGGAGGACGGCCTGCCGTTCTGGGTGATCGCCAGCTGTGCGCTGGCCATCGGTTTGGGCACCTACCTCGGCGGGTGGCGCGTCATCCGGACGCTCGGCAAGGGCCTGGTCGAGATCGAGTCCCCGCAGGGGCTTGCCGCGGAGGCCTCGTCCGCGGCCATCATTCTCAGTTCCAGTGCCGCGGGCATGGCGCTGTCGACCACGCATGTCGCCACCGGTTCGATCCTGGGATCGGGCGTCGGCAAGCCGGGCGCCGAGGTGCGGTGGGCGGTTGCCGGCCGGATGGCCGTCGCGTGGCTGGTGACGCTGCCCGCTGCGGGCCTGGTCGGCGCGGTCACCTTCTGGGTCTCCCACGGCATCGCGGGCATCACGTCGCCGCTGGTCGGCGATCTGGTGATCTTCAGCGTCCTGGTCGGTCTGTCCTACTACATGTGGCGGCGGGCCCAGCAGCAGAAGGTCGACCACACCAACGTCAACGCCGACTGGGACACCACCACCAACTCGGTGGTGCCCGCAGATCTGCGGGGCGTTGCGACAGACCTCACCGTGACACCGGTGTCCGGTGACGAGACCAAGGCAGGGACGCTCTGATGCATTACGTGGACAGCATCTTCCGGGTGCTCGTGGTGGGTCTGATCCTGGGTGCCGGTCTGCCCGCGCTGTTCGCGGTCGGCCTGGTCTTCCATTCGGCCGGAGCCGGTGACGTCGACGTCGACGGCGCGAAGCGGGCACCGAACCCCGCCCTGAGGTTTCTTGGTCTGCTGTTGTTCGCATTCGTCGGACTGGTGATCGTCGCGGCCATCCTGTGGATCACGCGCACGACCGTCATTCACCACTTCGACGTCGACATGTTCCCCTTCATCCCCAAGAAGTGAGGTTGGAGTGTCTGAAAGCCCGAGCGTTCTCGACAACGTCCTGCACTGGCTGCACGACGGTTATCCGCAAGGCGTGCCCACCAAGGATTACTTTCCGCTGCTGGCGCTGCTGGCCCGCACGTTGACCGAGGAAGAGGTCAAGCTGGCGGCGCGGGTCGTGCTGCTGCAGAGCGACGACGCCGCACCGGTCACGCCGGAGCAGATCGAGCAGGCCATCCGTGAGGTTGCCGAGAAGGAGCCCAACCCGCAGGAGATCCACCAGGTGGCCGCGCGGTTGGCGTCCGTCGGGTGGCCGCTGGCGGCCCCGGCGCGTTGATCGGGAGCCGTCTGAACGACGGCCGCCCGCCGCTTGCGGGGTTCAGTCTCGGGTGTCCCGGCGCAGCGGATGCGTCTCGGGCACCTGCACGAAGATCAGGGTGACGCCATCGGGGTCGGCGACGTGCATCTCATGCAACCCCCACGGTTCGCGACGGGCCTCGCGGCTGATCTGTGCGCCCCGGGCCTGCAGTTCGGTCTGCGTGGCGTAGAGATCTCGGACCTGCAGCCACAGTGCGCCGGGAAACGGCGGCGATCCCGCGGGTGGTCCGCCGTGCCCGGCCAGTTCGATCAGCGACTGGCCCGCGTAGAAGACCGTGCCGCCGCCGTACTCACGGGCGATCGCCAATCCGAGCGTGTCGCGGTAGAAGGCCAGTGACCGCTCATAGTCTGCCGGCCGGAACAGCACCCGGCTGGCCAGAATCTCCATGACGAACAGTCTTGTTGGTGTCGGCTCGTGATCACGTGCGACACACCGGGTCAGGTGGGTTGGATGCCTTGGCGTTTCATGATGTTCGCCAGCAGGCCGGGTGCGACGACGTCGACGGCGCGGGCGGTCACCGCGATGCGCGGCGCAATCCGCACGGGTCGGGTGCGAGCGGCGCGGATCATCCACTCGCCCGCCTCCTCGGCTGACAGTGCCGGCAGGCCGTCGTAGGCCTTGGTCGGCGCGATCATGGGCGTCGCGACCAACGGGTAGTACAACGTGGTCGAATGCACGCCCTTGGGGGCCCATTCGGTTTCGATGACTCGGCTGACTGCGGACAGTGCCGCCTTGGACGCGTTGTACACCGCGAAAAGCGGTGCGGCCTCGTTCATGACACCCCACGTGGCGACGTTGATGATGTGGCCGTCGCCGCGCTCGATCATGCCGGGGGCGAACGCCCGGATGAGGCGCAGCGGCGCGTAGTAGTTCAGCGTCATGGTGCGCTCGACGTCGTGCCAGCGGTCCAGCGACTCGGCCATCGGCCTGCGAATCGAACGTCCCGCGTTGTTGATCAGAATGTCCACGGCGCCAACGGTTTCCGCGATCGCGTCGATGGCCTCCAGATCTGCGAGGTCACACGCCACGGCCCGCGCATCACCACCGTTGTCGATGATGCGGGCCGCCACTTCGTCGAGCAGTTCCTGCCGCCGGGCGACCAGGATCACCGCGGCGCCCGCGTCGGCGAACTGTCTGGCCGCGGCCTCGCCGATTCCGGACGAAGCACCTGTCAGCAGCACCCGCTTTCCGCGCAGGTCGATGCGCGTGCCGGTGGGCAGGCTCAGCGGTGGGCGCATCCCGGCCATTGCCAGGGAGTCCGTCAGACGGCGCAGAGGGTTCACGAAACTGCACTCTAATTCGCCCGACTGGCAAGCCTCTGTTGTGTTCATCGAGCCGCGTACAGGAGGCGGTCGCATCCCGGCCGACTGCGTCGGCCTACCCGGCTGTGTCGTGCCATGCCGACACCCTCCGGACTGCGTTCGCCCTCCGGGCTGCGTTCACCCTCCCGACTCAGTCGGGGTCGGGGCCGCCTTCGTTGTCCTCCGGGTCGCGGGGTGCGAGGAGGTTTTCGGGGTGGTGGTGGTCGTTGACCCGTGGTCCACCATTGTCGAGATGCGGTGGCGGGATCCATTCACACCGCCCGCGGCGCATGCGGGTTCGCCATTTGGTGGGGCCGACTTTGCGGTTGTCGGGCCCGCACGCCAAAGCCAACTCGTTGATATTCGTTTCCCCGCCCTGGCCCCAATCGAGGGTGGCGTGGTGGACCTGGGATTGATACGCCGAGGCGGTGCAACCGGGTGCGGTGCATCCCCGGTCGCGGGCGTGCAGCACGATGCGTTGGGCGGGGGTGGCGATCCGCTTGGCCCGCCCCAGATACAGGGCTTGGCCGTCGTCGTCGAAGACTGACAGGTAGTGGAAGGCGTGGGTGGCCATCCGGATCAGATCCCGCATTGGCAACAACGACCCACCGGCGGTGATCCCGAACCCCGCCCCCGAGGACAGCTCCTTCAACGTCGTGGAGACGATGACGGTCACCGGTAGCCCGTTGAGCTTGCCCAGCTTCTTGGAGGCCAGCAGCATGCGTCCGGCGGCGACCAGGGCGTCGTGCTGGCGTTGGGCTGTGGTGCGCTGATCGGCTTTGATCTGCTCTTGGGTGGGCCGCCCCGACACACACGGATTCTCATCGTCGGGGTTGCACATCCCGGGGGCGGCCTTCGTCGCCATCACCGGCTCCCAGACTGCCCACGCTTCCGGGGTGAGGTGTCCACTGACTCGGATGAGTCCGTCCGGACCCTGCTTGCCGAAGGTGATACCGCGGCGGCGTTGGATGTCGGCGTCGTTGAACGACCCGTCGGGATCCAGCCACAACAGCATCCGCTCCAGTGCGGCCCGCAGGTCGGGCACCCCCATCGTGGCGGCGTGGTCGGCGGCCAACCGCTCCGCCTCGACACGGGCACTGAGATCCACATGGTCGGGCAGAGCTGTGAAGAACTTTCGGATCCTGTCCACGTGCGCGGGTCCGACCCGTCCCTCAGCCACCCGGGCAGCGACGTTCGGCATGACCGGTTCCAACACCTCGCCGGTCATCGCCCGCCGCGGTCCCAGGACTTCGGCGTCGGCGACGCGCTGGCGGGCCTCGTCGGCCGGGATCCTCAGCCGGTGGGTCAGGACCTTGGCGACCGTGTCCCCACCCAACTCGTCGGGCCCACACTCCTGCAACCGCACAATGAGTTTGTGGTCGACGGCCGCATCGGCCCAGCTGACTTTCTGGAGGCGTTCCATCACGGTCAGCACCTGCGTGGCGGAGAGGTCATCGACGCTGGCGGCGGCCAGGCGGGCGTGGACGCCCTCAAGCTCAGAGAGCAGGGCGGCCACTGACGTCATACTCGAACAGTAGTTCGAACCACCGACAAACCCTGTCGCGATGTGGCAGGAGAAACCCAAGGGGCAGAAGAGATTTCAAGCGTCCACGTGGCCGAAGAAGCATGATCCCGTGAAATTCGCTCGTAGTCGGGCATTTCAAACAACGGACCCGGAGACACAGTCCCGGGGGCCGGGCGAGACCGGTGCCACGAAGCGCTGGAACGCCGCAACACCGCGACCCCGAGGGCGCCGCACGCCAATCCCCACAGACGCCGACGGCAGCCGAAAGCCCGATACCTCAGAAGTACCGCGGGAACGGATCCCAGTTGGGATCGCGCTTCTCCAGGAACGCATCGCGTCCCTCGACGGCCTCATCGGTCATGTAAGCCAACCGGGTGGCCTCGCCCGCGAACAACTGCTGACCGACCAGGCCGTCGTCGAGCAGATTGAACGCGTACTTCAACATCCGTTGCGCCTGAGGCGATTTGCCGTTGATCGCGGCAGCCCACTCCAACCCGACATTCTCCAGGTCGGCGTGGTCGACCACCTCGTTCACCGCACCCATATGGTGCATCTGCTCGGCGGTGTACGTGCGCCCCAGGAAGAAGATCTCGCGTGCGAACTTCTGGCCGACCTGCCGCGCCAGATACGCACTGCCGTAGCCGCCGTCGAAGCTGCCCACGTCGGCATCGGTCTGCTTGAACTTGGCGTGCTCGCGGCTGGCCAACGTCAGGTCACAGACCACATGCAGAGAATGACCGCCGCCCGCGGCCCACCCGTTCACCAGGCAGATCACGGGTTTGGGCATGAACCGAATGAGTCGCTGCACCTCCAGGATGTGCAGACGGCCGGCCCGCGCCACGTCGACGGTGTCAGCGGTCTCGCCGGCGGCGTATTGATATCCGGTGCGGCCGCGGATGCGCTGATCCCCGCCCGAGCAGAACGCCCAGCCGCCGTCCTTGGGGGACGGCCCGTTACCGGTGAGCAGGACGACTCCGACGTCTGGGGACATCCGGGCGTGGTCCAGCGCGCGGTACAACTCGTCAACCGTGCCGGGCCGGAACGCGTTGCGCACCTCGGGTCGGTTGAAGGCGATGCGCACGGTCGGCTGCGGGCGGCCCGCGCTGTCGATGTGGCGGTGGTAGGTGATGTCGATCAGATCGGCAAACCCGTCCACCGGCCGCCACAGACTGGGATCGAAGGGGTTTTCGCTCACGACATCACACCGTAGTCGTGGCGGCGCGGCCTCAATCGAGCGGATCGAACCGGAACACCGCGCACCGACCGGCGAGGGCCTCGAACTCGTCGGGTGCATCGCTGGTGACCAGACCGGCGTTCTTCATGAAGTCCACACCCGACGGCACCAGGGCGGGGAACTGCCGCAGCAGTGGCCGCGCCTCCTCGGCCGACATCTCGGTCATGTGCACGCGCTCGTCTGTGCGCCCCCTGGTCAGCGTCGCGGCGGGGTTGGCGCGGGCGTTGCGCACCCAGTCCGCGCCGGGGAATCCGCCGACGACGTACCGGTGCCCATCGACGACCATCGGCGTGATGGGTGTCGAGCGGGGCTTGCCGGAGCTGCGGCCGACGACGGTCAGCACCAACGGCATCTCCCTGCCGAACGTCGGCAGACCGAGTCGCATGGTGGCGATCAAGACCCTGTTGAACGGCTTGAGCCACCAGGGCGGCCGGATCCGTTCGCTCACGAGACGTCGACGCCGTGGTGGAGCAGTGCACGCCGCAGGCCGTCGGGGCGATCGGCGATCGGCAGTGGATCGACCAACACGAATTCGCACCCCAGCGCCTGCACCGCGCCGTCGGCCTCCTCGCTGTCGCCGACCATGATCGCCTCGGCGGGCTCGACCTCAAGGCGCTGCAGCGCGGTGGCGAAGATCTTCGGGTCGGGTTTGACGGCGCCCACCTCGTACGACAGCACGAACTCGTCGACGTGGTCGGTCGCCTCGATCCGTTCGAATGCGGGGCGGATGTCGAAGGCGATGTTGGACACCACCGCGGTCCGAATGCCCGACTGGGACAGCTTGCGCAGGACGTCGGCGGTGTCGAGGTACGGAGTCCACGACGACGGCGAGATCAGGCGCTGATACAGCGATTCGGCGTGGTGGTCGGTCACCCCGGACTCCCGCAGCACGTGCAGGTAGGCCTCGCGGTGCAGGTCCGGCTGGAGGTCTCGATTGGTCCAGGCGTAGTGCTCGTTGGGCCCCATCGGGACCATGTGCCCGGTCGGTGCGGTCATCCTGCGCATCAACTCGGCCTGGACATGGCCGTCGATCCGCCGGTCGGCCTGGCCCGGCAGTTTGATTCCCTCGAACCAGCTGTCCTTCTCCTCCAGGCGGAACAGTGTGCCGGAGAAGTCGAACAGGACGGCTTTGAGTCCTCGCAGCGACTGCACGCACTCCATGGTGCCACTGCTCCGCTCGTTGGGGAATGTGTGGAAATCGTCGTGAACGGCTACCTAGCAGCTATGTCGGTGATGTACGAGTGCGCTGCGGGGGCGGGGCCGCACTGCGAAGCCGAGGCCCCGTCCGGTGGCGCATCTGTGACAGTGAGGGATTCAGCATGACGGCGGGTGTGATCTCGCATTGGCTCGACATGGGACGCCTGGATCTGCCGCTGCCCGCATCCGGGGCGACGGCGCGGCGCTGGCGACTGCTGACCGAGATGGCCCGCGAGGACATCACGGCCGCCAGCATCGCCGAGGCGCACGTCGACGCCGTCGCGATTCTGCACGAATTGGGTGGTAAACCCGTGCAGTTCAACGAACTCTGGGGCGTGTGGACGGCCGAGTCGCCGGATGGGGTCCTGACCGCCGCGGCGGCCACTGACGACACCTCGATACTCAACGGAACCAAGGCGTGGTGTGCGGGCGCCTCGTTCTGCACCAACGCCCTGGTGACGGCCACCGACGCCGACGGCCGACGCGGCCTGTACGCCGTGACTCTGACGGACCAGAGCGTCCGGCCGCTGCCGAGCACGTGGGCCAACCCCGGCATGGCGGGACGTGACACCCGCGCGGTGCAGTTCAACAACACCCGTGCGGTGCCCGTCGGGGAGCCCGGTGAGTATCTGAGCCGACCGGGTTTCTGGCACGGCGCCATCGGGGTCGCCGCGTGCTGGCTGGGTGGGGCCCAGGCGGTGGCCCAACCCCTGTACGACCACGTCGCCGCGGGCGGAGCCGATGAGCACGCGTTGGTCCATCTGGGTGCGGTCGATGCGGCCCTGACGGCCGCCGAGGCGGTGTTGGAGAGGGCGGCGACGGAAATCGATGCCGACCCCTTCGACCGTGCCGGGCGCGGTGAGGTGCTGGCGCGGCGGGTGCGGGCGGTCGCGGAGACCGCCGTGGACGAGGCGGTCACACGCACGGCCCGCGCGTTGGGACCTGGTCCGCTGGCCACGGAGGATCGGCTCGTCCGCCGGATGGCGGACCTGTCGATCTACGTGCGGCAGAGCCACGCCGAACGTGATCTGGCGACTCTCGGCGCATTGGCGGGTGCACGCCGATGACGTCCGCGGTCAGCAACTGCGCGCGTTTCGCCGCCATGCCGCTGTCGAACGGCGGCACACCGGTTTCGCAGTGGTTGCCCAGACCGCAGATGCCCGAACTCAACCTCGTCGACTGCCCCGGGCTCGTGGTCGTGGCGGCGCACCCCTACGGCGAGACGCTGGGGGTCGGTGGCTTGGCGGCCACGCTGGCCGAACGCGGCATTCAGGTCGACGTGGTCTCCGTCAGTGACGGCGGTGCCGCGTGCCGCGACCTGTCGGCATTCGACAGGATCAGTCTGGAGGGCCGTCGCCGCAACGAGTTGAATGCCGCCGCAAGGCTTCTCGGCGTTCGGCAACCTATTCACCTCGGCTTCCCCGATGGCCGGGCGGGTGAGCGCGCCGACGCGCTGATTGAACTCCTGACCATGATCCTGCTGGACCGGCCCGGGATGTGGTGTGCGGCGCCGTGGCGCGGCGACGGAACCGCTGACCATGAGACCGTCGGCGCCTGCGCCCATACGGCAGCGGGTCGCGCGGGCAATCCAGTCCTGGAGTATCCGGTGTGGATGTGGCACTGGGCCCGCCCGGGAGACCCCGATGTGCCGTGGAACAGGGCCCACTCGGTCCCGGTGACCCGCTCCGCGCTGGGGCGAAAACACCATGCGGTCAACTGTTTTCGCAGTCAGTTGGATCCTCCCGCGCCCGGCGCCGAACCGGCGCTGCCGGCCTTCGTGGTACGTCGCCTGCTCGCGGTGGGGGAGGTCGTGTTCCGTTGAGCAGGCTGCCCGACCATCACTTCGATCGCATCTACGCCGCCGCAGAGGACCCCTGGCAGTTGTCGACGCGGTGGTACGAACAGCGCAAGTACGCGATCATCACCGCGATGTTGCCGCACCGGCAGTACCGGCACGCCTTTGAACCGGGCTGTTCCATCGGCACTCTGACTCAGCGCCTCGTCGAGAGGTGCGACCACGTCACCGCGATCGACGTGGCCGACGGCGCCCTGCAGGTGGCCGACGAACGCCTGCGCCGACTCAACTGCCGCCACCGGGTGACGCTGGCCCAGGCCTCCCTGGACCAACCGTGGCCGCAGGGGTCCTTCGACCTTGTGGTGCTGTCCGAGGTGGCGTGCTACTTCAACGCCGGTCTGCTCTCAGCGGTGCTCAACCGCGAATGTGCGCGGCTGATGCCCGGCACCACCGTGGTCGCCGCGCACTGGCGGCATGAGGTGATCGACTACCCGCTGACCGGTGACATCGCGACCGACATCATCGCCTCGACGCACGGCCTGCGCTCGATCGGGCGCTACTGCGACCGCGATGTCGTCATCGAGGTGTTCGCCACCGGGGCGGGTGCCTCGGTGGCGGCGCGACAGGGCGTCCCCGGCGCGGCCCCGTAAACGATCCGGGTGACGAAATGTGCGCTTTGGCATGCAAATCCCCTGAAAAGGCTGCTATTTCGCACATTTCACCTGGATCAGCCCACCGACCGTGACGCACCCTCCCAGAACCTGGCCCGCACGGCCTTCTTGTCGGGCTTGCCCAACCCGGTCAGCGGCAACGCGTCGACGACGACGACCTGCTTGGGTGCCTGTACCGAACCCTTGCGGTCCTTGACCGCGGCCTGGATCTCGGCGGTCATGGTCGCGATCGCATCCTCGTCCCGGCCGGCGTCCTCGCGCAGGACGACCACGGCGGTGACGGCCTCGCCCCACTTGTCGTCCGGCGTGCCCACCACGCACACCTGCGCGACGGCGGGGTGCTCGGCGACGACGTCTTCGACCTCGCGCGGGTACACGTTGAACCCGCCCGTGACGATCATGTCCTTGACCCGGTCGACGATGAACCAGAACCCGTCGGAGTCCTCGCGGGCCATATCGCCCGTGCGCAGCCAGCCGTCGCGGAACGTCTTGGCGGTCTCCTCGGGAAGCTGCCAGTAACCGCCGGACAGCAGCGGTCCGGACACGCAGACCTCGCCGACCTCACCCTGTGGCACGGGGTTTCCGTCGGCATCCAGCAGCGCGCAACGGGCGAACAGCGTGGGCCGACCGCATGATGTGAGTCGCTGCTCGTCGTGGTCCTTCTTGGCCAGGTAGCTGATCGCCATGGGCGCCTCGGACTGGCCATAGTTCTGCGCGAAGATCTGGCCGAACCGCTCGATGGCCTCGGCGAGGCGCACCGGGTTGATCGCGGAGGCGCCGTAGTACACGGTCTCGAGCGACGACAGGTCCCGTGTGCGGGAGTCGGGGTGGTCCAGCAGGGCGTAGAGCATCGCGGGCACCACGAACGTCGCGGTGATCCGGTGCTCTTCGATGTAGCGCAGCGCGGCCCCCGGGTCGAACTTGGCCATCACATGCATCTCGCCGCCCTTGATCAGGGTCGGCAGGAAGTAGGCGGCGCCGGCGTGTGACAGCGGCGTCAGCATCAGGAAGCGGGGGTTCTCGGGCCACTCCCACTCCGCGAGTTGGATCGTGGTCATGGTCGTCGTGGCCCGGGTGGTCATCATGACGCCCTTGGGCTTACCCGTGGTGCCACCGGTGTACGACAGGCCGTTGACGTGGTCGGGGGAGAGGTTGGCGGCCACCAGCGGCCGCGGTTCGTATTTGTCGGCCTCGGCCGTGAGGTCCAGCACCGCCACGTTGGCCGCCTCGGCCGCGGTCGCCAACTCCGCCGGCACCGCGCCGATGGTCAGCACCTGCCTGAGGGTCTCGACCTTGCCGATCAGGCCGATCGCACGCTCGGTGAACGCCGGATTGGGGTCGATGATCAGCGAGGTCGCCCCGGAGTCGCTCAGCACGTAGGCGTGGTCGTCGAGCGAGCCCAGCGGGTGCAGTGCCAGCCTGCGGTAGCCCTGCGTCTGTCCGGCGCTGGTGATCATCAGCACCTCGGGGCGGTTGAGCGACAGCAGGCCCGCGGTCTCGCCGGAGCCGGCGCCGAGGCCCTCGAACGCCTGCACGTACTGGCTGATCTTCTCGGCCATCTGGCCGCCGGTCAGGGTGGTGTCGCCCAGATGCAGCACGGGCTTGTCCTTGTGCCGTTTCAGAGCGCCGATCAGCAGGTGACCGGAGTGGACAGGGTGGCGCAGCAGTTCGTCACTCATGCGATCCACACTAGAACGTGTTCCAGTTCTAGTACACCTCCGTCAGTTGGCCGCCGCCCAGACGGCCTCGATCTCGGCCGGATCGGCGTGGCCGACCTCATCGCGCAGGGCCTGTCCCACGAGCAGCTTTCCCGTGCTGACCAGGTGGGCTTCCATGGCTGCCGCCGCGGTGTCGGGTTGGCCGCGAAGCAGGGCGTCGACGATCGGGGCGTGCTCGGCGTCGATGTCGACGAGTGTTCGTGTTTTCTCGGCGGTCGAGGCGCCGAGCAGGCGGGTGGTCTCCCGCAGGCCCCTGACGATCCCGCGGGCGCGCGCGTTGCCCGCGAGTTCGAGGATCAGGTCGTGCAGGCGCTGATCGTGGGCGACGAATGCGCGTTCGTCACCCGCGGCCGCGGCGGCCCGCATCAGGTCCCGCTGCCGCTCGAGCCGGTCCGGCGGGCATCCGGTCGCCGCGACCCGGCGCACCGCGGGCAACTCCAGTGCCAGGCGCACCGCGAAGATGTCGGCGATGTCGGCCGCGCGGGGCAGCAGGATCTGAAAGCCCTGCCGCGCTTGGAATTCGACCAGGCCGACCTCCTCGAGGCGCAGCAGCGCCTCGCGCACCGGGGTGCGTGACACGCCCAGCGACTCGGCGAGTTGGTACACCGAGTAGCGCACGTTCGGCCTCATCCGGCCGTCGTCGATGGCCTCGCGGACGGCAGCGACGACGGCCTCCATGCGCCGACCGTTCGGGGGGAGGGTCTGCGGGTCGGGTAGTCCCATCGCCACCGCCCGACCGTAGCATGCCACGCGGTGTAGCATGCTAGGAATGGATGGCGCGACGCTGGCAGATCTGTTGCGTCGCGCCGGGGTGTCCGATGTGCGCGACGACGGCACCACTCGCGCGGCGTATTCCGGCGACGCCTCGCTGTATCGCGTGCCACCCCTGGTCGTCGCGCGCCCCCGGCATGTCGACGAGGTCGCGGCGGCGCTCGCTGTCTGCCGCGCCGAGGGCGTGCCGCTGACAGCGCGCGGGGCGGGCACCTCGATCGCGGGCAATGCGGTGGGTGCGGGCCTGGTGCTGGACTTCAGCGCGCACCTGCGGCGCGTGCACTCCATCGATCCCGACTCCGCGACGGCCGTGGTGGAACCCGGTGTGGTGCAGGAGGATCTGCAGCGCGTGGCCAAACCCCACGGACTGCGGTTCGGCCCGGACCCGTCGTCGTCGTCCCGGTGCACGATCGGCGGCATGATCGGCAACAACGCCTGCGGCACCCGCGCGCTGGGGTACGGCCGGACCAGCGACAACGTCGTGAGCGTGCGGGGCGTCACCGGCGCGGGCACACCGTTGGACGACGCCGCCGTGCTGGCCGAACTGCGCCGCGTGACCACCGTCGGGCTGGGCCCCATCCGCACCGAGATGGGCAGGTTCTCGCGGCAGGTCTCGGGTTACGCCCTGGAGAATCTGTTGCCCGAGAACGGTTTCGACGTCACCAGGATGCTCGTCGGCAGTGAGGGCACACTCGGCGTGCTGACCGAGGCGACCGTACGGCTGGTCAGCGATCCGCCGCACCGCGTCCTGGTCGTGCTGGGATATCCCGACATCGCGCTGGCCGGTGATGCAGTTGTCGAGGTGCTCACCCACGGGCCGACCGCGTGTGAGGGCATCGACTCGCGCATCGTCGACGTGCTGCGCGAACGCCGTGGGCCCCAGGCTGTTCCGCCCCTGCCCGCGGGTGCGGCGTGGCTGTTCGTCGAAATCGCGGGGCAGGACCTCGACGACGTGATGACGAGGGCGCGCCGGGTGGCCGCGGAGTGCGGCGCAGTGGCGTCGACCGTCGTCACCGACACCGCGCAGGCCGCGCAGTTGTGGCGCATCCGGGCCGACGGCGCCGGGCTGTCGAGTCGCAGCCCCGCGGGGCTGCCCGCACACGCCGGGTGGGAGGACGCCGCGGTGCCGCCGCAACGACTCGGCGCCTACCTGCGCGACTTCGACGCGCTGATGGCCGACTACGGACTGACGGGCCTGCCCTACGGCCACTTCGGCGACGGCTGTCTGCACATCCGCATCGACTTCCCACTGCAGAAGCCCGGCGGCACCGCGGTGTTCCGGGAGTTCCTGACCGCCGCGGCCACGCACGTCGCCGGGTTCGGCGGATCGCTGTCGGGTGAGCACGGTGACGGCCGGGCCCGCAGCGAACTGCTGCCGATCATGTACTCGCGCGAGGCCATCGCGCTGTTCGAGGCGGTCAAGGCAGTCTTCGATCCGCACAACCTGCTCAACCCGGGCGTGCTGGTGCGCCCGAATCCGCTCGACGCCGACCTGCGTGAGCCCGCCGCGCCCGTGCTGCGTCGTGACCTGGCGCTGGCCTATCGCCACGACGGCGGTGATTTCACTCAGGCCGTGCACCGCTGCACCGGGGTGGGGAAGTGCCGGGCCGACAACAGCGGCACCGGCGGCGTGATGTGCCCGTCGTATCAGGCCACGCGCGAGGAGAAGGACTCCACGCGGGGCCGGGCCCGGGTGTTGCAGGAGATGGTCAACGGCACCGTGGTGACGGGCGGGTGGCGCTCACCCGAGGTCCATGAGGCGCTGGATCTGTGCCTGTCGTGCAAGGGGTGCCTGTCGGACTGCCCGACCGGAGTCGATATGGCGTCGTTCAAAGCCGAAGTGCTGCACCAGAGTCACCGCGGCAGGATCCGTCCCGCCGCGCACTATTCGCTGGGCTGGCTGCCGCGCTGGGCGCGTGCCGCGAGTGCCGCGCCCCGGCTGGCCAACGCCGCGACCAGGCTGCCGGGCGCGGCCAGGCTCGGAATGTCGCTGGCGGGAGTGGATTCCCGCCGCTCCGTGCCGCGGTTCGCCACGCAGACGTTCCGTGCCTGGTTCGACCGGCGGCCGCCGGCCAGCGGGGACCCGGTGCTGCTGTTCGTCGACACGTTCACCAACCACTTCACCCCCGAGGTGGGCCAGGCCGCGGTCGCGGTCCTCGAAAATGCGGGCTACGCACCGCGGTTGACCGACCGGCAGCAGTGCTGTGGCCTGACCTGGATCTCGACCGGCCAACTCGACGCCGCCAAGAGGATCCTGGGCCGCACCGTCTCCGCGCTGACGGGCGACATCCCGATCGTCGGGCTCGAACCGTCCTGTACCGCGGTGCTGCGCTCCGACGCCGCCGAGCTGCTGGGGCCCGTCGCGGACTCCGTCGCGTTCCGCACCCGGACGCTGGCTGAACTGCTCACCGCACGCGGCTGGGAGCCGCCGTCCTTGGCGGGCACGTCGGTGGTCGCCCAACCGCACTGTCATCACCATGCCGTGATGGGCTGGACCGCCGATGCGCAGCTGCTTCAACGGGCCGGGGCCGACGTGCAACGGCTGAGCGGATGCTGTGGTCTGGCAGGCAATTTCGGTGTCGAGAAGGGACACTACGACGTCTCGGTCGCGATCGCCGACCTGCAGCTGCGGCCCGCGGTCACCGCGGCGTCACCGGATGCCACGATCCTGGCTGACGGGTATTCGTGTCGCACCCAGGTGGCCGATCTGACCGACCGGCGCGGCACCCACCTGGCGCAACTGCTGGCCGCCGCGCTCTGATTTCGGCGCGCTTTTGGGGGGGGGGGGGGGCGGCCGGCCGCGGCCCCGCCCCGGGGGGGGGGGGGCGGGGGGCGCGGGGGGGGGCGCCCCCCGCGCGGGGGGTGGGGGCCCGCC